>JAZQYT010000251.1:0-6910 GCA_045633665.1 Eubacteriales bacterium | reverse complement strand
ATGCATTTTTGATAGATTTTGGTGGGATTTTGCGAAGCAAGATATCAATCTTGCGAGTGAAAGCACGCCGAAAGATGCGAAAATGCATCGCCGTCGGGCAATTCGGTTCGGCTCCCGTTCGGCTACGCAAAGGAATTATTTTTTGCTGTAAAGCAGTATCTTACTCTGTCGCTTGTTCGGGATGGTCACGCAAAGCCCCTCTTCGGTCAGGAGCTTGCCCGTGATCTCACACACATCCCCGGAATCGATATCGGTCACGGTGTAGGTCGCATCGGGATCCAGCCCCTCCAGCACATAGCAGGAGGTGACGCAATTCGAATCCGCGCGGCGGAAGGCCATGATCATGCCGTCCCCTGCCTCGGGCCTGTCGTAGCGGTAAGCAGCCCAGCCACCGTGCGCATAAGACCAGCCTGCATTTTCCAGCGGATAGAAATCGCAGGAGAAGAAATGGCGCAACGAGCGATATTCATCGCACATCCTTGCCATCCATGCAAAATTCTCCTCCGTGGGCTCGGGGCGGTCGGGGCGGTCGGTCCACCACCAGCTGCCCACGTAACAAGGTGCGTAGGAGCTTCTTGTTGCATAGGTGTCCCCCATCCTCTTGCACACGCCGCCCGAGCAAGGTACGAGGCGGTTATACCCAAACATCTGAGTCTGAATTGCATCGGGATCGAGATCCGGCTCACAGAAGGCATCGGTGCGCCAGATCGGAATGGCTCTTTGCAAGGACTCAAAGTCGATGCGGCGGCCGCCCGAGGCGCAGTTGTCGATCACGAGATCGGGGTATTTTGCACGCAGATCGTCCCAAAGGCGATAGAGATTCATGATATACTTGATTTCGTTCATACCGCCGCGATCCATCTCGTCGGTAATGCGCCAGGATTGTAAAGGCTCCATATTGAAGTCTTGGCGGAAACATTTGATATCCAACTTATCGATAAAGGAGCAGATCAGGTCAAACAGATACTCTCGAACCTCGTCCTTGTCAAGGCGCAAAAGCAGATAAAAGCCGTCCAACGGATACAGCCAATCGGGATGCTGTACAGCCAGATCCGTCCCCGGATAAGCTCGCTCCGGCTCCATCCACAAAAGGAACTTCATACCCGACGCATGCACGGTATCCACCACGTCGCGAAGGCCGTCGGGATGCTCGTCGGGGCGCACTTGCCAGTTGCCGACCTGCTTATACCAATCGGCCGCTCCGGGCGTGCCGCCCTTGCCGTACCAGCCTGCGTCGATCCAATAGTAATCGGCCTTGACACCATGGTTGCGGAAGTTGTTCAAATGGTAAAGGTGACGCTCGGTGGTAAGTCCCATACCCTCCAGCGCAAAGGGAAGCTGCTCGGGACTAAAGGGACACAGCTCGTTCTTGATCAGGCGGCGGAGCTGATTGCTACCCTGCACGCGCGTACCGGCAAATTCCATGAGCAGGATGGAGGAGGTGCGGATCCTCTCGCCCGGATGCAGCTTGAAGGCGGTGTATTCCAGACCGGTTTTCAGCTCCAGCGTGTCCCCTTGTGTGTGCGCAAAGGTTGCGTGCCACTGTCCCGACCAGCCGATGATGGCGTACAGGCCGCGATTCTCGGTATAAAACTCAAAGAAAGGCATCTGTCCGCTCGAGGAGCGGCCGCCCATGGGATGGAAGGAGCGCGAGGTATTCAAGGGCATTTTGGTTTCGTGTACCTTGCATTCCTCCGAGATGCGGTCGGAGCGCAGATAGGCCTCGTAGCCTGCACAGCCGTCGGTATCAAACAAAGAAAGGGGCGGTGTTTGCCCGGGGACCTCGGCAAAGCACCAGGTAGCATCGCAATCCAGCAGGTTGCTGATCAGGCCGCTGTCGCATTCTCCGCGATTCTCAATCCAGAGCATCCAGCTGATCGCATTGTACTTGGAATATTTCTTGATATGCAGCTCAACGCGCAGCCCGTCGGACAGCTCGTACAGACGGCCGTAATCGGTCGCAGTCACCTTGGCATCCGCAAGATCAAAGGGCTTCCCCCTGTATTGAAATGAAAAACGAGGTACGGTATTCATATGTCTTTTCCTTCCGTTCATAATCTTTTGTGATATCTGTATTATAAATCATGGAATAAATCTTGTCAAGAAAATAAGACAAATAGACAGAAAACACAGACTAAAATACACAAGTTGTTTGTGCATGCTTGACAAAGACAAGTCTTACATGCTACAATAATTATATCATTAACTACATTTTCTCAGCCGAGAAGAAAGGATGAGCGAATGACTCCCAAAAAATTTCTTTGCTACGTATTGGGACTTGCGTCCCTTTTGACAACCCTTGCCGCTTGCAAGGACGTAAACGGCACAAAGGATCCGGAGCTTGACACGGTCGCATCGGAGCAAATCGAGCAAAGCACCGCAACAGAACAGACCGAGTCCGAAACCGAGCCTGAGCCTTTGCCTTATCTGATCCCCTATCCTGACCGCATCAATCTTGCCGATCTGGATGAAACGGTATTCAAAACGGCATTCGGACGCGGCACCGCGACCACCATCGCGCAAAGCAAAAACGGACTGGAGGCCACGGCCAAGAGCGAATCGCGCGATCCCTGTATCAAATGGAACGTTGACAACATGTACCGCGCAGCGGGATATCCGATCAACGAGGACACGGGAGCCTACGCACCCTTTACCCCTGAACAGAAAAAAGTGATCGTTTTCAAGGTGCAATCCAAGTGGGGCGGCGCTTTTGAATTGTTTTACGCAACCAACGAGCGCGAGACTGCCAAGGGGCAATACGCCATAACCGAGCTTTATAAAAGCGACTTTGATTTCTTTGGCGAGCGCGTTTGGCAGTACGTGATATTTGAAGCCGACGAGACCACCGAGGATTGGTGCGTGCGCTTCAACAACGGTTTCCGATTGGATTATTCCAACTTTGTAAACAAGGGTGACCTTTTTGTTCTCGGAGCGATCGCGTTTTGCGCAGACCGCGCTGAGGCTGAAGCGTATATCGCCAAGGATCGCGGCGAGCAAGCGCCCATCCCCGAGGTGGATGCCGGATACTACGTGTGCCTGTACGAGGACAGATTGCACCTGCCCGAAGACAACGTCAAGGAAGTATTCGCGTCACTCGACGAAGCAAAGGAATATTGCGACAAGTACATGAAATACGGCTATCGCGTGGCAAACGAAAAGGGGGAGATCGTATACGCCCCCTATACGCTGCTGCAGACCAATCTCTTGCGCGAGGGATATTGCATTGTCAACTACGCAAGAGTGGAAAAATTCAAGTACGGAGATTCCTGCACCAATCCCGGCATCAACCACGCGCCGCACCGCACAAGCTGCGACAGACTTGTGGACTGGATCCTGTACCGAGCTGGCTTTACCGACCAGCCCTTGGTTCAGGGCAAGGTGGTATCTAACCTGCACCCTTGGTGCGAGGAGATGGGCTTTGAAAAGATCACGCGCATCGAGGATCTGCGCGCGGGCGACATCATATTCGTCAATCCCGCAAGGGACGGCGGGCCGCAGCACGTATTCATGCTTGCCTCGGACGTCAAGGACGGAAAAGCGCTGCGCTACGACCACGGCTCAGACTCCCGTATCATGAATAAAAAGCAGCCCACCAAAGAGCCGGTCAGCTACGGTGACGCCGTCTTCCTCTTTGCATACAGACCGATCGCAACCGAGCAAAACAACATTTATTACAACGACCTTTACGCCAACCCGTAACACGCATCAGCTCATAGAAAAGGAGAAAAAACATGCCCAAATTGATCCAACGAATGATACTGTGCGCCATCTGCGCATCCATGCTGCTCGGCTGCTTTGCCTGCCGTGGCAACGAGCAGGATCCTGAAACGCAAAGCACAGAGCAAAATACCACCGAAGAGCCCGGTACGCAAGAGGTGGATCGCTCCGAGCCGCAGCACGGGCCTTTTCAGAATACCACCGATCTGAGCTTTGAAAAGCAAACGGTCACCGAAAAGGAAATGGTGATCTCCGAGCAGCATGAATACCATGCAGATCATCCCGATCCCGTGTTCGCAATCGGTGAAGGAAAAGCCAAAAAGGGCTCGGTTACGCTCAACGCCAACACGGTTGCCAACTTCAACATAGGCGTCAAGTTCAACGAAACCGTGACCGCCACATACCAGTTCAAGCTGACCTCCACGGAGCCTGAGCCCGAAGCAGATTACGACTCCGTCTATCTTGGCCTGCGCCTTTCCGGCACGGGTACGGCACCCAACCACGAATCCTCTCGCGTCTGGATTCTGATGAAGGACCAGAAGATCGGTCTGCGTACGGGCAAATGGCCCGGCTGCAAGATGGTTGCCTGCCCCGTGGACTTCTCCAAGGGAGTCAGACTGACCGTCGAGGACGATCCCATTTCCAACGTCATTTCCATCTATTACAGCAACGAGGGTACCCAAACGCCTCTGGCAAAGCTGGTCATCCTTGACGACAAGCTTGAATTTTATCTGGAAGGAAGCGAGACGCCCGACATCACCGAGCCGCTTGAAGAGCCGGTTGCAAGAACGGGATTCGCGCGTTTTTGGACACATCACATGAAAAAAGCAGCAAAAATTTCCGACATCGTGGTATCCGGTGAATCCTCCGCGTCCACCACGGATCCCATCGATATGCTCAATTCCCGTGACGTATTCGCGGACACCTGGGTTGCCACCGATGACGTCGGCCGCACCACGCCCGTAGGCAGCGATACCGCAACCCCGGGCGAGAAAAAGGTTGGTATCTTCTACTTTATGTGGCACAATGCCACCAAGCAGGGACAAAATCCCCTGTTCGACCACACGGCAGCGTACCTTTCGGGCGGTGTGGATGCCGTTTGGGATCTGATCCCGCAGGGCAACCTTGGATTTGCGCACTATTGGGCGCAGCCCTATTTCGGCTATTACAACTCGGACGACGAATGGGTGATCCGTAAGCACGGCTACATGCTTGCCGAGGCAGGCGTGGATTTCATCTACGTGGATGCTACCAACGGCATCATCTACGAGCATAATCTTGAGACGCTTTTGCGCGTCTGGAGTGAGATGCGCACCGAGGGCTACGCGGTGCCGCAGATCTGCTTCCATTGCGGCAACACCGAATCCCTTGCCGCTGCTTCGCTGAACTTCCTTTGGAACAAATACTATTCGACAGGCAAATATGCTGACATGTGGTTCTTGTGGGATGACAAGCCGCTCATTTTCTTCCCCGATTCGCTCAAGAGAACCCTTTCCGATGAAATGAACGAATTCTTCACCGCCCGTCAGAGCTGGGCCTTCACAACCGACGGCTGGTACACCTCCAAGGACGGTAAGGGACGCTGGGCGTGGGCGGACATGTATCCGCAATCTCCCGGACTCTCCCCCAAGGGTGAGGTTGAACAGATGGTCGTCATGTGCGGCTTCTGGGCAAACGGCAGCGCAGGCACCAACGGTGGCCGCAGCTATACCAAAAAGAACGGCATCCCCGATTACCAGGGCGACTGGGATTTCGGCTACGCACTCATGAACACCACCTCGGGACTTGGCCTTGCTTTCCAGGAGCATTTTGATTACGCCATGGAGGTCGATCCTCCGCTGATCATGATCACGGGCTGGAACGAATGGTGGGCAGGCCGCTGGGGCGGCGGCTCGGGCAACCTCGCACAGGGACAGACCATTTGTAACGAATATAAGGTTGACGAAAAGAATCCCAAGTATCAATGGTATTACGTGGACTCCTTCAACACCGAATATTCCCGTGACATTGAGCCTATGACGGGCGGCTTTAACGACAACTACTTCTACCAGATGGTACAGAACATCCGCAAATACAAGGGTTCTCGCGCACAAGAAGCCGCATCCGAGCAATGGGCGATCGATATCAAGGGCGATCTCGGACAATGGTACGTCGTAGGCCCCGAATACCGCGACTACCAAGGCGATACCGTGGATCGCGACCACTTCTCTTACGTTGGTGATTTCCGCTACGTTAACACCTCCGGCCGTAACGATTTCGTGACCTGCAAGATCTCCTCCGATACAGACAACCTCTACTTCTATGCAGAGTGTGCCGAGGACATCACCGCTCCCGAGGGAACCAACTGGATGAACCTCTTCATTGATGCCGATTGCAACGGTGAAACCGGCTGGTACGGCTATGACTTTATCATCAACCGTTCGCAAAAGGACGGCAAAGTCTCGGTTGAGAAGTTCGTTGGCAAGGATACATGGGAATTTGAAACCGTTGGTCAGGCTGAATACGATCTGCGCGGCAACGTGCTGCAGATCAAGATCGCACGCTCGGTCATGAACCTGGGCGACACCTTTGATTTCAAGTGGGCGGACAATTCCGTAGCTGACGGCAACGTCATGCAGTTCTTGGATCAGGGTGACGCTGCTCCCAACGACCGCTTCAACTATCGCTACACCACTGTGCAGACCGAGGTCAAGCTCCCCGCAGTGTTGACCGAGGACATGATCGTGCTCAAGGCCGGCTCTTACAATGCGTTTGCAGGCGGCAAGCAAGTAAGACTGGACGCCTCCAGCACCAAGGCCGTACTGATGGGACGCGGCAACGAGTTCTATCTCCCCAAGGCCTTTGTAGAACAGGTCATCGGCGTTTCCTGCGAAGGACTTGAAACGTACAACCATTACGGCATTCCCTACGTCATGCCCGCCGAGGCGATCGCAGCCGCAGGCAAGGTCGTGACCATCTCCGAGGACGGCCTGGTGGTCATCTCCTCTGCAGCCATTGAGGACGCTGACGTGCTGACCACGCTGTACCGCGCGCTGATGTAAACACAGGGGCTGAATCATTGCTGATTCAGCCCCTTTTTGTAAGACGAAAACCCCGCCATAGTGGCGGGGTTCAAAAGAGGTTAACCGATGAGAAGAAAAAGAATAAAGAATTAAGAAGAAAATAAAAAAAGAGAGTTTGTAGGGACAGGCGT
>JAZQYT010000250.1:0-22878 GCA_045633665.1 Eubacteriales bacterium | reverse complement strand
TGACCTAAAAATCGAATATTTTTCACACTTCGGGGTGTGGCGCAGTTGGTAGCGCGCGACGTTTGGGACGTCGATGCCGCAGGTTCGAATCCTGTCACTCCGACCATTTTGGCTCTGAAAAGTATTTTTCAGAGCCTTTTTCTTTGCTTCCTTCGGCGCAAATTTTGAGGGCTGACGTTGGATTCGTCAGCCCTTTTGCTACACATATTGAATCAATTTCTGTGCATCGCTCAACGAGGGGAACACACAGCAGGCGGTTGCGCCGTACAAGGCGGCGCCGTACGCAGCCTCTTCCTTATGAGCGGGCAGCTTGATTTGCATGCCCAGCGAGGAGGAGAAACACTTGCACAGTGCGGGATTGCGTCGCAGGCCGTTGCCCGAGCCCACCAGATTGCAAATCGAAGCGGTTTTTTCGGGCGGGAGGGTTGCGTAACAGTCCGTCAGCTCACGGGCAATTCCTTGGATGACTCCGCGCACCAGCTTTTCAGCGCAAAGATTCTTGGTGTCAATTCCTTGAATGCTGCCGCGAATGGACGGATCTTGGCGTGTGCCGTCAAATCGGGTATCCACGAAAAGATCGGGGGCGGAGGACGGCGCGCTTTGAAGCAAAGCGTCCATATACGGATATGCAGAGGAGACGGGCTGCCCGGTTACACCAACGGCAATCTCGCGAAACAGCGTCTCTAAATACGCAAAGGCTCTGCCGCCGCAAAGCGCAGATCCGACCAGAAGATAGGTGTCCCGATCTAAGGGACGGCATTCCATGTCACCCTTATATACGCCGCGTGTCGCCAGCGTGATCTGACTGCCCGTGCCTACGTTGACAAGCATATCGGTTTGCGTATTTGAAACGGAGCCGATAAAGCTTGCCTGATTGTCGCCGATGGCAGAGATGACCGGAATGCTCCGATATTCTCCGAGCACCGTACCGCAATTTGTGACGGCAGGGAACAGAGAATCCTGCAGGCCGGCAAGGGCAATAGCCGTCTTGTCAAACTTCTGCGCTTCAAGGTCAAATAATCCAAGGCTGGCAGCACTTGAAACGTGCATCAGTGGGGAATTTCTTCCCGCAAGCACCATGGCAACGTAATCGTATATCGTTGAGATGACTGCGGCGTTTTGCGGAACAGTTCCTTGGCAGGTGTGCACGTAATAGGTTGTGCCGCCAAATCCGCTTGCCATTGCATATCCGGTCAGGCTTGAAAGCTGCTCGGCGTAGCGAACGCCCTGTGCATTCCGTTGCTCTCCGCAGGTATCCTGCCAGGTATAGAGCGGCGAGAGCGTGTTGCCGCTTTGATCAAAATACAGAATGCCGTGCATCTGTCCCGTCACGCCTATGGATCGGATGCCTGCATGGCGACTGCAAAGCGTGTCAACCAGGTTTAGACAAATGGACAGAATCGCGTGGGGGTCCTGTCGTCTGTCGTCGGGGGATTGCATGAGAAACGTATTGTTTGGCACTGTGATGCAATCTACCGTCTCGCCGCTTTGCGCATCTATGACGAGTCCGCAAATGCTCGTTGTACCAATATCAAGTCCCAGTATGTACATAGGATACCTCTTTACATGGCGGTGGACGCCAGGTCCAAACGTTTGATGATATCGGCTTGAATTGCAGGGGAAAGGTCCAGGAAATTCACAAAGGTGCCGTGAATACGCATAATGTATACGCCACTCGGCGCATATTTTTCGGGCTCGGCCAGAACCTTACGCAGCGTATCGGGGGTGGTCACGTTCACGTACAGGTAGAAGGGCGAGGTGCCGGGGCAATCCGGATTGAAGAATAGCGGACGGATCACTCGTTTTGCAAACGCAAGTCCTTTTTCTTCCATGGTGGGGGCGTTGAAATATTTGGGATCGATGCCAAAGTGAGAGGCATATCCGCCCTTCATTTTCTCATAAGGCAATTGCATTCCCGAGAGCATGCGGAAGCCAAGTCCCATGCCGGCTTCTCCGTACAAGGGGTCCACGCCGTAGCCCAGCATTTCTCGTGCATGTCTGCCGTCCGGCGTAGCACCAACCCAATAGCCGTACAAAAGATGCGTCGAGGGGCTGCTCCAGTCTGCTCGGAAGGGGTTGCCGAGATAATTCTTTTGAGCGGATACGATGTCCGATACACGGGAGGCGATCTTAACAGCCTCCTTGTCAACCTCGGGGCAGTTGTTGCCGAATTTCGGGCAGGACAGAAGATATTGACGAAGGGCTTCATCCTCGGCGAAATCGTTTTGCAAAGCCTTTTGCAGGCGAGGAATGTAATCGGGATGCTCAAGCAGCAGATGGTCAATGGCGATAAAGGAGTCCGCAATGACCGAAAGGCCGTGGATCAAGCATCCGCTGCCGTTGTATTTCGTGCCTTGCTCCTCGGTATCACGCAGGTCGATGCCGCTCTGAATACCGCCCATACAAGCACTCAGGAAAGGAACGGGCAGGTGCGAGATCGCGCGCGACGCCCCGTTTGCGGCGTCGGCCATCTGAGAGGCAAAGTATTCGAGGTTTTGATAGAAGGCTGTGCGCAGGTTACGCAGAATATCCTCGAAGCTGCCATCGACCACGGTGCCGATCTGCTCTCCCGTCACGGTGGATGTTCCGCCGTTGAGCGTCAGCTCCAGGATCTTGGGCATATTCAGCCAGCTGTTGGTGGTGTTTCCGTTGTCCTTGCCCATGATCAGGGGCTCCTGACAGCCGGCTACCGAGTAATCGGGAAGATCGCAGTCCTCAACACCCGCACCGCCAAGCACCTCGAACAGCGCGTTATCGTTGAACAAGGACGGTGTCAGCATGCCGGGCGTGAAGAAGAAGCGTCCCAGGCTTTGGTACAATTGGTCGGGCGTACCCCGATGCAGCTTGACCGAAAGGATGGGCTGCGGGAGATTCATGTCATAGTAGGCGTCCAGCAAGGCGTAGGTGGTGGTATTGGTCAGGTCGCGGCCATCCAGATCCTTGCCGCCGATCAGGATATTCTGAGAGATCGCCCAGCTGCGGTCGCCCACGTTAAAGAAGGAGAGAAAATGCTTGAGCAGCGCAGATGTGGTCTCTTTGTCGGTATTGCTCATGGCACGGTAGGGCTCAAACAGTCTGTCGGCGTTTCCTACCGAGAACGCAAAGGGGTTAGGTGCCTGCTCCAGGCACATAACCTGCCACAGCAGCAGATAGGACTGAATGGCCTCGTAAAGATCAGAGGCTCCGTAGGCGGGAACCTTTCTGAGCGTTTTTGCCATATGTGCAAAGTGTGCTGCCGCATCGGTGTCGGTTGCTTCCTGCGCCCTGTCGTCTGCTAAAGATGCATATCTTTCCGCCAGCAATTCCGCACCCTCCAGGGCCTTGTGCATAGCGCGCAGATTGGCGCGCTTTTTCTCGCTTGCTTCACCCTGCAGGCGTTGGTCGATCTCTGCGCGGGCGGCAACGGTACCCTTTGCCAAGAGCGGACGGAAATCGGGGATCAGGTGGCCCGTGACCTGCTCGATAAAGAACGCCACCTCTTTTGTGTAGGTCTCGTATTTCTCGTATACGGCGGACAGAGTGCGAACGTAGTCGCTGCTTTGGGCCGCTTGCAGCTGTGCTTGGATACGCTCCTTGGAAAATTCTTCGTTGACCGCAACATCTTCATAAACTGCCGTGGGGTCGCAGTAGCCGGAAAAGGTTTCCACGGAAAATGCGGGATTGATCAAGGCGTAGGTGCGCGCAAAGGCATCGCTCTGCGTACCGGCAAACACGGCATCCTCGTCTAAGGATAAGGGGATTTGCTGCAAGATAGCGTACAGCTTTTGAGCAGCCAGGCATTCTTTATCCTGATCGGGGTACAAGAGCTCGGTTTTCGTGGCAATTTCCTGGGCAATGAACCAGCCGTCCAGGCGTTTCTTAGCGCGTTCTTTCTTAAAGCAACGCTTTGCTTTCTCGGTGATTTGTTCGGGTGTGTATATCATGTAGTTCATAAGCGCATCCTTTCTTGGATTTTATGTATAAATGAGCTGCAGCCCAAAGCTGCGCAAAATTTCTTGTGCCTGACGGTATTCCTCGTCGCTGACGTGCCCGTTTGTCATGGTATACGGCAAGCCGATCTGCTTCCATTTGTCCTTTCCGTATTCGTGATAACGCAAAAGCTCTACCGTAACCGACAGCGAATGCAACGCTGCGATCATATGGCCGATCGCCTCGATTTCGTGCAATTCGGTGTTAAAGCCGTGGATCAAGGGAATGCGCAATGCAAGCTGATCTCTTTGCGCGGCGAGCTGCAGGTTGTTTTGAAAGTGTGTAAAGCCGCCCCCGATGACCTTGGTAAATTTTTGCGCATCGGCGTGCTTGACGTCCATGATCAGAAAATCGATGAGAGGGAAAAGCTCGGGAAGCTTTGGGTGCGTTCCGTTGGTTTCGAGTGCGATATGGATGCCGTTTTCCTTAAGCTCCATCATGATCTCTTTGAGCGCATCCAATTGCAAGGTGGCTTCGCCGCCTGTAAAGGTGACCCCTCCGCCCTCAAAAAACATGGCGCGGCTTCGCAAAACCTCTGCGATCAAAGCGTCCTTGCCGATCACCGTATCGGATCGGGAGAGAACCCCCGTATGCAGATTTGCGCAAGGGCGGTCGCAATCGCGGCATTTGGCCCGATCCAAAACACCCTGCCGTATGGCTCCGTAAGGGCAAAAGGCATCCTGCAGAGGAAGGTGATCGTTGCATATCAGTGTGCCGTCCGGAGAGATTCCTTCGGGATTGGAGCACCAGGGGCAGTGCAGATTACACCCCTGTAAGTGATATACCAGGCGGTTTCCCGGCCCATCTTGCGAATAATTAAAGCCTTTTCCGAATATTCGTAGCATCGCCATTGCCGCTCTCCTCCTGTTCTGTGAGCTGTATTTTCATTTTTTAGTATAACACAAGCCAAAGATCTTGTCAACTCGATTAACAAAATTACTCAAAATTCTGTGCCGTGATGAATTTTGGTAAAATTTGCCGTGAACGGTTGCGTTTGGGCCGAGGGTGTGTTATAATAAATATTATCGAACGATTATGAGAATTAAGGAGGAAGACCCGTGGAATCCCATATCAGAAATGCGGACTATACAAAAGAATATAACCGCAAGCAGATCCTTCGTTTTTTGATCAGCACGCCGCTGTCCCGTGCGGACCTTGCACGAAAAACAGGATTGACGCGCGCCGCGATTTCGATTATTACGGACGAGCTATTGCAAAGCGGTTTAATTTATGAAATGCCCAGTGTCTCTGCACAAAAGGGAAGATCTCCCACGCCTCTGGCGTTACATAACAATGCGTATTACGCAATCGGCGTCTATATTTCCCGTGACAGATGCAGCGTTGGCCTTGTCAATATCAAGGGGGAAATATTGCGTCTTTACGAGCATACGACCGAGACGCTGCACAGCTATGAGCAGACAATGGAGCTGATCGTTTCGGACATTCTGCAAATGCAACAGCAATTTATTGTAGACAGCGATAAGATTCTGGGTGTGGGATTTAGCTGCCCCGGACCTGTTGACATTGCGTCTGCCCGCATTCTGACCCCTCCCGGATTTGAGGCGTGGCACGATAAACGCCCCGGTGATTATATTACCCAAAGAACCGGGATGCCGGTATGCGTGGAGAACAATGCATACTCCTTGGCAAATTATGAAAAGCGTTACGGTAATGCACGCAATATTGAGAATTTCGTTCTTTTGCTGATCGATACGGGCATAGGCGGCGGCATTGTGTCCAAGGGAAAGCTTTTCAAGGGCGCAAAGGGCTTTTCGGGTGAGATCGGTCACACCAGTATTCAGTTGGGCGGCAAGCCCTGCTTGTGCGGCCACGTGGGATGCCTGGAACGATATGCTTCCATTCCCGCTTTGCTGGAGGAGTATGGACTTCCGCTTTCCGCTTGGCAGGACGTGGTCAAGCGCGCACACGAGGGAGATGCGGAAGCGCTCGGGATGCTACAAACCGAGGTGGAGTATCTGAGCGCGGGCATGATCAGCACGCTGAATTTGCTCAACGCAGAGGCAGTCGTGCTGGACGGCAGCATTCTTGACGTCTTTGATCTGATCGCAGAGCCGCTGGAAAAGAAGGTGAATGGCAGAGTGATCACGAGAAACTACGAAAGAGTGCGCATCATTTCTGCAGACCGCCGCCGAGAGCATCATATGGCGGCTGCGGCAAATATTCAATTTGATAAATTTTTTGAGTAATAAAAAAATAAGGCTGACTCTCTGTGAAAGGGTCAGCCTTTTGCTTTTATGAAAGGATGGTGATACGGTGCTCTGCTTGGTAGGTCTCTCCTGCGCCAAGCGTTTGAATGCCTTCCTTTTTTCGTATATCACCGTCAGCATCGACGGAATCCTGGACGCCCGCCCATGGCTCAAGACAGATGTAGGGGGCGTTGGGCTTGTGCCACAAGAGAAAATAGTCGGCGTACGGAAAATCCACGCGCAGTGCCTTTCCCGTCTTGCGGTTGCGAAGCGTGGCGGATCTGGATTTCAGATCCTTGAAGACCAGCGCGTCGATCGTAAAATACTTTTCATAAAGCGGCAGCACGCAGCTGTCCTTGATGATTGGCAAGCGCTGATTTGAGCAAAGCTCGCCGTACAAGACGTTGGCGCTCAGGGTTTCGTTTTGCGGAAAAATGACGTCATAATCCTCAATGCCTTCGGGCGTATAGTAGCCTTCGTGCGCACCGATGGAGAAATACATTGGCATTCTTGAAAGATTTTTCACCTCAAATCTCACCTGCAGCGCGTTGCTCTGCACGGTATAGATGACGCGGAGCTCGTAGTCAAACGGGTAAAGCTTCAAGGTCTCTTGGTCGGATTTGTGCAGGAATACGGCGTGTGTTTGATCGGCCTGTTCCACCTCGAAAAGCGTATTGCGGACATACCCGTGCTTGGGCAAGGAATACGTGCGGTCGTCAAACGTATAAGCTCCGTTTTTCAGTCCTCCGCAAATGGGGAACATAATGGGAGCCGAGGAATTCCACACCTCCGGATTGCTGTTCCAGAGATACTCTTTTTGATTTGCACAAAGGCTTTTCAATTCTGCACCGAGGGGGCTGATTTTTGCTGTGAGTATTTCGTTACCGATCGTGATCATAACTTCTCTGTCCTTTCATGCGCTCAGTCGCCCTGATAGCTCTTGAGAATGCGGTGAAGCTCCTTTTGGACGGTATATTCCTTGGTTCTTTTGATGGTGCTTGCCACGGAGGGGGTCTTTGCATCCAGGCAGGTCATAAACAGCACAGCACAGGGATATCCCTTGGTGAAGAAATGAGAGTATCCGAAATCGAACACGCGGTTACGGATGATGATATCCATCATCTCGGCAGACTCCTGGTCGCGCACGTTTTTGGATTTTGCGACCTTATCGTACAGCGTGTCGGTGACCATATAATAAGAGGATGAAGCCATAGCCTCCATCATAAAGCCCGAAAATTCCAGTCTTTCATTGCCAAGGCTCTTGGGTACGACGATCACGGAGGCTGCGCCGTTGACAAAGCTCATGTAGTTTTCTTGGTCCTCATCGTATTTGGGTTGGGGCAAAATGCCGTATTCGTCCGCCATATCCTTAAAGCCGTATGCCGCGTTCGCAATATTGGTGGGCGAGCAGGCGGTAAACAGGGCTCTGCCCGAAGCGAATACCTTGAAGCCCTCGCTCCAGATGTTGCTGTCGGTGATGTACAATGAGTCGTTGGTAATAAAGGTGGTATATACCTTATCGTAAATGCTCTGAATTCTTTCCTGGTCAACCTCGTATACAGGGTAGTTGTCCTCGTCCTTTGTAAAGAAGGTTGCACCCGAGCCGAAGAAGAAGCTGAAGGGGCTGTCAAGGTGCCAGCTGGTCAGACCGTAATAATCGTTTTCGTAATCGATTTTACCGTCGCCGTTGAGGTCCTTGGTCTGATCCTTGGTCAGTCTGTTCAGCTCATCCAGCGTCCATGCGCCGTCTCTTGCTAGAGCATAGGGGTATTCCCATGACAAATCGTCAAACTGCGTTTTGTTGAACGCAATGCAGGCAGACTCCAACAGAGTGCGGGGCAGCTGGTCTCCCACGGCCAGAAATTGCGTTTGACCGATCATAAAGCCTTCTTTGGCATCCGAATCCCACCAAGGTTGCTCAAAATCCACGTAGTTCAAGGAGGTCAGGTCTACGAGCTGGTCATTGAGTGCCATGCCGGTTGCGGCACTGACCATGTGCTGATATACGGTGTCGTAATCGCCGGTGCCGGCGCTAACGTCCACAGAAACCATGGAGTTCACTTTTTCAAAGTCGGGTTCCAGCAGCGTGTTGATCTGAATGCCGTAAGTGGATTCCAGCTTGTCGTTTCTGCGATAAATGGCATCCTCTAACGGATCCGAGGATGCCTCCTCGGTGCCCACGTCCATTGCGGCATTTGCCAAGAGATTGTACTCCGATCCCGCAAACGAATCGCCGGGAGCCAGGGAAGGACTGATCCAAAGAGTTTCTTCTTCATTTACAGAGGAGGATTCCTGTTCGCCCGGTCCTGCATTCGAGCAACCGGACAGCACGGAGAACAGCATGAGGCTGCAAAGCAGCATTGCAAGAGCTTTTTTCATTTGATTTCTCCTTGTGAAATAAATTTTCGGGGGTGTGTCATTCTTGGTGATGTGATATTATAACACGCAGAATTTATTTTGTCAAGGCAAATAACAAAATCTGATAAAAACCAAACGTTCAACAATCAAGACAGCGCATGAGATCGGATAATATTAGGCGATATAAACAAAAACGGGCGGTATTGTTTGTGCATCATTAAATTGTCAACTCGCTTGACAATTATGTGCGATTTGTGATATAATGATAATATCAAGCATGCAAAAAAGGAGGGCTTTATGGATTTGAAGCAAAGTCGCTTGAAAAGACGAACGTTGATGGTGTTTGCGCTGTTCCTGGTAGCCTGTGTGATTGCTGCTTGTCATCCCGTAAACCCCGATTTGCCCGAGCAATCCACCTCGGGAGAGGCGAACGGCAGCTTGGGTGGAGAGTCAAACGAGCCGTATGTCGGCAGCCTGCTGCCTGCTGTGGCAAAATCCACTACGCTTGGAAACGATGCGTCCGATGGCCTTTCGGGTCCTCCTGCCGATCTTGGTAAGGGAAACACATATTACGTAAGCTCCAGCGAGGGAAACGACGCCAACGACGGCCTGAGCGAGCAGACCCCCTTTCAGACGGTTGCGCCTATCAATGCATTGACGCTCAAGCCGGGTGATAACGTGCTGTTCAAGCGCGGGGACGTGTTTGAGGGCGTGCATATGCAGCTGAAGGGAGCGGGTCAGGCGCGTGATGGGTATTGGATTACTCTCGATGCCTACGGAAGCGGTGCGAATCCTTTACTGACTGCCCCCGCCAAAGCTTCTCCAGCGATTTCCCTGAACCGCTCGGTTACGACGGGCGGATATCGCATTCGCCATATTGATATTGATGGCTACGTGCAAGGGATCAGCGTAAAGCGTTCCCCCTCCGAGGAGCCGTTTCACAACCTGATCATATCGGATCTGACGATCAAGAATATCACGCTCAACAAGTTCCATGATTCCGGTGACTACAGTCTGCTGCCGGGCGGAGCTGCATTAGCCTTTGGCATGTGGCTGTACAATGTCAAGGACGTCACGGTTTCGGGTATTACGCTATATAATACCGACTGCCCGATCCAGGTGCTTGGCGGCAACGTGACCTTGCAGGATCTGGATATTTGCAAATCCAATATGCAGGGCATCATGCTCTACGGCGCGATTGGAGATCTGGACTACGAGACGGTTGCAAGCACACTTGGAAATATTGTTTTGAAGGACTCCCGCATTTTGCACACGGGTGCCAAGGTGGGCACGTGGGGCAGCACGGGCGTGCTGGTTGAGAATTTGCACGATTGCGTGATACAGAACGTTGAGATTGCTTATACGGTAAACGGATTGGCGGCATACGATGCCGTGGCCGTTGACTGGGAGCAGAGCAATATCAACTGTGTCATTGAAAATCTTTATGCGCACGACAACTTCGGCGCCATGGTGCTTGCCATGGAGCACGGTGCCAGCGAGGGAAATTCTCGCGGCAATATCATCCGCAACTGTGTGTCGGTTAACAACGGACTGCACGGCACGGTGGAAAAGGGCACTTTTATTGATATTACCAGCTATCACAATCCGGAGCAGGCCATTACCATTGAAAATTGTATTGATATCGGCAGACCCGGCTCGGCTCCGTATTCGGATGGACAAACCACCAGCGCAAAGCCGTATTCCAAGCTTAAGGTCGAGAATATGATCTCCGGAGAGCTTGCGTTGTACGAATCCTTCGATTTCCCCTTGGATGGGGAGCGCTTCTCGGTGATCGAGGGGTATGAGCTTGCGAATTCCGGATTGATTTTGAGTAAAGATACAAAGCTGCGTACTGCGTATGCGGGATCCGAATACAGTGTTTCCTGCTATCTGCAGGGAGTGGCAGATCTGACCTTTTTGAGCCCCGATGACCAAAACGGATACATCTGGTCGTTTGAAAAGGGAAAGGTGATCATGCAAAAAAGCGTGGACGGTGCGCTTGAGGTCATAGAGGAGCTGACGGTAGCGGAGCTTAGTGTGGACGAATGGTATCGCGTGCGCATCGAAACCGAAGGAGATTTAATTGAAACCTATCTGGATGATCGGCTGATTTGCAGTGTGTACGATCAAACGTTTGATCGGGGTGCAGTTTCGCTGAGCACCAAGGATCATGCGTTGGCGGACTTGCTGATCGTGTGTGAATATGCGTCGGCAACCCGTTTTGCTTCGGATTACGAGGTGCGAAACGCTATGAGATTCGGAGCGTTGGCCATGAGCGCAAACTGGAATGAAACCGAGCAGAACTGGCAACCGACTAATATGTCCGAATGGATCTCGCGCCCCAGAGAAGCGGGATGGGGCCGCATTGAGAAAAGCGGAGCGAATATTTCCCGCGAGACATCCATGAACGTCACCGGTTATGGCAAGGTGCAGCTGGTTTTGATGAACGGTACGGACAGCGGCAAGGTCCGCTTTGAGTTCAGCACCGACCACGGCGCAACCTGGCACGGCGTGACCATTGATACCGCTTATGCAGGTGCGGATGGCTACGGAGAGTTGGCTCGTATTCCGTTCGAAGTGTACAAGGTGGATCTTGGCGACGTACCCGAGTGGACGGGGGAGATCACCAACGTGCGCATTTGCTTTGAAGGGACCTCGGGACAGGTTGCGGTAAAAACCGTGACTGTCTATAAATAAATATACTATCTTCTGATACGTAGAAAGGATGAAAACAATGAAAAAGAAAGCTTCTTCCATGATAACGCTGTGCATCGCAGCACTGATGTGCCTGTCTCTGCTGCCTGCGGGTATGCTTGTGGCAAGTGCACAGCCCGCGTTTGATCCCGATTGGACGTATATCGGCACGCAAAGTGCTCCGGACGCGTCGTATTTCGGCCAGGACGCCGAAACGGGTGCACTGCGCTTCAACTCTACCACGACCGAGCAGCTGGTGCTCAACAACGGGGAGCTTTTCCCTGCAGCGACGACCAAGCAGGGCTTCAAGCTTGAGTTTGACGTAAACTTTTCGGGTTCTTACCTGGCGTTCTCCTTTGCCGGTAACAATCCCGCCAATCTGATGGATGGCTACGTCACCGTGTGCTTTATCGACTCCTGGACCTTTATTAAGACCGAGAACGTTGGCGGCTCGTCCGACATTCTGATGGGTGATAACAACAGCATGCTGCGTCCCAATATCAACGGTGCGGGAGAGAAGCACGTTGTCATTGAGCTGCAGGATGGCAAGTTGACCGTAACCGTGGGCGGAGAGGTTTATTGGGATGCATATGCGCTGCCCGAGGGCTGGATCGGTGCAGGCCACATGGGAATCTTTGTGCAGGGAAATAACCAAGGCTACGTCAAGAACCTGACCGTCACCGCAGGTGGACAGAGCAAGACGTATTTCGCAGCCCCTTCACAGTCTGAGGAAAACACTACCGAGCCCGGTGAAGGTTCGGGTGAATATGACGATCCCTCGTCGATCGACGAAATCAATTACCATAACATGGAAGGCTGGACCTTGGTGGGTAAGGGCGACCTGTCCTACAAGAAGGAAGGCAGCGATGCGCTGTATTTCGACTATATGGATATGGACTATGCGGGCCCCAGCGGAGGCATGCTGGTGATCAACTCGGATGCTCTTGGCGATAATACCGAGAATTACATGGAGTTCAATCCCGCCTATATGGCCGACTATACCATTGAATTCGATCTTTGCATTGAGGATATTGACAGAGGCTCTGTGTTCCTTGCGCTTGTCAGCGATAACAAGGATCACCTTGCCAACAACGGTGTGGGTATTGCCTTTAACGACAGCTGCTCCGCTCTGAAATACGAGGTTCCTGCCGTCACCAACTATGGTACTCCCGCAAATTCCAACACTTTCAGTTGCATTTACGGAAACGGAACGTATCATATCGTGGTCAAGAAGACCTATACCGAGAATGAGACAACCGTGGTAGACGTGATCATGAATGACGAAGTCGTGGTGGAAGGCTTCGAATTCCCCACACACGTGCCCGGAGATCATGGCAACACTGATCAGTGGCTGATTCCGGATACGGGTTACGTAGGCTTCTGCTTCAGCGGTGTCAAGGGCTTTTTGGCAAACGTTACCGTAACAAACTTCTATTCCAATTTCCAAAAGACTTATTTCTCCTCTGAAATTCCTTTTGAGGGTGAATTGCAGTGGGAGACAGGTTCTCCCTTGGAGATCACGGTTGAGCGCGGACAGTACATTCACGGATACAATAACGGTGAGTATGACGCAGCAACGGCTGCAAGCGTATTCAAGAACGGCCTGGATATGAGCAGCTTCTGCTTTGTATTCAGCCCCGAGCAGATCGTGACCGATGCAGAGGATGCAAATGCATATATGAGCTTTGCGCTGCTGAATGCCAAGGGCTATACCGAGAATCCCGAGGCAGCCCAGGGCTTGCTTGCGAAAATCGTTGCCAAAGATGACGGCACTGCGGAGCTGACCCTGATGAGCATGCTCAAGGGCGAGGCACTTGGCGCACACAGCACGAGTATTACGCTGGAATCGTTTGAGGAAGGCACTGCCTACTTTATGGTGGTCAAGAAGACTTCCGAGGGGATCACCGTGTATTTCGAGGACGAAAAGATTGCCGTGCTGGATTGGCTGAGTACCGACGTATATGAGGGCGGTGTAGGATATTTTGCATTTACTGCATCCAACAGTGCGGGTATGATGCAGGAATGGTCGATCCATGAGCTCAACTACGAGAATGCCGTCAATTATTTGGGGAACGCTGACAAGGCAGGGGAGGACACCAAACCCGAGCAGACCACAGAGGCGCAAACACAACCTGAGCAAACTACAGAGGACGGTTCCGCCGAAAATGAGACCGAAGATGGTGAAGAAACCGGGAAGGGCTGTAAATCCGTGATCGGTACAAGCGCGGTCATCGGTTTGGCTCTGCTTGCAGCAGCATTCTGCAGAAAGAAAAAAGAAGACTGATCCAAATCAACATAAGAGCGCGCCGCACAAGATAGAGTTTGTGCGGCGCTGTCTCCATAGAAGGATGTGCAGCGTTTGACTGCGCAGAAAGGATATATGAGAATGACGGAACACAACCAAGAACCCTTCCCCTTGAAAATGCAGCCTAACCGAGTGTGGCGTATTTATCTGGGCGGAAAATTATTAGATGAATTTTGCGGTGCCGAGCAAGGAAAGGATTCCTATTACCCCGAGGATTGGCTTGCATCCTTGGTGCAGGCAAACAATCTGCCAAGGGAAGGAAAGCCGGAAAAGGAAGGATTGAGCCGTACCGAGGACGGAGACTATTTGTGCGACGTTCTTGCAAAGGATCCCGAAGGATATTTCGGGGCACGGCATTTGGAAAGCCTGGGGCAGAATTTGGGGATTTTGGTCAAATTCCTGGATTCCGCAGAGCGGTTGCCCATACAGGTACATCCGGATAAGCAAAAGGCGCGAGAGTTTTTCTGTTCGGATTTCGGAAAAACCGAGGCTTGGTATATCCTGGGCGGTCGTGAGATTGATGGCGAGGAGCCTTATATTCTGCTCGGCTTCAAGCCGGGTATTACAAGGGAGACGTGGCAATCCTATTTTGACGCGCAGGATATTGACGCGATGGCAAACAGTCTGCACCGTATTCCGGTCAAGCCGGGCGAGATGTACCTGGTACAGGGAGGAACGCCGCATGCGATCGGCTCGGGCGTTTTGCTCTTGGAGATCCAAGAGCCCACCGATTATACAATCAGTGTGGAGCGTCAAACGCCGCAAGGCGAGGTATTGGACGAGTATATGCTGCATCAAGGCATCGGATTTGATCGCATGATGCAGTGCTTCCATTATCAAGGCATGAGCGAGAGTGAAATGCTTTCCAAATTCAAATGTGAGCCTGTTTGCTTGCAGCAAAATGATGACGTGCGCGTGGACTCTTTGATCGATTATACGCGCACCAAAGCATTTGCACTCAAAAGAATTGAGGTGTACGGCAGGTATTTGCATCAGAGCCAAGAAACTCCGTCCCTGCTTGTGGCGGTGTCCGGAAGGGCAACCTGGTCTTGCGGTACGAACGAAGGAAGACTGGACCGTGGCGAGGCATTGTTCTTGCCTGCCAACATGCAGGACTTTACCGTCAGATGCGAGGGGGAGAAGCCCTTGGTCATGCTGGAATGTCTGCCTCCCAAGATTGAGTTGGATAAACATGGAGATTGATATGATAAAACAGATTTCTATTCTGTCCGATCCGGACGTCGGGAATCGACCTCAAGAGCACGTGCATGCTTTGCCCGACGATTTGGGTTCGGGGAAGATCTATTACGTCAGCAACAACGGCTGTGATCTTTCGGACGGTCTGACGCCGCAGACGGCATGGAGAAGCGTGGAGAGGGTCAATTCGCTTGTGCTGCAGCCGGGCGACAGCGTTCTTTTGCGCAGAGGTGACGTTTTTTACGGTGCACATCTGGAGCTGCACGGCAGCGGTGACGCCGGGAGCGGTCGTTGGATCACGATCGATGCGTACGGAGAGGGTGAGAATCCTTGTCTTGCGGGTGCAGTCAGAAACAGCCCTGCAATCTCGTTGCAGCATGCTTCGGTCAAGGGCGGATACCGTATACGCCATTTACAGATTGACGGGTATCATCTGGGAATTGCGGCCGTGCGAGGATCTGCCGCGCAAATGCTGGAGGATATTGAAATCTCCTACTGCACCATACGCAATATTACCACGGGCAGGGAGTTTGATCCTGAACCGAATTTGCCGTGCGGCGCACCCTTGGCGTTCGGTATGTGGCTGCACTATGTGCGCCGCTTAAGCGTCCATCACGTGACCCTGAGAAATACCGATTGCCCGTTCCAGTTTTGCGGAGGACACTCCTTGTTTGACCGCCTGGACATCAGTGATTCGCATATTCAGGGCGTGATGATCTACGGAGTGCGTGACGTGCATACCCTTGAAGAAATCATGGCGGCTGACGGTTACGTGACGTTGCAGAATTCCCGTATTCTTTATACGGGAGACAGAGCAACCAAGTTCGGCTCAACCGGTTGCCTGATAGAAAATATTCATCATTGTCGCTTGTTCAACGTAGAGGTTGGCTATACCGTCAATACGCTGGGGATTTTTGATGCGTGTGCCGTGGATTGGGAGCAAAGTAACGTCGCCTGTTGCTTTGAGCAGGTGCTTGCGCACGACAACCAGGGCCCGTTTGTGCTGGCAATGGAGCATCCCGAATCTGCGGGGATCTCAAGAGAGAACGTGATCAAGGATTGCGTTTCTTATCATAACGGCGCTTTCGGTGCTGCTGCGGGGAATTCCTTTATTGATTATTCCTCCTATCGCTACGAGCATCAGCGCATTCGTATCGAGGGATGCGTGGACGTGGCACAGGATGGTGTTGCACCATACGTACCAAAGGCCAAGGAACAGGCCTTGCATGCCGACAAGGATGACGGTGTTTTTCCTTTGGATATTGTTGGGCTTGAGACGTATACCTTTACGGCGGCGGAGTGCTTCAATTGCGCCAAAACGGAAATATTCGCCTCTATGAAGGGCGAAACAATTTATAACGGCAGCCTGGTCTTGCATGCGGGTGATTGCGTGCGGACTCGGTTTGTCGGACAGGATTACTGTACGGATCTGCAGATCTGCGGCGAAGCCTCGATCGGTGTGCGCTGCTTCGAAAACGGAGATCGGTACGAGATATGCCTGCGCGGCCATGAAGCAGAGCTTGTTAAGGTGGTGTCGGGCAAAAGCACGCTGCTGAAAAGAGAGGCGTGCAATGTTTTGGAGCCGCACGGGTGGAACCGCGTTGTCATTGAATGCCATGGCGATACCTTAACGGTGCAGATCAACCGCTCGCTGATCATGACCGCAACCGATGCGGATTTGGCTGATGGAGCGGTATGCATATTCGCGTGGAGCACTTGCAGCCTCGGTGCAATTCGGGTGACGCCGAGTGTGTCGGGCTTACGCCAAAGAGAGCAGCTCTTCGGCGGAATCAGTGCACTTGAAAACGGTTCTTTTTTGGTCAATTCCGCGCATGGCGAATACGGTTTCTTTTCTCCCGAGATCAATTGGGAGCCCTTGGGGCTTTTGTACTGGGAGTACCGCCCCTTCAGAACGGGCTGGGGAGCGATTGGCAGCCACGGAGCGACGCTGAGTACGGGCTCGTTTGAGCTGGATGCGTCCGAGGTGAAGGGGGCGAGAGTCGTAATGCTCAATGTCACGCTTGATCCGCGGGTTTACCTGGAATATACCGAGGATGGCGAGCAATGGCAAAAGATTGCGTTTCTGACCTCGTGTGCGAGCGATACAACGCTGAGCCGCTCTTTGGCATGGTATCCGCAGATGCGGGCATACGACGTGGATCTGCGCGACCGCTTGCAGGTCGGATCAAAAATTCGCGGACTGCGCTTGAGTTTTGGTGCGGGTTGTGGTATCATAGCATTACAAGGCGTTACGTTTTATACAGCAAAAGAGAAAGGATGATCCAACATGGCAGGAAAATTACTGATTCCCAAGATCATATCCGCAGATCCGTGTGAAGGAGAGTTGGTTTGCGGTACTGAGACTGTAGGAAGTATCGGAAAAATTGCTTGCGGCTTTGAGAAAAAATCTCCGCGAGTGATCTTTGATTTTGGCAGAAAAGTCACCGGATATTTACAGATCAAGGTGGGTTCACACAGCAAGGATTCGTTTGTCATCCGCTACGGTCCGGTTTCGGATTGTCTGCATCTTTCGCAGCGCATTCCCATGCCGCAGAGTGGGGAATATCTGGGAGATTACTATATCGCATGCCGTTATCTGTGTCTTTATATTGATTCGGATTCCATTCAGGCCAACGACGTTTATGCAAACGGCGTGGAGGTCTCGCTGATCTCCTCGCAGTATCCCGTCAGCTACGTGGGTAGCTTTACCTGCGAGGATGAGGCACTCAATACCGTATGGCGTCGCAGTGCCTACACCTTGGAGCTGAATATGCAAAAATACAGAGAGAGCTGCCGCTTCCGCATGAATCCGTTTGACGAGAGAATCGGAGCATTCAGTGCTGCATGGAAGGGACCTTGGGGCAACTACGTGCTCATGGACGGCCCGCGCCGTGACCGTGAGGTATGGCTGGGCGACGTGCGTGCAGAGGCCTTGGGCGTGTATACCTCTTTTGCGGCTTACGACGTTTGCAAGAGCAGCCTTGCGCTGTTTGGCGATCTGGCGGGAAACGACGGCTTGACGGTTGGCTCGGGCTCTACGTGGCAGGGTTTTACCGAATATAATTATTGGGGCATCGTTGCGGTATGGGAGTGCTATCTGTACACGGGTGACCGCAGCTTTTTGGAGCATGCGCTGCCCTTTGTGCGCAATATCCTTGCCTATACCGATTCACGTGTCGACGAGCGGGGCTTCATTTCCAATAATGCAAGCTGGATGTGGACCATCCCGCGCGAGGGCTGCAATGCAGGCACGCAGGCGATTTTGTATTTTGCGCTGGAGTGTGCTGCAAAGATTGAAAGAGTGTTCCACTTTGAAAAAGAGGCTGCACGATGGGAGACGCTCAGAGAAAAGATCAAGAAAAATCTGAATCTGACGTTTTGGAACGAGGAAAAGGGCGTATATGAAGAGGCCATCCGCCTTGTCGCGGATGAATTGCCCGTACTGCTGGATATCAACGTGTATGCCGTGCTGTTCGGCATTGCGGACAAGGAACAGTCAGGGCGCATTCTGTCGTATATCCGGGAGCATATGTGGACGCCTTACGGCTCTGCCACGATGGATAAGAAGATAACGAACGCGCACTTGGATCCCGCGCTCCGTTGCTATCCGCTGATCCGGGCCGTGCATTCCGCACCCGATCCCGTTGCGGAGCTGGAGCGCTTTATGTGGGCGCATAACCGCAAGGTATGGCCGTTTATCAATGCATACGAGGTGCAGGCAAGATTTGTTTCGGGAGATACCGAGGGAGCATTGCAGCTGATTAGAAATTGCTGGGTGCAGCCTTACTTTGACGAGACCGATACGTACTGGGAGATCGTTGACCCCGAAAATCTCGTATTTAACAGCAATACCTGTTACTATATTCCCAAGGATGACTGCTATAACAGCGCGGCGCACGGTTGGTCCGGCTGGGTTGGATACCTGATGCAAACGTATGTGCTGGGCGTTATGCCGCTGTCTGCGGGCTTTGCCAAAGCAAGGATTTCGCCTCAAACGGGAACGTTACGTAACGTTTGCGGCGAGGTACCCACGCCGCACGGTGTGATTTCGGTCAGCATTGTCAAGACTGAAACCGAGTACCGCGTGAGCGTGACCAAGCCCTGCGACGTTGAGGTGGAGGTATGCCTTCAGGAGGCAGACGTTGCGGGAAGACGTGCGATGATTGAGATATCCGACTGCTGATGAAGGAGAGGAGTGTTTTCTGTGAGAAAGTTGCATTTGGTTTGTAATGCCCATATGGACCCCGTGTGGCAATGGCGCTGGCAGGAAGGTCTGGGTGCTGCGTTATCTACTTTTCGCGTAGCAGCGGATTTTTGCGAGCAATTTGATCATTTTGTTTTTTGTCATAATGAAGCGCTGCTGTACGAATGGGTAGAGCAGCACGATCCCTTACTCTTTGACCGCATCAAGGCATTGGTGGCGGCGGGCAAGTGGAAGATCATGGGCGGCTGGTATTTACAGCCCGACTGTAATATGCCTGCAGGTGAGTCGATTGTGCGTCAGATGCAGACGGGGTACGAGTACTTTATGGAAAAGTTTGGCGTGCGCGTGCACACCGCGGTCAATCTGGATAGCTTTGGCCATTCCAAGGGCTTGGTTCAGATCTTGCAGAAGGCAGGATATGAGGGGTATATGATGATGCGCCCCGATCCCGGTATAGGTTTGCTGGATGATTTGCCGCAGCGTTTTTGCTGGAAGGGCTACAGCGGATCCAAGGTCAAGGGGTACAGACTCAATACCCCCTACAACACGCTTTACGGCACAGCCGCACGTGTGGTTGAGGATTATATCGGACAAAATGGGGATCAAGAGATCCTGATGCGCTGCTGGGGAATCGGAGATCACGGCGGCGGACCCTCCCGCGTGGATCTGACCGAAATCAATGCACTGATCGACCGAAAAGCGGGGGAGATCGAAATCATTCACTCGAACCCTGATACCTTTATGGATCTGCTGGATATTGACTCCTTGCCTGTAGTAGATTACGATCTCAATCCGATGGATGCGGGTTGCTATACTTCCATGCACAAGGTCAAGAAGCTGCATCGAAGTCTTGAGGGGCAGCTGATGATGGCCGAACGCGTCAGCTCGCTGTGTCAGATGGAGGGCGTGGCACAGTACCCTGCCGAGCAGCTGCAAAAGCTGTGGAAGGATCTGATGTTTGCGCAGTTCCATGATATTTTGCCGGGCACGTGCGTGCAGCTCGCAGAGGAAGACTCGGTTCGCTTGCTGCATCATGGGTTAGAGGAAACCGATCGTTTGCTGACAGCAGGGCTGTACGCTTTGGCAAGAGATCAGCAGCCGCCTGTAGATGGCGATATTCCGCTGCTGGTACTCAATCCGCATCCCTATCCGGTCACCGACGTGTTTGAATGTGAATTTATGCTGGCGGATCAGAACTGGACGCCCAATTTCACCTCGGGTACCGTGTATTGTGACGGGATTGCCTTGCCCACACAGATGGAAAAGGAAGCGAGCAGCATGAACCTGGATTGGCGCAAGCGCGTTTGCTTTACGGCAACGCTGAAGCCCATGTCGGTCAATCGCTTTGATTGCCGTTTGCACGTGCTGCCCGAAAAGCCGTTCAAGATCATTGACATGACGCGGGAGCCGGAATATACGATCACAGCCGGAGAGACGATCTGCGTATTTGATACACGCAGCGGTACGATCAAGAGTATGACGCGCGGCGGCGTGGAATACGTACGCCCCGGCTTTGGTGCTTTGGCTGTGTTTGAGGATGACTGTGACCCTTGGCTGATCAATCGTAAGAGCTTTGGGCCTCGCATCGGACAGTTTACGCTGTTGGATCGCAAGCGTGCTACGGAATATGCAGGCTGCGAGGTGGAGGACGTTTCTCCGCTTCGCGTCATCGAGGATGGCGATGCGAGAACTTGCGTTGAGGCATTGCTTGGCTATGATAAGTCCTTTGCACGTGTGGTTTGGCGTTTTCCCAAGCAGGGAGGCGACGTTAGCGTAGAGTGCACGGTGCATTGGAATCAGCATGATACCATGCTTCGCATGGAGCTGCCGCATGCATTTGAAAAAGCAACCTACAGTGGTCAAGATATGTTTGGCAATAAGCCGCTTTCCACGGCGCACGAAATGGTTGCGCAAAGATGGGTGATGGCAAAGGACGGCGGTGCGGACCGCGCTATGGCGATCCTCAACGATTGCTGTTATGGCAGCTTGCTGACCGATACCGCGATTTGCCCCAGCATGCTGCGCGCACCGACCTATACAAGTCATCGCATTGATGACCGTCCTCGCCTGCCTCTGGAACGCTATTATGCACGCCAGGATCAGGGTGAACATCGCTTTACCTTTGGTATTTTGCTGGGCTCGGTATCCGAGATCGAGCAAACGACGGATATCAAGGCGCAGATTCACAATGAGCCTTGCATGGCGGTCTCTGCATTTTGCGGCGGCTATGAGAAGCGCAAGTATGGAGAATTCGTGGTAAAGGGCGTACGTTTGGATACCTGCAAGCCGTCCAAGGATGGTAACGGCTACGTACTGCGCCTGTTCAATTATCACGATGCTGCGGTCATGGGAAACGTGCATATTTCTGCGTTGGGACTTGATTTTTCCTTGCCGTTTGAGGGACAGGAGATCAAGACTGTGCTGGTTGAATCGGGCAGCTGGCGAGAGGTGAATTTACTGACGGAGCAGTAATTCGATGCATTTCCTGCTTTCATGGCCTGCTCAGCAGGGGATTTAAGAAAATCTGTGAAGATTATGCTTTCGCAGAAAGCTACACCGAAGAGAAGCAACCGCGATTTGTTTCCGATAGCGATAACTTTACGCTGATTTTGCCGAATCTTAATTATGTTGGTGGCGAATTAAATGGCGAATTAAATCCAGATGTATCGCTGTTGAGAGAAAATGAGTTGTTAGTTTATAACGCAATCAAAAGTGATCCATCCGTTTCAAGGGCAGCCCTAATCGATAATCTTTCCATTCCGGCACGTACAATTGATAGAATTATCAAAAATCTAATTGACAATGGTTTTATTGTGCGAATTGGTGCAAAGAAAAACGGTCACTGGAAAGTCGTATGATATATTGATGCCCTCGGAAAAATGGGGGCATCGTAATCTTACAGCACCGCATATCCTATTTTGAGCGGCGATGGTGCATTTTGGCGATAATAATGTCGGGAAGAATGCCGGGGAATTTGTTGGTGCAGAACGTGTTTTCATTTTAGTCAAGTACGATTGGGTAAATCGTGATTAGGTAAATCGTGATTAGGTATTTTTGAATCGTGAGTCCGCGGCTCGCTCAGCCTTAATCTTTGATTACAGCGTATCACTTTTTGATCCGTGAGGGGACTTGAAATATCCGCGCTTTTATGGTATAATGATTACGATAAAAAATCCACCTCGGGCTGGAGCTTGCGGCTCGTGCGAGGTGGGGCGAGTGATATGCGATTTGAGGTCTGACCACAATCTTGACCATTTACAGGTCTGGATTACGTGGGAATTATGGACTTTGTGGCACGAAAAAGCACGGGTTTCGGACGAAAAAGCACGAAAAAGCACGTAAAATGAGGCAAAAAACCGATGCTTTTGCGTTTGGGACGTCGATGCCGCAGGTTCGAATCCTGTCACTCCGACCAAAATTGCCGATTTGACTGCTTTTTTCGGTCAAATCGGCACAAATTTAATATGTCACCGGAGGCTGTGTACCGTAGTACCGTAATGCCGGATTAGGTGTCCAAGTGAGCTTGGGTTATTGTTTAGCAATAGCCAAGGCTCTATTTTTTATTTTGGAGGTATTTTATGAAAAACACAAAGGTTAATCTTGTTCCGCTTACGGCAGACGACCGTGAGCAATTCATTCTTGACAATCAATGGGCGTTCAAGTATGGCGCGATGATGGAGTTTGGTGAGCGTGACGACCATGTTGACGAGGATGGTGAAATCATTTCACGCGCAACCATTGAAAAATCCATTGACAACCCAAAAAGCGAAGCCTACCGCATTATGCTTGACAATGAAAAGGTTGGCGGCTTGATACTCACGATTGACAACGAAACGCATCATAATCACTTGGATATTCTGTTTGTACTGCCCGAAGCACACAGCAAAGGCATTGGCTACGGCGCGTGGCAGGCGGTTGAGGCTCTGCATCCCGAAACCAAGGTA
>JAZQYT010000249.1:0-8096 GCA_045633665.1 Eubacteriales bacterium | reverse complement strand
ATCTGGCTGCACAATTAGCGAAAATGTTGCACGGGGATTGTTTCAAGAGCAGTCTTGGTATTCGCTTTTCTCGCATAATAAAGACACCTGTTGCAGGGGACGGCGCCCTCGACGTCCCGACCTGCTGTCACTTACTATTTGGTATGTTATAGTTACTTTGCGTCTGAGCGGGACGTCGAGGCGCCGTCCCCTGCAAATGCAAATCTGTGGTACCGAACAAGGCTTTTCTTGAAAAATGAAGGACTGCATCTACGTGATGCAGTCCTTGTTTCGTGCGGATTTCTCCGCTAATTTTGCTGTCCCATGCGTTCTCTCTTTTTGTTTTTATCTCCCCATCAGCCAGACGGCCAGGATGACCAGGGCGGCAACGACAACAAAGATCGGGTACAGGATCAATTTTGTGCGTTTGATCTCGGCCTCGCTCATAGGGATATAGCCGTGATAGCCGCAATGCGGACAGGCGCCTCGGCGGCTCTCCAGCGGCTTTTGACACTTGGGACAGCGGACGGTATCATCGAGTTTGGGCATGGTTTACCTCACTTTTCGGCTTTCTTTTGGGAGTCGGGGGCTTCGGGGATATCGTATCCCAGCCAATCCGACAGCTTTTTCAAATTTGTTTTGGTCGCCTGCACCTGTATGCAATCGGCTTTATCCTTTTTCGTGGGCTTCCTTTTGTCATATATGCGTACGGTTTTTTCGCGAAAGTGTGCGTTGTAGAACATCTCGGCTGCAGCGTGGGCTTTGTCGATGCTCTTTTTGCCTTGGCTGACGTCCTGATCGCACAACACTGGGGCATTGCCCACGAAATACCAGAACAGCGCAACAAACGAGAGCATAAGCAAGACCAGCACGATCAGTCCGGGCAGGGGATTGCTTGCCGTGGCGCTGACACCTGCGCAAAGGCAGAGCAGCACCAAATAGGCCAACACAACGGTGATGGCATTGGCAACGGAAAAATCAAACAAACGGATGCCTTGTTTCATCTTGCACCTCTCATTGCGGCTCGATGCCTGCAAGTTCGCGTACGATCTTGCCTGCCATGATCATACCCATGACGGGCGGCACGAATGAAAGCGAGGCGGGGGTGTGCTTACCGTGCTCACTTGGCAGTCGCGAAGGCTGCGGCTTTTCCTCGGAATACACCACGCAAAGGTGCTTGATACCGCGCGCCCCCAGCTCGCGGCGCATAATGCGCGCCAAGGGACAGCCCTGGGTTTTGGAAAGATCGGCCACGCGAAATGCGGAGGGATCCAGCTTATTGCCAGCTCCCATAGCCGAAATGATGGGAACGTTCAATGCCTTGGCACGGCAGATCAGCTCTACTTTCGCGCTGACGGTATCGATTGCGTCGGCAATATAATCGTAGCCCGAAAGATCGTACGCATCGGCATTCTCGGGCAGATAAAAGACCTCGTGGGCCACCACGCGGCAATCGGGGTTAATATCAGCAATGCGTGCCTTCATGACCTCTACTTTAGGGATTCCTACGGTCGAGTGCAGCGCGACCGCTTGGCGATTGATATTGGTAAGTGAAACGGTATCTCTATCAAATAAGTGCAGCTCGCCCACGCCTGCGCGTGCAAGAGCCTCGCACAAATGCCCTCCCACGCCGCCGATACCAAACACGGCAACGCGTGCGCTTTGCAGCCGCGAAAGCCCGTTTTCGCCCAAAAGGGGAACAGAGCGCGTATGCTGACCGAAATCCATCATGGGTGCCTCCTTGATCTTTGCTGCTTTTATTGTACCATATTTTTTTATTTGGTGCAAGGGCTTTACAAATTTTGTGATTTCATGTATAATAAAAAGAGAATAATTTTGAGGGAGAGAATCATGGATCATACCGAAAAGCAACTGCGCAGCGAGCTGATCTTTGACGGTCGCGTGCTGCATTTATATAAGGATGATATCTTATTGCCCAACGGAAACGTGGGCTTTCGCGAGTATTGCAAGCATATCGGAGCTGTCTGCGTCGTGCCGATCACGGATGAGGGCGAGGTCATTTGCGTCAAGCAATATCGCTATGCGCACCGCAAGGTGGTGCTGGAAATTCCTGCGGGTAAGCTGGACGCGCCCGATGAGGATCCCGCAAGTGCCGCTTTACGCGAACTGCGCGAGGAAACGGGCGCTGTTTGCCAAAAGCTGACCTATCTGGGGCCGCTTTATACCACGCCTGCCCTGATCGACGAGGTCATTCACATGTACGTGGCCGAGGGGCTGACCTTTGGGCAGACCGATTTTGATGAGGACGAGTTTATTGAGGTAGAGAGAATTCCGCTTGACGAGCTGGCAGAGCGTATTTGCAAGGGTGAGGTACCCGATTCCAAAACGCAGACTGCTGTGATGCGTGTTGCCTATGAAAGATTGAAGGGCAAGGAGAATGCATGACGCACAAGCTGAACTATAAAAAGGTGCTTTCGGTTGGCCTTGTGTTCATGTTTATCACGGCCTTCTGGTATGGCTATAATTCCATTGTCCCCAAGATCCTGACCGACAAATTCGGCCTTTCCCAGTTTGCTTCGGGTGCGATCATGGCGCTGGACAACGTGCTGGCGGTCTTTTTGCTGCCCGTGTTCGGTGCGCTTTCGGATAAGTCCAAGTCGCGTCACGGACGCAGAACACCGTTTATCTTTTGGGGAACCATTATCTCGGCCCTGCTTTTGGTGGTGGTATCCTTTGCGGATTTTGCGCAGTTGCGCGAGATGCAGGATGTCGCACCCACCGATCCCGTTGCTTATGAGCAATCCTTGGATACGCTTTGGGAGGCAAACCCCTCTATTGATTATAACGGCACGACGGCTGCTTTGCACGAGCACGTGAGTGAGGGGAAGTTCAAGAGCATTCCCATGTACCGTACCGATGAAAAGGGAAATGCAACGGGTATGGTCACGGACGATTATACCGCGCTGGTAGTGCCTGCACGTCAGGCCTATGCACGGCAGGTCAGCCACGCAAGTCCTGCGTATCTGATCCTGTTTGTAGTCGCGCTGCTTTTGTTGCTGGTTGCCATGGGGACGTACCGCTCGCCTGCCGTGGCACTCATGCCCGACGTGACGATCAAGCCTCTGCGCTCGCAGGGAAACGCCATGATCAATCTTATGGGCTCGCTTGGCGTGCTGTTCGTGCTGGTGCTTGGAATGGTGCTTGGCACGGGACGCCCTGCCAACGTGCTGATGGATTACAGGCTGTTCTTTGGCATCATTGCCGTGTATATGGTGGCCGCTTTGGTGATCTTTTTGCTTTTGGTCAAGGAAAAAAAGTGGTGTGCCGAAATGGAAGCCGAGTCCGCGCAGCTGCAAAAGAGCGACGCGGAAAGACAAGAGATTTCCGGAGATCGCAAGCTGACAAGAGGCGAAAAGCTTTCGCTGTTTCTCATTCTTGCTTCGGTCGTGCTGTGGTACATGGGCTATAATGCCATGGAAAGCAAGCTTTCGGTCTATATGAGCTCCGAGCTTGGCGGCATTGACTATAATATCCCTTATGCCATTGGCGGCGTGATGGGTATTCTTTCGTATTTCCCGATCGGTCAGCTGTCTGCCGTGTGGGGCAGAAAAAAGACTATAATCGCAGGCGTTTGCATCATGGCCGCGGCCTTTGGCGTGATGTGCTTTGTCACTACCGCAACGCCTGTTTGGGTGACCTATGCGGTATATGCCGCGGTGGGCTCGAGCTGGGCGGCCATCAGCGTCAACAGCTATCCCATGGTGGTTGAGCTTGCCAAGGGCAGTAACGTGGGCAAATATACGGGCTTTTATTATACGGCCAGTATGTCCGCACAGATCATCACACCGCTGCTCAGCGGTGCGCTTCTGACGCTGGATATGCGTACGCTGTTTCCGTATGCCACCGTTTGCATCGTGCTTGCATTCTTTACCATGCTGTTTGTCAAGCATGGAGATATTCAAACGCAAAAGAAAAAGGAGCGTGTATAAAATGCCCCCCGAATTATTGATCTGTCTTGGTATTGCAGGCGTGCTTGCAATTTTTGTTATCGTATATCTGATCTTAATCAAGCCGCAATCCGTGCGCGGTGTGGATATGACGCCTTACGGCAAAAAATTCGCGCACAGAGGCCTTTGGGATCAAGAATCGCCCGAAAACTCGCTGGCAGCCTTCCAAAAGGCGGTGGATGCAGGATATGGCATTGAATTTGATATTCATAAGACGCGCGACGGTCACGTTGTGGTGTTCCATGACGATACCTTGGTGCGCATGTGTGGCATGGAGGGCAAAATTGAGGATAAAACGCTCTCAGAACTGCGCGAGCTGCGGCTGAAGGGGACGGATCAGGGCATCCCTACGCTGCAGGAAATGCTTGCGCTGGTAGACGGCCGCGTGCCGCTTTTGGTGGAGCTCAAGGGTGCTGCGCTGGATACCAGCCTTTGCCCCGTGGCGGACGAGATCCTTTCGCAATATAAGGGCGCGTACCTGATCGAGTCCTTTAACCCCCTGCTGGTGCGCTGGTATCGCAAAAACCGCCCCAATGTGGTGCGCGGACAGCTGTTCTGCAATCTCTTGAAGGAAAAGAAGGGGAATAAGCTGTTTTATTTTTTGATCACAGTGCTGGCCACCAACGTATTAGCCAAGCCGCATTTCCTGGCTTACGGGCAGGGAAGCGTGCATAATCTGTCCTTTATGATCTGCAAATATTTGTACCGTGCGCCTGCGTTTGTCTGGACTGTACGTGCAAAGGAGCAGATCCCGGCCGCAAAGCGCGACGAGGGCATTATTTTTGAAGGATTTATACCTGAGGAGTAAATAGCGTGAAAGTTCACGTCATATTTCCGTTTACTTAACCATTCACGCTTAAACTTCACCTAAAAATGGGATCCAACCCATTTTTGGAGCAAAGCTCCACAGCGAAGTTTCCATCACTATTTGAGCCGCTATAGGCGGCATGGAGATTGATATGAGTCAAAACGTTCGTCCCGATTATCAAAAGCTCAATACTGAGGCGAGAAATCCTCGCACCATGGAGATCGACCGCATGTCCACCTTGGATATGGTGCGTCTGATGGCAGAAGAGAACCGCGTGGTGGAGGATGCTGTGGCTGCTGAGGCTGCGCATATTGCAAAGGCCATCGATCTGATCGCTTCTGCGCTGCAAGCAGGCGGACACCTGATCTACGTGGGCGCGGGGACGTCCGGCCGCCTTGGTGTGCTGGATGCCTCGGAATGTCCGCCTACCTTTGGCGTGGATTATGACCTTGTGCGCGGCATCATCGCAGGCGGCCAGAGCGCCATGTTTCGCGCGTCCGAGGGTGCTGAGGACAATGAAGCGCAGGGCAGAGCCGATCTGATCGCGGACGGGGTGCAGGCAGGGGACGTGGTGGTCGGACTTTCCGCGTCGGGCGGTGCGCCTTACGTGCTGGGCGCGCTTGCGCAGGCTGCCGATATGGGTGCTGTGCCAATCGGTGTGACCTGTAATCCCGAGAGCCGCATACATTCGATTTGCCGCGTGACCATCGCGCCCGTTGTAGGGCCTGAGGTCATTACAGGCTCGTCGCGCCTCAAGGCAGGCACGGCGCAAAAGCTGGTGCTGAATATGCTCTCTACGGGGGCTATGATCAAAACGGGTAAGGTCATGGGCAATCTCATGGTCAACGTGCGTCCCACCAATCAAAAGCTGCAGCTGCGCTGCCTGCGCATCATCCGTGAGCTGACGGGCTGCGACGAAAAGACGGCCAAGCAGGCGTTTGGCGCGTGCGACGGTGAGATCAGAAAAGCGGTTGCTTATATTGAGAAAAATGCGCAGAACACTTGACAAGTGCGAAAAATGGGTTTATAATAATCACAAGATCATCGGGGAGGGAGAAATATTATGAAACAGACACGATTTTATTGCGGTTATTTTCTCGGTTTCCGGGTGTTCTTGACCGCATAAGTTTGATTTTTACGAATTTTGCCGCAGAATGCCCGAGGGGTATTCTGCGGTTATTTTATCGCAGATGCTGCCACAAGCTTCTGCGATTATTTTTTGAAAGGAGTCCTGTATATGGACAAGCTGCAAAAGGCAAGACAGACCATTGGCGAGGCGGATGCCGAGATAGCCAAGCTGTTCTGCAAAAGAATGGAGGCGGCAAAGGCGGTTGCCGAATACAAAAAGGAGCGGGGACTGCCCATCCTGGATCAGCGACGCGAGGATGAGCTGATCGCCAAAAACAGCGCTATGGTGGAGGATCCCGAGTGGCGCGAATACTACGTGAATTTCCTGAAATACACCATGAAGCTGTCGCGTGACTATCAGCAAAGGCTGAATCAGGGTGTGCGCGTGGCGTACGGCGGCGTGCCGGGGGCGTTTGCCTCTGAGGCTGCCGAGCTACTGTATCCGGGCGGTGAATACGTGTCGTGTGCCGATTTCGTTGCCGCATACCGCGCAGTTGAGGCAGGAGAGTGCGACGTGGCCGTGCTGCCCATTGAAAACAGCTATGCGGGCGAGGTCGGGCAGGTCATGGATCTGATGTTTTCGGGCTCTCTGTATATTAACCGCACCTGTGATCTGGCTGTGACGCAGAATTTGCTGGTGCTGCCCGGCACCAAGCCCGAGGATATCCGCGAGGTGGTCAGCCATCCGCAGGCGCTGGCGCAATGCGAAGGGTATCTGGATGCGCACGGCATCCTGGCACGCACCCCCTATTCCAACACCGCGCTTGCCGCAAAATTTGTGGCAGAGCTTGGAAAAGCCCACGTGGCGGCCATCGGCAGCGTGCAGGCCGCGCAGTTGTATGGGCTGGAGGTGCTGGAGCGCAGCATTAACCAAAGCGCAGGCAATACTACGCGCTTTGCTTGCTTTTCCCGCGTGGAAAACCGCCCCGCAGGCAGACCGGACGATAACTTTATCTTGGTATTTACGGTCAAGCACCAGGCAGGTGCGTTGGCGCAGGCCATCAACATCATCGGTGCGTATGGCTACAATATGAAAAATCTGCACTCCCGTCCCATGAAGGACCTTGCGTGGAATTATTACTTCTACGTGGAATGCGAGGGAGATATCAGAAGCGAAAACGGAAAACAAATGATGCGAGCACTTGGACCTATGTGTGACAAGCTTAAGCTGGTAGGCTCGTACAGTGTAAAATAACCCAACCAAAGGAGACCCATTACCATGAACATGAATTTCAAAAGAAAGCTTCCCGTTCCGCAGGACATCAAGCAAATGTATCCCATGACTGATGCGCTTATCGCGATCAAGGAAAAGCGTGATGCGGAGATCAAGAGCGTGTTCACGGGCGAAAACGATAAGCTTTTGCTGGTTATCGGCCCCTGCTCAGCAGATGCGGAGGCACCCGTTCTAGACTATATTAGCAGACTGGCCAGATTGCAAGAACAGGTTGCGGATAAAATATTGATCATTCCGCGCGTATACACCAATAAGCCCAGAACCGTGGGCGACGGCTATAAGGGCATGCTGCATCAGCCCGATCCAAGCGTTGCCCCCGATATGCTCAAGGGCATTATTGCCATCCGTTCTTTGCACATGAAGGTGCTGGAGGAAACCGGCCTTTCCACCGCGGACGAGATGCTGTATCCCGAAAACCACCGCTATCTGTCTGATCTGTTGTCCTACGTGGCGGTCGGCGCGCGCTCGGTGGAAAATCAACAGCACCGACTGACGGCCAGCGGTCTTTCCATTCCCGTGGGTATGAAGAACCCGACGGGAGGGGATCTGTCGGTTATGATGAATGCCATTCGCGCGGCGCAAGCGCCGCACACCTTTTTGTATCGCGGCTGGGAGGTCGAGAGCGAGGGCAACCCTCTGACCCATGCGATCCTCCGAGGCTACACCCGCCCCGATGGCTCGACCTGCCCCAATTACCGCTATGACGATCTGTGCTCTTTGTCCGAGCTTTACGGAAAAACGGCACTTCGCAACCCCGCCGTGATCGTGGACACCAATCATGCCAACTCGGGCAAGGACTATCTGGCACAGCCCGCCATTGCCAAGGACGTGCTGGCTTCGCGCCGTCAAAACGGTGATATCCGCCGCCTTGTCAAGGGCCTTATGATCGAGAGCTATCTCATCGACGGTGCGCAAAGCCTGGCTCCCGACGGTTCTTACTGCCACGGTCAGTCCATCACCGATCCCTGCCTTGGCTGGG
>JAZQYT010000248.1:0-3546 GCA_045633665.1 Eubacteriales bacterium | reverse complement strand
TCTGAGCATGGACGAAAGCTCCGGCATCGTCAACAAAGGCAAGTACTTAGGTCTGATCGAGACCGGCACCAAAAGCCCCGACGGCATCTCCACCGGTCTGGATCACATGAAGGATCTGGGGATCACCCACGTGCATCTGCTGCCCGTTTACGACTATGCGACCGTGGACGAATCCAGTCCCGAGGATGAATTCAACTGGGGCTACGATCCCAAGAATTACAACGTCCCCGAGGGCAGCTATTCCACCGATCCTTACAACGGTGAGGTGAGAATCCGCGAGTTTAAGCAGATGGTGCAGGCGTTGCACGAGGCGGGCATCGGCGTGATCATGGACGTGGTATATAACCACACCTATGATGCAAACAGCTCGTTTAACAGAATCGTTCCTTATTATTATTACAGATATACCAATACCGGTGCAAACTCCTCGGCCAGCGGCTGCGGCAACGATACCGCCTCCGAGAGATACATGTACGGTAAGTTCATGACCGAATCCACCAGGTACTGGGTGGAGGAATACAAGCTGGACGGCCTGCGCTTCGACTTGATGGGCTTGCATGATCTTGAAACCATGCAGGAAGTAGAGTCCGCTGTGCATACCGTCAACCCGAACGCCATCATTTATGGTGAGGGCTGGACCATGGGCGCGACCATCGACGGCTCGGCACAGGCGAACCAGACCAATATTTCGCAGATCGTTCCCACGGGTGACGCCATCGGCGGTATTGCAGTCTTTAACGACGCAATCCGTGACGGTCTGAAGGGCAGCGTGTTTGATGCAAAGTCGCAGGGCTATATCAGCGGTGCATCCAAGGCCAACTGGAATAAGGTGCTGTTCGGCATCAAGGGCGGAAAGGGCATTGGCATTGGCTGGGCTGTGGAAAACAGCATGGTTATCAACTATATGAGCGCACATGATAACAATACGCTGTGGGATAAATTGCTGCTCTCTAATCCGAATCACTCGGATGACGAGCGCAACCGCATGAACAACCTCGGTGCGCTGATCAATATGATCTCCAAGGGTACGCCCTTCTGGCAGGCGGGCGAGGAAATGCTGCGCACCAAGGACGGGGACGAGAACAGCTACAAGTCCTCGGACGAGATCAACAACATCGACTGGTCTGTGCTAAAGGAAGGCAACCGCGAATATGCGACCATGCTTTACTACAAGGGACTGATTGAGATGCGCAAGGGCTTTGATATCTTTACAGACAATGCAACCGAGATCACCAAGGTGGATGAGCTTGGCAGCGGCATCGTGGTGCTGACCTTTGACGACGGCAAGGGCGGTCAGGCGCTGGTCGTGCTCAATCCGCATAACACCTCGCTGCCTTACACCCTTGAAGGCGAATGGAATCTGGTTGCCAATGCTGCGCAGGCAGGCAGCAGCGTGATCGAAAAGGTCAGCGGCAACGTCAGCGTCAGCGGCATCAGCGCGCTGGTATTCGTCAACGACGCTCTGGTAAAGTAAGGGCGCAAAGGGAAGAGGTAGAGAATGAAGATCAAACGAATTTTCGCCCTGGGTGCGGCCATGCTTTTGGCGATTTTGGGATTTGCATCCTGTAAGCCTGCCGCTCCCACTCCCGATACCCCCGAATTTGACGAGATCAATACCGATTGGAGGCCCAATCAAATGAACGTAAATAAGACCTCGGACTCTCTTTTTGTGCAAAAGGTGGAGAACCTGCCCGATGATTTTATCTTCGGCATGGACGCGTCTTGCGTGCCTGCGCTGGAGGCAAGCGGCGTGACCTACACCGATTTTGACGGACAAGAGAAGGACGTGTATGAAATTCTGAGCGCAAACGGCATCAATTATATCCGCGTGCGCATCTGGAACGATCCCTTTACCGCAGACGGCAAAGGATATGGCGGCGGAAACTGTGATCTGGAGAATGCGATCGCGATCGGCAAGCGTGCCACTAAGTACGGCATGAAGCTGCTGGTCAACTTCCATTATTCCGATTTTTGGGCCGATCCCGCCAAGCAAATGGTACCCAAGGCTTGGAAGGGCATGAATATCGATCAAAAGACCGAGGCGCTGTATCAGTACACGAAGGATTGCCTGACGGCTCTGGTCGAGGCGGGCGTGGACGTGGGCATGGTGCAGGTGGGCAACGAAACCAACGGTGCTATGTGCGGTGAGAGTTCCTCGGCGCTTGGCGGCTGGAAGCGCATCACGCAGCTTATGAGCGCAGGCGCAAAGGCCGTGCGCGAGGTTTGTCCCAATGCGCTGATCGCCATTCATTTTGCGAACCCCGAAAAGGCGGAGAATTACGTCAGCTACAGCGCGAATTTGGACTATTACGGTGTGGATTACGACGTATTTGCTTCCTCTTATTACCCCTTCTGGCACGGCACGCTGGAAAATCTGGCAGAGGTGCTGAATAAGGTCAACGCTATCTACGGCAAAAAGGTCATGGTAGCCGAAACCTCTTATGCGTTTACAAGCGAGGATACCGACCATTACGGCAACACCATCGGTGACGGTGGCGGTATCGTCAAGGATTACCCCTTTACCATGCAGGGGCAGGTCAACCTGGTGCGCAACGTGACCGACACCGTGGTCAACAAGATCGAGGGCGGCATCGGTGTGTTCTACTGGGAGGGAACGTGGATCTCTGTGGGCGGCGCGGACTATGCGTCCAATCTGAATCTTTGGGAAACATACGGCTCGGGCTGGGCAAGCTCGCACGCAAAAGAATACGATCCCGAGGATGCAGGGCAATGGTACGGCGGCTGCGCGGTGGACAATCAGGCGTTCTTTGATCAGGACGGCAAGGTGACCGAGGCCATCAAGGTGTTCGGCATGATGAAGAACGGCAACGAAATCGAGGTTAGGGCCGATGCGATCGAGGACGTGGAGCTGATCTTTGACCTCAACGGTAAGGTGGTGTTGCCCGAAACGGTCAACGCCATCATGAACGACAATTCGCGCAAGGCCATCCCCGTGGTATGGCAGGATATCGATATCGCAGCGCTCAAGGCGGGCGGTGTGGCAAAATATGACATCGTGGGGCAGGCCGGCGGTATGACTGCCAAGGGCGTGATCTCCATGGTGGAATACAATTTCCTTGAAAACTGGAGCTTTGAGGACGGAGAGCAAGCCTGGACGGCTAAGGCTATTACCAAGTGTGATGAGCTTTGCATTGAAGACAAGGTGACCGACTCGCTCACGGGCAACAAGCACTACCATTTCTGGGGGGCATCTGCCAACGTGGTGGAATTTACCCTGGAGCAAGAGGTCAGAGATCTCGCGGCAGGGAAGTACAAGTATTCGATCTCGATCATGGGCGGTGACGGCGGCACGACCGATATTTACGCATACGTCAAGATCAACGGCGAGGTAGTTGCCAAGGCGCCCACGCAGATCACGGTGTATAACGAGTGGCATACCGCCACGGTTGAGGGTATCGAGGTTGCTGCGGGCGACGTGGTGACCGTGGGCATTTACGTCAAGTGCGCAGGCCCCAACGCGTGGGGAAAGATCGATGATGCACTGCTGAACTCGGTCAAGGAGTAAAAATAAAATGAAAATGAAAA
>JAZQYT010000247.1:0-11880 GCA_045633665.1 Eubacteriales bacterium | reverse complement strand
CATATCAAAAGTACCGTCCTCCTGCATCTTGGTCAGGCTGTTCAGACGATTGATAGAGCTCTTGATGGTCTTGAAGTTGGTCATCATACCACCGGGCCATCTTACGTTTACATAGTACATACCGCATCTGGTAGCTTCTTCCTTGATAGCCTCAGCTGCCTGCTTCTTAGTACCAACGAAGAGCAGAGTGCCGCCGTTTGCGGAGAGCTCGCGAATGAAGTCGTAAGCTTCCTCGAACTTCTTAACGGTTTTCTGCAGGTCGATGATGTAGATGCCGTTTCTTTCAGTGAAGATGTATTCCTGCATTTTGGGATTCCATCTTCTGGTGTGGTGTCCAAAGTGTACACCTGCTTCCAAGAGCTGCTTGATTGTGATGATAGACATTTTTTGTCCTCCTTCGGTTTTTCCACCACAGAGTCGTTCGGTACGCATCAATCTCCGGGGCTTTTATTGCCTTCGGAAACACCGGTAGTACCCTGCCTTCCCTGTGTGTGTATTTTTTATTGATTATGCCGGATTCCCAGCACAACGGCCAATATTATAGCATATCTAACACTATTTAGCAATAGCAATTTTGAGTGTTTACAAAATATTTACAATTATTTTCCGAACAAATGACGTTTTAGCTTTCTTTTTGGCACGGTACAAGCGTTTTGCTCATCGGCAGTCAGCCGCACCAATATTGCATCCTCACCGATACATTCTATCTTGCACCATGGGACGATAATTTCGGTTGCTTTTCCAAGTCCCCAAACGCCTCCCTGTCCCGGAATGACAATGGAAATCACGGTGCAGTCCTTGATATTGATTTCAACATCGCAAGTGCTGCCGAGGTTTTCCCCCGTACAAAGATTGATCACGTCCTTTTCGGCAAGCTCCAAAAAGCTGCATGTTTTCATATTGATCCCTCCTCTTCCCTAAAGTATATGAGGAATAGATCTCCGTTATTTTACTTATGCAAGTTCAATCCGCGCGCACTTAATATTTTGAACAAACCCAAATAGACCAGCGCAGCAAGCGGAGCGATCAGCAAAGAGATCGGCACGACGTCAGCGCAGCCTGTCAGCGCATTGAAGCCCGGAATGAAAATACCTGCGACAAGTAAAAGTAAGGAGGCAATCAATGCACCAAGCAATACGGGCGACAGCTTGATCTTTTTGTCGATTGCCGTGTACTCAAACAACGTCACGGCAAATACCGTTATCTGCAGCAGATACGTCGCAACAAAACCGATGCCGGCGCACTGCGCGCTGCCTATCACGTCAAAGACCTGTAAAAGTGCAATTCCGAGCCACAGCACAACTGCACTGACGCATGCACTTGCTATGTTTGCAGTATTATACGCAACAGGCTTTTCCAATCTGCGCAGGATCGGATAGGAAGAAGATATTGCAGCCTGATTGGGTGTTGCGAAGGCAAACAGCATAATGGCAGCTACGTCCAGCACAAGGCCCAAAATCAGCAAAGCTACGGCTGACAGCGTATACGTACCGAATACCGCTGGAAGGGCGACCAGCACCGTACGGAAGAATTGTACGGTGACCAGATAAGTTATCATATTCGCTAAGTTATGATTGATGGAAAACGCGGATTTTCTGCCGATCAGTATGCCGTGCAATCCCCCACCCTGATCGCCTGCGCGTCTGAGTACGACGTCGGAGGTGCGTCTTGTATTCTGTGACGCACGTGCACTGAACGGTCTACCGTCCAAGGGCATTTTATCGTAAAGCGACTCCGCAACCTTGGCAGAGCGGTACTCTATTGCGTCACAAGTGATTCGAAGATCGGATTTTTCATGCAACGCTTGTGCATCGTTATCTACGCAATATGTGGCAACACGGCTGCCTCTGTTTTGCAAGTGGTCTATCAAATCGGATATCTGCTCCTTGGAAAATCCAAGGTAAGCACGGTAACTGCCGTAGGCAATGTGCAAAGCAAGTCCGTCATGCTCTGCTTTAGTTGCCGTCAGAACGTCGTTAGATTCATCGCGCACCAGCTCGCAATCAGTCAATATTTTGATGGTTTGTGCGTTATCGGGCAGGAACACGGATACACGCACGCCGCTGTTGATCAGCTCTTTGCAGCAATCCTTAAATCCATAGCCGGGTCGGCTGCCAAAAGCAAGCACGCCCATCAGCGTTACTGACTTATCTTTTTGATTGGCTACAAGTAAGATACGATAGCCGGATTCACGGTAAATGCGGCACAGGGTATTGAGCGCTACATGTTCGCTGTCATCAAATGCCTTGGCTTTATCTCCGCATTCCATGTGCGTGCAGCGCTCCAGGATAGCGTCGCTGCAGGTCAGAATCACACGGTATTCACCTTGCTTGAGCTGATTATACACCTCGCATGAATCTTGATTATAGGATACGCGAGAGGAATGACGCATAAGGTCAAATGCTTTGGTATCAATTCCCACGTGCTTGATCAAAGCGTCAATGGGAGAAGCAAGGCCTGCATCAAACGCATCGCGCTCCATCCTGTCGGGTGCGGACGGTGCTGTCCGATACAGATACAGATCGCTTGCAAGCCGATACACGTCGGGATTCAATAGTTCTTGCCTGTTATAAATACTGCCCCCGGCATATACCGATTCAAGATGATATTTTCCGTCACAGATGGCAGCAGAATCCAACAAAAGCAGATCGGTCATCTCGCACAGGCTATCTGATGCTTTGCTGTTTTTGACAATGGTCACAGCGGCATTTTCCTTTTGCGTTGCCGCAAAGTCGATTCCGGTTGCGCGTATAATGCTTGCCAAAGAAACAAAATGCTCGGCTATGACGGTGCTGCACAGAGCAAGCGCCGTTAAAAAACACTCGGCAAAGGTCAGCGTCTGCCGCATGGTGACTGTCATAATGATAGTCAGCGGTACGAGCAGAACAGCCTGGAACGTAGAAAAACGCATGAAGTAGCGGCGGATAAACTTGATGCTATCCGGTTCTGACTCGGCATCCGTCCCGGGAACTGTGCCGTTGACGGCACCGATATAGGTATGAAGTCCCGTTTCCACGACGATACCTTTGGCAAAGCCGGTTTCTATAACAGATCCCGCATATACGATGTTTTCACAATTCGGACTGTATACTTCTTCATCCGGTCTGTAAGTGCGGTCACCGCTTTTGGTTACCGAAATACGCGTATACGGTTCCTTTTGATCTGCCTTAAAAAGATATTGCAGCACACGTACCTGACTTCCCTTTTCAAGTCTGACATCAGCGGGACAAATATCCCCTTCGGTCAGCATGACAAGGTCACCAGGAACGATATTGCGAGCATCCGTCGTATACAGCTTCCCGCCTCGGATCACCTTGACCATGGGATTGGAATACAGCTGCAGCGTATTCCACACGTCAGCCGCTTTGGCGCTTGCAAAGGCGCAGCACACGATATGGCAAGCTATGATTGTAACCGTGACGGCTCCAAGCGCGTGATGGCCGAAGAAAAATGCAATGATCGCAACCAACAATGTCAACAGCATAATGGGATCGAGCAGCATTTTGCCGATAAATCGGTAAAACGGGTGCTCGGGAGGAAGAAATAATGGCTTTGCTGCATCGGGCTGACGGATGCGAATCTTTTTGGCACGGCTGACCGCTTGCTTACGTGTAAGTCCTGTGACAGCGTTCGTTTCAAGCTTTGCTGCTATCTGATCCGTATCAAGGATATGCCATGATTTTCCAGTTGCCATTTTTCATTCCTCCTTTCATAATTTATGGCGATTTTATTGACAGTCGACGTGAATGTTGCCGTCCTGTACCGAAATGGTCGCTTTCGTATATTGATTGGTGTAATCGGACACAATGATCTCCGCCAAAGCATCCTCAACGTGCTTTTGAATATAGCGGCGCATATTACGCGCACCGTATTTCTGCGAGAAGGATTCCTTGGCGATCAGTGCTGCTGCAGGCTGCGTCCACGTGAGCGTAAAGCCGCGTTCACGCAAAACACTTGCAAGCTGGCTGAGCATAATGTCCGCGATCTTGACAAAGTCCGCTTCATTCAGATGTCTGAACGTAATGACCTCATCTACGCGGTTAATAAACTCGGGACGCAAAAATTCAGCCAGAGCCTTTTCGGTATTGGTCTGCGCACCGCTTTGTGCGTCACCCGAAAAGCCCATGATCGAAGAAGAGCGATTAGAGCCTGCGTTGGTCGTCATGACAATGACTGTGTTTTCAAAGTTGACAGTCTTGCCGTGTGCATCGGTGATTCTGCCGTCATCCAAAATCTGCAAAAGAATGTTGAGCACGTCGGGATGCGCCTTCTCGATCTCGTCAAACAGCACGACAGAATACGGTCTGCGACGGATCTTTTCGGTCAGCTGACCTGCGTCGTCGTACCCGACGTAGCCGGGAGGCGAGCCGATGATGCGCGATACTGAGTGCTTTTCCATAAACTCGGACATATCCAAACGGATGAGTGTTTCGGGTGATTGGAACAGATCCTCCGCAAGCGTCTTGACAAGCTCAGTCTTTCCTACACCGGTAGGCCCTGCAAAAATGAAGGATACGGGCTTACGCTTATAAGAAATGCCCGCGCGGTTGCGCTTGATAGCACGTGCGACCGCCTCAACTGCGTGATCCTGACCAATGATCTTTTGCAAAAGTCTTGCCTTGAGGCTGTCAATGCGCTCGTATTCGTTTCTCTTGATGGTAGTTGCGGGAATGCCTGTCCAGACCTCAATAACCTCAGCCAACTGATCGGGTGTCAGTACGATCTTTTTGCAATCCTCTTCCAACGCGACAAGCTTTTCTGCCAGCTGCATTTCGTTCGCCTTGATCTTTGCAATCTTTTCATAGCGCAGCTGCTCATTCTTTTCCTGATCGGCAGGTGCATTTTCAAGCTCCTCTCGCTCCTGCTTGAGCACCAGCAGCTTATCACGGATCTCATGCGATTCGTTGAGCGGTGCACTTGCCAAGGAAAGCGCACTTGCAGCCTCATCAAGCAAATCGATTGCTTTATCGGGCAGATAGCGGTCGGTGATATATCTTTCCGAGAAGACAACGGCTCTTCTGAGCACGTCCTCGGGGATGGTAATATTATGGAATTCTTCGTAATAGTGTTTGATACCGCGCAGCATTTCCACAGAGTCCTCCACCGAAGGCTCATTGACGGTCACAGGCTGGAATCTGCGCTCCAGAGCGGTATCCTTTTCAATGTGCTTTCTGTATTCGGACAGCGTTGTAGCGCCAATGATCTGTACCTCACCGCGAGAAAGTGCGGGTTTTAAAATGTTGGCTGCATTGATGCTGCCTTCACCTCCGCCGGCACCCACGATATTATGCACCTCATCGATGACAAGAATTACGTTGCCCGCCTGCTTGACTTCGGTCAGAAGCCCGAGAATTCTTTGCTCAAACTGGCCGCGGAACTGCGTGCCTGCAACAAGAGCAGTCAAATCCACCTGATAAAGCTCCTTGTTTTTGAGCTTATAAGGCACCTCACCGTTTGCAATGCGCAGAGCAAGTGCTTCTGCAATAGCTGTCTTACCAACGCCGGGTTCACCAATCAGGCAAGGGTTGTTCTTTTGTCTGCGGCAAAGAATCTGAATCACGCGCGCAAGCTCGGTATGTCTGCCCACGATGTGGTCCAGTCTGCCCTGCCTTGCATGTCCGGTCAGATGACGGCAGTAGGTATTCAGAAACTTATAGTTGGGAGCTTCTTCCTTCTTGCCTTCCTTTTTGGACTTTTTTTCTTTCTTTTTAGGCTGCTCTGCAGGAACGATACCGGAAGTATCCGCATCATCACCGTCCTCGCCAAACAGCTTGGGAAGATCTATGGCAGGTGCGCCGCCATCCTCGTTGTCGTCCATTTCGGAAGGAAGCTGGCTGTTCTGGAACATGTTGTTAAGCTCGTCTTCCATGTTTTCCAGCTGATCAGCGGAAAGCCCCAGCTGTCCCGAAAGATCACCCAGCATATTCTCCATGGGAATGCCCATCTCCTTGGCACACTTGATGCAAAGGCCCTTGCTGACCTTTTTTTCATTTTCATATTTGGTGACAAAGATCACCGCCACGCGCTTGTGGCAATTGGAACACATGACCATTTATTCAAATAACCTCCTTAGGTCGGTAATATTCAATCTTCAAATTTATAATAAACTGCGCTTTGACCGCCGCACAAAAGCACCTCGTCGCTCTCACAGATCAAAAGCGTCTTGCCATCGGTGTCACATTCGATCAGGGTGTGACTTTGATCTTCGGGATCGATACGTATGATTCCTTTTGCACCGAGCAGATACAAGTAATTTTCAAACAAAGCCACCTGACTGATGCTTGCATCAAAGGTATGATCCAGCACCAACTTTCCGTTCTTATCGGTCACGAGCATACGGTACGTATCCGTGACGGCATTGACGGAAAAGATCAAGGAAACGTAATCAGCATTTGCATCGGCGAATGCGAGCTGCATGCCTGCGTATTTGATTGGGCAGATCACGGTGCCGTCATCCACGGATACGATATATGCAGCGTCATCGCAAAGCAGCAGTAATCTGTGCTGATCTATAAACTGCACACTGTACGGAAACATACCTTCAAACTTCATTTCCGCACTCGTTTGTGCCTGTCCGGGAACAGCTATGACCAGCGTGGTCAGAAATGCTCCGTCCTGCATGCTTGCAGTTGCAAAAGCGATGCGATTCCCTGCCTGATTGATATCCACACTCGTGACCTTTTCTGTACGGTTGTAGCGGTTGATCAGCTCAAAGCGATCGTTATACAGACAAACGACACCTGCGTGGTTATAGGATTCGGTAACTACCGCATAGTAGCCCGAATCGGACATTGCTCCTGCGAATACGGGGTACTGATATTCCTCATGGCGTACGCAGACAAAGGAATTATATACGGAATACCGCTTCTCACCGATGTCATACATCAAAAGGTATTTGTCCGAGCCTTGCATTACGGGTTCTACATAATCGGGAGAAGCATTGAGCGTTTCTCTACCCGTGGCGGTAAAGAGTTGCAGTCCCGAATCCCCCGCAACGGCAAGTCCCTTGCGATAAAGCGCAAAAGTTTGATTGCGAACAGAGGTTTCGTAGTTGATCACATTGCCCGAGCCTGCAAGCAGATCCGATGCAGCGCCTATATCCTTTGCAAGATAATAGAAATTCTCATACGTGAACAGCTCGATGTTGCAAAGCATTGCCACACAGATAAACACCAGCAGTGCTGCCAGCAATATCAGGAACAGAGCGTGATATACGTTGGAAACGCTGTCATAGTATGCGTTACGAGGCGACTGCAGCTTGACCTGCTCCCCCTCGCCCGACGCGCCATGCGCGCTTTTGAGGCCCAAACTCCATTTTTTCATAGCGTCTCCTTCGGAATGTGTTGATATGCAACGCGGTGCAAATAAAGCCCCTGTGCGGGTGCTGTCATACCTGTCTTTGCTCGATCCTTTGCTTCAATAACGGTGGGAATGTCCTCGGATGAGAGCTTACCCTCCGCAACCGCGATCAGTGTCCCCGTCATGATGCGCACCATGTGATACAAAAAACCGTCTGCTGCCACGTAGAATTCGATCACGTCGCCATGTCTCTCCACTCTTGCATGCCTGACCGTGCGAACGGCATGCGCGACCTGCGATCCCTGCGCCATAAAGGATGTAAAATCATGCGTGCCGCAGTAATACTGCGCGGCTTTTTGCATATTTTCAAAGGCTTGATCGTCAATCTTTTTGGGATAAAACCATGCGCGTCCATGCTCAAAGGGATTGCGGCAGGGAGAATTGTAAATACGGTAAACGTATTCCTTGTATTCTACGTCATATCTAGGGTGAAAATCGCTGCTTACAAACATAGCCTCGTAAACCGAAATATCCTCAGGCAGATGTGCGTTGAGCGCAAGAGCCATGCGATCTGCGGGGATGGTGGTTTCAAGAGTATCCGTTCCGCGCTTTGCCACAGTAACGCAAAACATATTTGCATGCACACCGCTATCCGTTCTGCTGCAGCCAACGATATCACAGCGCGTACCGAACAGTTCCGCACACGCACGCGTCAATTCGCGCTGAACGGTAGGCTGATTGCCCTGCACCTGATAGCCGTTATATGCAGTTCCCACGTAAGCCAAGCGCAAAAACAGCTTCATATTCTCCTCCCATAGATTTCTAAAATTAAAGAGTATATCCGATATTCCAGTAATTGCAGGATACGATGCCTGCCAGTGCTATCACACATACGATCAGCACAACAACGTCCGTGGCGTGCAAGCGCATGGTCGTCATGCGCGTTCTGCCGTCCCCACCGCGATAGCAACGGCAGGTCATGGCGGTCGCCAACTCAAAGGCTCTTCTGAATACCGATGCAAACAACGGGATCAGAATGGGGATGAGCGATTTAATTCTTTTGATCAGATTTCCCTCGGTAAATCCTGCGCCCCTTGCCTTTTGCGCTGCCATGATCTTCTCCGCTTCTTCCATAATGGTGGGAATAAAGCGCAGCGCAATGGACATCATCATGGAAAATTCATGCACGGGCAGCTTCAGATAGCGAAGCGGTGCAAGCAATCTTTCCAATGCGTCTGTCAAGGCGATCGGTGTTGTGGTGTAGGTCAACAGCATGCACGTGGCAATGATCATGCAAAGAATACGTATGGCAATAAACAATGCGCTGTAAAGTCCTTTTGTATAGATCTCAAAGATCCAGAAGGAGAACAGCGGATCAGCACCTTCTTCTTTGGTTAAGAAGATATTGATCGCAACCGTGAGTATCAGTACAAAAGCCACAACCTTCAAGCTGCCAAGCACCGTTTTGAGCGGTACGCGGCTTAGTACGACAAGCAAAACGACCGATACAGTCAAAAATGCAAAACCAAGCAGATTTTTGCACAAAAATGCTGCCACGATATACAACATGGCAAGCACAAGCTTGATGCGCGGATCTAATTTATGCAAGGGAGACTTGACGGGATAATATTGTCCCAATGCTATATTTTTCATGAATAACAGTTCCCTATATTATTTATTTCTTTTTGAAGGCACGCAGCAGCTCTGCAACGGCCTTGTCCTTGGTACAGCAAGAGGCGTCGATCTCAATGCCGTTTTTCGCCAGGATGCGCATGACGCGCGTGATCTGCGGAATATCCAATCCCGCCTCGATCAAACGGTCGCTGTCCGAAAAGATATCGTCCTTGGAACCGTTGAGCATCACGGCGCCGCGATTCATGACAATGATATCGTCACAATATTCCGCCATGTCCTCCATGCTGTGGCTGATGATCAGCACGGTTGCGCCCGTGGTATCTCTGTATTTCTTGATACCACCGAATATTTCAGCTCTGCCCGAAGGATCCAGGCCTGCAGCAGGCTCATCCAGTACAAGAAGCTCGGGCTGCATGGCCATAATGCCTGCAATGGCAACGCGGCGCTTCTGCCCCCCTGAAAGATCAAAGGGAGATTGCTGCATGACCTCGGGCGTCAAGCCAACGAACGCAACAGCATCCGCAACTCTCTTTTTGATCTCATCTTCTTTGATGCCCATGTTGCGAGGGCCGAAGGCGATGTCGTTATATACGGTTTCCTCAAACAGCTGATATTCCGGATACTGCATCACAAGACCAACGCGGAAGCAGATGCGCTCGCCTTTATATTTTCTGTCCCAGATATCGCAACCGTCCAGCAAGACTTTGCCTTCGGTCGGCTTTTCAAGACCGTTAAAAAGCTGTGCGAGCGTGGATTTGCCCGAGCCGGTATGTCCAATCAAGCCTGTGATACTGCCGGTATTGATACAAAAGCTGACGTTATCCAATGCCTTGACCTCAAAAGCGGTGCCTTTGCCGTAATAATACGATACGTTCTGTAATTCCAGTTTTGCAGACATTACACAAAACCTCCCGCTTCAAGGATAATATGTGCGCACTCCTCGGGAGTAATACCGCATGCAGAGATCGGTAACCCTGCCTCGGTAAGTGCCTCGAGCAACTGCGCGCATTGCGGTAGCTCAAGTCCTGCATTTCGAAGTGCCTTTGCATCGGAGAAGACCTCATTGGGTGTCCCCTCTATTGCAATTTTACCGTCGTTGAGCACGACAACGCGATCCGCGCGGACTGCCTCTTCCATATAGTGCGTAATGGTCAGCACGGTGATGCCGTGCTCGCGATAGAGTTTTTCCATAGTAGCCACGATCTCCTTGCGGCCAACCGGATCCAGCATAGCGGTGGATTCGTCAAATATAATGCAATCGGGCATCATGGCAATCACGCCCGCGATCGCCACGCGCTGCTTTTGCCCACCGGAAAGTCTGTGCGGTTCTCTTTTGGAAAACTCAGTCATGCCAACCGTAGCAAGTGCTTCATCCACGCGACGTCTGATCTCTTTGGGATCAAGTCCCAGATTCTCGGGGCCGAAAGCAACGTCCTCTTCCACAACGGTGGCGACCAGCTGGTTATCGGGATTCTGGAACACCATGCCAACCTTTTTGCGCAGATCAAACGCCATATCCTCGGTCATATCCTCAGAAAGAATGTTGATTCCATCTACCAATATCTCGCCCGAAGCGCCTTCGAAATCGTCGATGACGAGATTGAGCAGCTTTGCAAGCGTTGACTTGCCTGAACCGTTTCGCCCGAGAATCGCCACGTATTCTCCGCGCTCAACGAAAAGATCGACACCGCGCAGAACGGGAACTCCCTGACCGTCCTTATCCGTAACATACGAATAAGCAAGATTTTTAATCTCTATAAACGCCATACTCACCTCTGCCAACGGGAGCTTGCGCCGCAAGGCAGATAGCTGCCCGTGCGTGTGACCTTTAGGCCAAGCTCACCCGATTCCACACGACCGCCGAATTTGCGCTTGACGTTCAGGTCAAGCAAATAACTCATGGTCATGGGAGAAAGACCTGTCGTATAAGAGTTGATCAGGAAAAAGAGCGGTTGATCCGAGAGCAGCTGTGAGGCAAGGCCGACGAATTCATCCACGCAATCCTCCAGCTTCCAAACCTCACCGTTCGGGCCTCTGCCGTAAGAAGGAGGATCCATGATGATACCGTCGTATTTATTGCCACGTCTGATCTCGCGTTCGACAAATTTCTTGCAGTCGTCCACAATGTAACGGATAGGTGCGCTTTCAAGTCCCGAAAGCGCCGCATTTTCCTTTGCCTGTGCCACGATTCCCTTCGCGGCATCCACGTGTACGACGGATGCTCCGGCAGCCGCCGCTGCGACAGTTGCACCGCCCGTGTAAGCAAACAGATTCAGCACCTTGACAGGTCGGTCGGCCTTTCGGATCAGATCAGAGAACCAATCCCAGTTTGCTGCCTGCTCCGGAAAAAGTCCCGTGTGCTTAAAGCCCATGGGACGCAGCACGAAATGCAATTCTCCATAGGAAATGTTCCAGGATTCGGGCAGCTTGTTCTTTACCCAGCTGCCGCCGCCTGAGGAGGAGCGACGGTATACGCCGTCAGCGCGCTTCCATGCGGGATGATCTGCCACGCCCTTCCATATGATCTGCGGATCGGGCCTTACCAAAATATATTTTCCCCAACGCTCCAGACGCTCACCGTCCGAAGTATCGAGAAGCTCATAATCCTTCCAGTTTTCAGAATACCACATTGTATTTCTCCAATCGTGTTATTTGTTATAGTAATTCGCAAGTCTTGAGCAGCCACTGTGCGCATGGCACACGGCAATGGCCAGCGCGTCTGCCGTATCGTCCGGCTTGGGAGGCTTTGGTAACCCCAATAGCGTGGTGACCATAGTGATCACCTGCTTTTTTTCGGCTCTGCCATATCCGACAACTGCTTGCTTGACCTGCAGCGGTGTATATTCCGCCACTCTGATGCCGTGTTGAATGCCCGACAGCAGGATCACGCCGCGTGCCTCTGCAACCGCAATGCCCGTTGTGACGTTGGTGTTGAAGAAAAGCTCC
>JAZQYT010000246.1:0-18364 GCA_045633665.1 Eubacteriales bacterium | reverse complement strand
AGGCTCGGCTCCACCACGGCGTTCTCCAGCTTGGAGAGCGAGTCGGGGTTGAGGAAGTCGAGATAGGTCTTGCCCTCAGGCACGTCGGCGGTGTTCTCGATGTTGAACAGACGGTCATAGAGCATCAGCGTTGCTGGCTTTGCATACTTGGCGGAGAGCCAATGGACGGTGCCCTTGATCTTGCGACCGTCCATGGGCATACCGCTTCCGGTCTCAAGGTCGGCGGTGGCGTGGATGCACTTGATGGAGCCGTCCTCGTTCTTCTCGATGCCGGCGTACTTGATGATGTAGCCGCCCATCAGGCGAACCTCGCCGTCGGGCTTCAGGCGGAAGAACTTGGGAGGCGGAACCTCGGCAAAGTCATCGGCGTCGATGTAGATCTCTCTCGTCATCGGTACCTCACGCGTGCCAAGCTCGGGCTTCTGCGGATGGTTGGGAAGCGCGATCATTTCCTCCTTATCCTCGGGATAGTTATCGATAACGACCTTAATAGGATTTACGACTGCTATGCGGCGGAGTGCGTTCTCATTGAGGTCGTCACGCACGCACGCCTCAAGCTGACGAACGTCAACTGTGTGGTCGGTGTTTGTAACTCCCGCTTCGCGAACGAAGGTGAAGAGAGCTTGCGGGGTGTAACCGCGTCGGCGGAGTCCGCAAAGGGTAGGGAGGCGGGGGTCATCCCAGCCGTCAACGTGACCTTCCTCAACGAGCTGACGGAGGTAACGCTTGGACATTACGGTGTAGGTGATGTTCATGCGGCCGAATTCCCACTGGTGAGGCGGCTGTGCAAAGCCGATCTTCTCAATTACCCAGTCGTAAAGGGGACGGTGGTTTCTGAATTCGCTGGAGCAAAGGGAATAGGTGATGCCTTCAAGCGCGTCCTGAATGGGATGCGCGAAGTCGTACATGGGATATACGCACCACTCATCGCCCTGACGGTGATGGTGGATATGCTTGATTCTGTAAATAACGGGATCGCGCAGATAGGGGTTGTCGCTGGAAGGATCGATCTTTGCGCGCAGCGTGCGTGCGCCGTCCGGGAACTCACCGTTTTTCATTCTCTCGAACAGATCCAGGTTTTCCTCAACAGAACGGTTACGGTAGGGGGATTCCTTGGAGGCAACAGAGCGGTCGGTACCCTTGTAGTCTGCAAGGTCGTCCTTGGAAAGGTCGCAAACGTAAGCGTCGCCCTGCTTGATCAGCTGCACGGCAAACTCGTAGCACTTGCCAAAGTAGTCGGAGCCGTAATATATGCCGCCTGTGGGGGTAGCGCCAAGCCATTCCAAATCCTCACGGATGGAGCGAACGAATTCGTCGGACTCCTTAGCGGGGTTGGTGTCGTCGTAGCGCAGGTTGAAAAGGCCGTCGTACTTGTTTGCTACGTCGGTGTTGATGCAGATCGCCTTGACCGAACCGATGTGCAGATATCCGTTGGGCTCGGGCGGAAAACGGGTGTGGATCTTTTTGTCGGGATGGATGCTCAGATCCTCGTTGATGATCTCAAAAATAAAGTTGTTGTTGGTTTCTGCCATGATTTTTTTCCTCTATTTAATAATAGCGTTACAGGGTTGCAAGCATGCTCTCCAGGCGTGCGATCGTTCTGTCGTAGCCAAGGATCTGCATGACCGTCCAAAGGTCGGGCGCGTTGGTCTTACCGGTCACGGCAAGGCGCAGGAACATGGAAATATCGGCCACGCTGCCCTTAAATGCGGAGGGATCAGCCTTGTAAGCCTTCATGTCTGCGGTGTAGCCAAGGCCTGCACCGATCTCCTTGATCTTTTCAAACCAGGTATTCATATCGTCCGAGATATCAAAGGTCTTGATAAAGCTCTGTAGCGTTGCCTTGATGTCGGCTCTGTCAAACTGCTCGGGGTACTGCTCGGTAAGTGAAAACAGCTCGTCAAAGAAGAAGCCCATATAGGGGCGCGCGTCCTTCCAGACAGCCAGATCCTTACGGGGCTTTTTGCCGCCTCTGCCTATCGCGAAAATATTTGCGGTATAAGCAGGATCGCGTGCAAGCAATGCACCGAACTCGGGATCGTAGGTCTGCGCCCATTCGGTGACCGCCAGCGTGACCTTTTGCGCACTCATGCGCGAGATCACGTTCTTGGAGACGTCGTTCAGTTTGTTAAAGTCAAACAGACAGCCCGAAGCACTCATCTTCTTGATGTTAAAGGGGAAGTCGGTATAAGGCTTTTCGGGGTTCTGCGCGTGCCATTCCTCGTAGTTGGAGTTAAGCAGCGTCATGACGTACTCGCAAACGCACTCGGGGGCATATCCCATAGCCGCGTAGTCGTCCATGTTTGCGCCCATGTCGCGCTTGGAAAGCTTCTTTTTGTTGCCGTTTTCATCCAGGCGCATGATCTGCGAGATGTGCATGTACTTGGGCAAACGGAAGCCCAGATAGCGGAACAGCTGAATGTGCTTTGCAAGGCTGGGCAGCCATTCTTCACCGCGAATGACGTGTGTCGTACCCATCAGATGGTCGTCTACCGCGTGTGCAAAGTGGTATGTGGGAATGCCGTCCGACTTGAGCAGCACGAAATCCTCGTCGTTTTCGGGGATATCCAGCTTGCCTCTGACAAGGTCGGTAAAGGGCGTTTTCTTGGAGGGATCACCGTCCGCCAGAATACGCAGCACGAAGGGATTGCCTGCCTCCAGGTTTTGCTTGACCTCATCCATTGTAATGGCGCGCGCTTTAAGCATTTCTGCGCGTCTTTCCTCGGCCTGTGCCTGCCAGTCGGTGTTCTTGATCTCTTCTTTTTTATTCACGGCCTGCAGCGCTTCCAGCTCTTCCTCGGTGGTAAAGCAGGGGTAAGCGAGTCCCTTGCGAACCAAATCCTTGGCAAAGGTCTGGTAGATCTCGGCACGTGCGCTCTGCTTGTAAGGGCCGTATGCGCCTTGGTCGCTGACCTTGCCGCTCTGGTCAAGGATCGCGCCCTCGTCAAAGTGGATGCCGTAGTGTGCCAGCGTCTTGATCAAGCCCTCGGCAGCACCCGGAACCTCGCGCTTGGCGTCGGTATCCTCAATTCTCAGGTAAAATACGCCGCCGCTCTGGTGTGCCAGACGCTCACCGACGGTGGTAGGGAACAGACCGCCGAAATGCACAAAGCCTGTGGGGCTAGGCGCAAAGCGGGTGACCTTGGCACCCTCGGGCAGTTGACGTGCGGGGTATGCCGCCTCAATATCAGCGGGGGTTTTTGTGATCTGCGGGAACAGCAGATCGGCTAAAATTTGATAATCCATATTGTTTTCCTCAATATATATTAATTATTTTTTACAAATAGAATGACACGTCCAGAGCGCGTCCGAGCAGGGAGGACTCCCCGTGGCCGGGATAGATGGTGACGTTCTTGGGATACTGCCGCAAAGCGCAAAGCGAGGTGCGCAGGGTAAAGGCGTTGCCACCGTGCAGATCGGCTCTGCCATATCCCTGAGCGAACAGCAGATCGCCCGTGAACATAGTGCGCTCTCCCGGAATGTAGTAGCAGACAGATCCCTTGGAGTGGCCGGGGAGGTGAATGACCTCGATATCCATGCCTCCGAGATTGATCTTGTCACCGCCTACAAGCAGCCGCTCAGCAGGCCGGTAGGAAATGTCCATGCCAAAGAAAAAGGTAAATGCGTTTTTGGTACCGTCCTCCAGCATTTCCGCGTCCTCCTTATGGATCATAAGCGGAACGGGGCAGGCGCGGCGCAGCGTGTCGATCGAAACGATGTGATCGAAATGTCCGTGCGTCAGCAAAATGCCCTTGAGCTCGGCACCTTCCTTTTGCACGCGTTCTAAGATCGCCTTGGCCGAAGCACTCGGGTCAATGACCAATGCTTCTTTGTTATGCACCAAAATATAGCAGTTGGAGTTATAAGAGCCCGGGAAGAGGTTGATGATCTGCATATTTCCTCCTCTTTACATAAGAATACATGATATTATACCACACTTTGCACGGTTTGTCTACACTTTACAAAGAAAAATAGCCCTGCGATTTGCATCGCAGGGCTGAATTTTTTAATTAGTCTTGCTCGTCCTCGAACAGGAAGCTGTACAGAGAGGTTTCACCCTTGAAGCCTTCGTAAGAGAACTCACCGGCACTGTATACCTTGTCGTTGCCCTTGAAAGCGTTGTGGATGTAAGAGAGATCGTCTTCTGCGTAAGCCTGGAAGTTCGCCTCAAGGAATTCTTCAACCTTTTCAAGGTAGGACTTGTAGCCCGAAGCACTTGTCTTGGTCAGCACCAGCGTGTTGGTGTAGGTGCTCTTGACCTTCTTGAGGTTGGAAGCGGACAGGGAAGCGTACTGGTTTGCGATAATGGGGGTTACGGGAACCTCATCCATCAGGATTTCTTCTGCAGCATGGAGCAGAGTTGCACGGTCTGCAAGGAAGGTCTTGGCAGAGGGGGTAATGCCGTATTCTTCGTAGATTGCCTTGATCTTGTTGTAAACAGCGTCTGCTGCTTCCTGGGACTCAAAGTAGTCGGTACCGTATGCGGTGTTGTAGAAGTACTTGTAGAAATCGTTGTAGTACTGCAGGAAGTAAACTGCATCCATCAGGTCGTTGTACTTTTCGTTGTCAAAGCCCGTGATGTGTGCGGAGAGCTGGTAGTTCTCGGAGTCGGACATGTCCATACCCTGACCGGAGAATGCCTTTGCAAAGGGAGCAAGCACGGAGTAGGCATCCATGGTCATAGCGCCCATATCCAGTGCGATAACCTCGAAATCACCGTAGTACAGATTCTCTGCATACAAGTCGTCGCAGATATCCTTGGGGAAGTCTTCTACCCACTTGTAGTAGTCGTTGTTGATGATCGCGCCTCTTTCGTTGACGGAAACGTCAAAGCCGAGTGCGCTCCACTGCTCTGCAACCATTTCTGCGATTGCAACGTGAACGTCGTCATATGCGGCAACGGTAATCGAGAAGGAGTACTTGGAGGGCTTGATACCTGCAGCGGAAAGCTCGCTCTTGAGCTCGTCAACGTTGCCGTATGCAAGGTTTGCGTAAGCGGAGGTAGCAGCCTCGCGGAAGGTGGTCTTCTTGGAGTTGGTATCAAACACGCCGTTGGGAACGATGCCGGTAGCAGCCTCTGCGTAAACGACAGCCTGTGCGATCGCTTCGCGGTCGATTGCCTTGGACAGTACCTGACGAACGGTCTTGTTTGCGAACAGGTATTCACCCTCGCCACCGTCGTCGATCAGCGCGTTCTGATTGAAGTAGTAGGTGTGGTTGGACATTGCGTCTGTTACGTCAGCACCCTCGACCAGATCCGCATAAGAGGAATCGTTGCGCCAGGAGTAGGGAATATTATCAATGTACAGAAGTGCGCCTGCGTCGTAAGCCTGGGCGATCTGCACGTCGGTCATGGAGAAATCTACAACAATTCTATAAGGAGTTACGAACTTATCCAGCTTTTCTTCCTTTTCAGCGTTGCGGTAGTAATAGGAGTTACGCTCCAGCAAGAGGAAGTTGATCACGCCCTCGGAGTACTTCTTGGCCTCGCCGAGCTCGGTACCGGAGATGATCTTACCGTTTTCATCCTTAATCTCGTAGCGGATATCCTCATACTTGACCGAGCTGTCGGTTGCAAAGCTGACTCTGCCCAGCTTAAAGGGGCCGCTGCACACGATGGTAGCGGGCTTCTTTGCCCAGTCGGGCTTAGCAGCGATGTCCTCACGCAAGGGAGCGAGAGCAACGCTTGTCAGGTTGAGAATAAACTGATCGTAGTTGATGGGACCTTCGAACTCTACGGAGACCATACGCTCACCCTCTGCATAGATGCAAAGGTCGTCGATGGACATATCGCCTTCCTTAACGGAGCGGGCGTTCTTGATGTCGTAAAGAAGAGAAGCCGCGTCATAGGAGCTTTCCACGTCCAGTACGCGTTTCCACGCATAAACCACGTCGTTTGCGGAAACATAAGTACCGTCGGACCAGCAGGTATCGTTGAGGTAGATGTCCATAGTGTATTCGTTTGCAGCAGCATCCTCATTGATGACGTACTTGCTGACCAGGGACTTCTTGACCTTGCCGTTTTCGTTGATCTTGAACAGCGTTTCGAACAGCAGGTTGACAATGCTGGTGGTCGCGTCGTTGTAATAAGCGTTAGCGGGGTCCAGATCATATACCTGATCGGAGAGATACATGGTCAGGTACTGACCTTTGTCTTCTACCTTTTTCTCATCGTCGGAGCAGCTGCTCAGACAAACAAGAGAGCCTGCAAGCAGTACAAGGCAGAGAACGGAAGCAAGGATTCGCTTAGTCATGGTTGAGATTTCCTCCTCGTGCATTTGAAAATCACGGCTGCGCATCGTGGCAACCGCAGGAGCATTTGAGAGCCCAAAAGACAGCGTGATCTTGAAATTTGTACACATGCACAAAACCAAGCGGACTATCCTGTACAATCTGCACAGAACCTCCGCGATCATGCTGAAAAGCAAGCTCTGACACTCGCATATTTACATATAGTATAAACGATTTTTCAAAAAAAAGCAAGAGCATTGAGAAAATTTTAATATATAATTTATAATTTTTTTAGGAGAGGCATGAAAAGATTTATCAGAACCGATCTTGCCTGTGAGCGGCAAGGGGGCATTGAGAGGTGCGAATACACGCTGCACGGCTGCCGTGTCTGCCGGCTAAGTGAGCGCCGAGAGCATGAACGGGTATGCTACAGCACGGTGCATTTCGGTGCTTTGACGCAGATGGAAGAGCGCGAATACGGGCAGGCTGTGCGGGCTGTGACCGAGCTTTTAGCGCAGACCGCCGCAAAGCTTGTGCCAAAGCCCCAATGCGTGCTGGTTGCATGTCTTGGAAATGCACGCATTACACCGGACAGCCTGGGTACCGCTACCGCACGCGCACTTGAGGTCACGCGCCACGTGCAGCTGCTGGATGCAGATGCGTTTTCACGTTTTGGGAAGGGCAGCCTTTGCCTTGTTGCGCCCGGTGTGCTTGGGGATACGGGCGTGGAGTCGGCTGAGCTGGTCAGAGCCGCGGTGCGCGAGCTTGGTGCGCAGATGGTGGTGGCGGTGGATGCGCTGGCTGCCGGCAGCTATACGCATCTTGGCGCGAGCGTGCAGATCTGTGATCACGGCCTGCGCCCGGGCGCGGGGCTTGGCAACCGCCGCATGGCCATCGACCGCGCAGGCGTGGGCTGCCCCGTGATCTCTCTTGGCATTCCCACGGTGATCGACAGCGCGTCATTGCTTTGCGAGGCACTTTCCAAGGCCGGGATCTGCGGTGTGGGTGAGAGTCTGGAGGAGTATCTTGCGCGTGCCAAGCGGTATTTTGTGTCCCCCGTGGATATTGACGTGCTGGCAGAGCGAGGCGGCAGGCTGCTGGCAAGCGCAATCGGCGCCTGCTTCGGGCTGGGATAATTTCATCGGGAAAGCATATCTGCCCCTCGGCGCTCATACAATGCAACAAAGGAATTGACAAGGAGGCAGAAAAATGGACGAGCATAAGACGAGCGGTATGACGGAATTTCTCAGACGTGAGATCAGCGCCTGGGAGAGCGCGTGGGTGGGGCAGGCATACAAAAAGGGAAGAAGAGCGCGCAGATGGTTGATGATTGCCACGGCAGTTGCGGCTGTGGTATTGATCGCTGTATGCGTAGTCGTATTCGTGCCGTGGGGGAATGCACAAGAGCCGGATCAAGGAAAGCAGCCGGGCGGTGCGCTCACACCCGATACGACGCAGGACGAAACGCAAGCCGAAAGCCAAGGGGAGAGCGGCAGCATAGCCGAGGAGCAAACGCAAGAGCCCCCCTCGGTTGATCCGTATGCATACGATTTTTCAGCCGTTCCCGAAGGTGCAACGCCCATCGTGCCACGCAACGTGGCAACAAAAAATCACCCCGTCAATCAGACAGACAGGGTGATCGATATGCAGGGCGTCATGGATGCTACGTGTAAGATCCCGGCGGCAAAGGGGAGGATCAGCGTGCTGATCATTCATACGCATACCGGTGAAGGATACAATCGCGCGGGTGCGCTGTACCTTGACGCGGATGACGAGGAATTTGCCAGAAGTGCGGACGGTTCGGACGGTGTGGTGGCCGTGGGCGCCGCGCTTGCCCAAAAATTGAACGAGGCAGGAATCGGCACTATCCATTGCAAGACTGTGTTTGACGGAGAGTCTAACCGCGAGTCATATAGCCGCGCGGCAGATGCGATCGAGGCCTTTCGCATGGCGTACCCCTCGCTTGTGTGCGTCATTGACGTACACCGTGCGGCAAGCACCGACGAGGATGGCAATATCGTGCGCACGCTGGCGGTGCATGAAGGGCAGCGCATTGCCCAGACGCAGATCATCTGCGGCATGAGCGCGGAGCAAACAAGCAAGACAAATCTTGCACTTGCGATGCAGCTGCATGCATACATGAACCAAGCCTTTCCCGATAGCTGCGCAAGCGTGACGTGCAAGGAGCAAACGCTCAATCAGGATCGCGCGCCATTCTCACTCACGCTTGAGATCGGCAGCTGTGGCAACACTCTAAGCGAGGCACTTGCGGCAGCCGAGCTGACGGCAGACGCATTGTGTGCGCTGTTTGAAACAGGCTGAGCTTATTTCTTCAGACAAAGGATCTCAATGGCGATCAGCAGTACGGTCAGTACCGCGCCAAAGCCAAAGGTGATAAGTCCTGCCTCGATGCCGCCAACGACACCGAAAAACGCAAAAATGCAGAAGGTCAGAGAAATGCCCTTGATCACGCGCTTTGTACCCAGTGCGCACAAAAACTGCCAAAGAGCAACGGGCAGGGAAAGCAGCACGGAAAGAAGAGATTCGCTTCTCTCGGCGCGGACGTTGACGTTTGCGTTGGTTGTGGTGTTGTTATAATATGTCATGATCTTTCTCCTTTTCTTTTGGCAGCCGCGTTTTCCGAGAATGGAAAATGCAGCGCGGAATTTGGAAATCACTTGCTTGTGATTTGTTTAGAAAATTCCGAAAATGGAATATTGTGACATGATTATACCACCCGAAATCGGATTTGTCAACCCCCTATTTTTCATAAATCGGAAAAATATTTCAAAAACCTCTTTACAAATTGGAAAAACCGTGCTATAATGAAGCCGTAAGAGAAAAAGTACGGGAAATTCCCGGGATTACGGAGGAAATATGTCCGAACTTACCTATATTGACAGAATAAAAAAGATCAAATCCGAGCGCCGCATCACCAACGATAAGCTTTCCGAGATGACAGGTATTCCGCTTGGCACGCTGTCCAAAATTTTGGCAGGCATCAGCGATTCTCCCAAGCTTTCCAATATGCTGGCCATCTGCCGTGCGCTGGATTGCTCTTTGGATTATATTGTAAGCGGTGTGCCTGAGAATCATCATAATTATACGCTTTCGGAGGGAGAGATTGCGCTGGTGGAGCATTACCGCCGTCTGGACAGCCACGGCAGCGAGCTGGTTGCGCTGGTGCTTGATAAGGAATACGAGCGCGTGACCGCACAGTCCTACGCACCTGCTGCAACTACCGTAGGGGCGATTCATGAATCGCCTGCTCGCAACAAAAAGCCCGAGATCAAGCCCTCCAAGTCGAGTTTTACCCGCGTGGCGGGAGGCCTCGGCAAGCGCACCATTTCGCTGTACGACCTGCCTGTTTCCGCAGGAACGGGCGTGTATCTGTTTGACAGTGTAGCGACAGATATTGCAATTCCCGATAATCCAAAGACTGTGGATGCGGACTATGCGCTGCGCATCAGCGGCGACAGTATGGAGCCCAAATATCACGACCGCGACGTGCTGCTTGTGCAGGAATGCGAGCAGGTCGAGCCGGGCGAGCTTGGCATTTTCGTGCTGGACGGAGAAGGCTATTTCAAGAAGTTTGGCGGTGATTGCCTGATCTCGCTCAATCCCTTCTACGCGCCCATCATGCTGCGTGACTTCGAGGACATCCGCTGCTGCGGCAAAGTCATCGGCAAGTTGCATAAGAAGTAAGCAAAACAAAATTTTATCCCCCACCGCCTCGGTGGGGGATATTCTTTACGCATGATTATTTTCCTTTATCGACAAGTCCCGGATGGTACGCGCTGGAGCTTTGCGTGTGGATATCGTAGGCGTAAACAAAACCTACTCTCGTCACGTCATCGGTGCGGATATCCGAACGCTTGACTTCGGCTAAAATATAGGTGCGGAATATGTCATTGGCCATATCCTGACCTTCCTTTCCGCAGTCGAACTTGACAACGGGATGTAAGCTCAGATAATAAACACCGCCCGTGGTGTAAAGCTGCGCACCGATGCCTGCAAGACCTAATACCTGCTCGGAGGAGCACTGCTCAACCTGGATCAGCACAATGGCATATTCCTCGAAGTACTCGCGGTCGTAACGCGTCGAGGGCAGCACGTGTGAGAATGCTTCGTATTCCTTGTAGGAATCCAGCACCGTAATCTCGTTAATCTCGTTAAGTCCCGACAAATTCAAGCCTCCCAGCACCTCTACGTTATACATGGGTACCTCGGTATAACGCTCTCTTTTAAAGCGCTTCAATACGTATTCCTCGGCCTCGTGTGCCATCAGCTCGCACGCATATCCGTGCCATTCGGGCTTGGTGAAGCCTTGTGAATTTAACATATAGTATATGGTATAATCGGGCGCATTTTGATTGTCGGGCGCACTTTTATCGGCACTCGGCTCCTTATGCACCGTGGGCGCATTGCCCGTAAAGATCACCTCTTCAAGTTCCATACATCCTTTGAAATCAATGTCGTAGATATCTGTCAGGGTGCAGGGGAAGGTGATCGTGGAGATCGCGGTGCTATCGAAAGCACCCGCACCGACGTATTCTACGCCCATAATCTGAGGAGCAGACGAAAAGGAGATCACCACAGCATCGGTATCAAATGTGATCCTGCTCAGCTCCGAGCAATTTGCAAAGGCATAGTCCCCGATTGAGACGACCGTGGCGGGGATGCTGATCTCGGTGATGGGCAATCCGTAAAATGCATAAGCCGAAATTTCGGTCAGGCCTGTCGGAAGATCGATCTTCGTAAGACTTTCGCATTTGCCAAAGGCATTTTCACCAAGCTTTTTTAAGGTGCTTGGAAGGGTAATTGAGGTCAGCGACGAGCAATACGCGAAGGCCTCTGCGCTGATCTCTTGCACGCCTTCGCCCAAGTCCACGGTCAAAAGATTTGCACAGTTAAAGAACGCTGTTTGCTCAATGACGGTCACGGTATCGGGAATGCTGACGTGCGTGACGTAGGGATTGTCTTTGAACACCCCCTCACCAATGGCGGTGACCTTTGCCCCTGCAAGGGTTTCGGGGATTTCGATTACGGTTTCGTTGGATTCTGTTGCAAACTCCACGATCTTCATGGTGCCGTCATCCAACTTGATTGACTTGTAACCGTCATACCCGATGGTTTCGGAGGATGTAGGCTCCTTGCCCAGCAGCACGTCCAAGATCGCACCCCAATTCATGTTGCCATCATTTCCGATCGCCTCCTTCAGCCCGCTCCAATCAATTCCTCCAAACAGCTCGCCCACAAGTCCTCCGGGCATTACGTCCTGCTGTTCGTCATCCTGCGTGGGGGCTTGCGGCTCGCCAGGGGTGAGGTGATCTTGTTGCGATAAATACTTGATCGCCAACGCAAACGCGCCTGCAACGGGCGTGATCAGCAAAGCGAACGCCAGAACAGCCGCGATCAGCGCGATCTTAAATCCGCGCTTTTTGCGGAAGGGAACAGGCCTGTCTGCTTGCGTGACCAGATCCTCGTCTATGCCGCTGAGCATTTGTAAAAATTCCATATCCGTCATCATATCGAATGCCACTCCTTATCCAAGTAAATTTTCAGTTTGTTTCTGGTTCTGGAAAGAATTTTGAGCGTGTTCCCTTGGGTGATACCAAAGCGCTTGGCAATGTCGGGGACGTCATCCGCAAAGTAGTAGCGGCGGATAAAGATGTTGCGCTCGCGGTCTGACAGAGAATATAAAAAGAGATTGATCAGGTGCATAAATTCCTGCTCCAGATATTCGTCGCTGACGTTGTAGCCCGATGAGATGATCTCATGTACCTCATCCAAAGCAACGGCAATTTGTCCGCTGCCTCGCTTGCCGCTGTGCGCGCGACGCCATTTGTCCAAGGCGAGATTCCGTGTGATGCGGCCAAGATAGGTTTTCAGCACGGCAGGCTTTGCGGGCGGTATGGAATTCCAGGCACTCAGCCAGGTATCGTTGACGCATTCCTCGCTGTCCTGCAGATTTTGCAGGATGTTTTGCGCAATATTTGTACAGTAAACGCCGTATTTTTCCGAGGATTTTGTGATCGCGCGCTCGTCCCGCGCGTAATACAGCGCAACGATCTGATCGTCATTCATGTAAGGAGGCCTCCTTTCAAATCGTGTTCTACTATCATCACGCAAAAAAGATTGATTTCTGACAATATTTTAGCATATTTTTTGAAAAATGGCAAGGCCTGATCATCCGCACCTGTGGCAAAGTCAAGGTGGCTGCTTTTTTTGATGGGATATTACGTGCAGAAAGTGTTTGGATTCGCATTCTCCCCCCTGAGCCAAGCGCAGGGGGGAGAATGCGAATAGAATGAGTTTATGACGATAATGCGTCAGCAGAAAACCATACAGATGTATCTTTTCGTACCAAAACAGCAGGAATCTGCCCCGAATCGAACAAATCCCTGCTATTGTTTCGCTATTTCCGCAGCCCATGGGCTGCTTTTGTTTTTTTACGGACGAACATCTTCCTCATCGGGCAGGTAACTGCCAAGCAACTTGTTGATCGCCAGGCGGTCGGATTCCTTTAGCTTGATCTCAAATCCCTCAAGCCACACAAGTCCCACTTCGGAATCGTATCTGATCTCGTTTTCCCCGACCGTGCCAATGCAATTATATGCACGCTGGGTATCCCCACGGTATTGCCAAGTGCCGCCCGTAAGCGCATCCTGCAGCCGAGCCGTCTGCGATTGTGAGAGCTCTGCGGGAGTGCGGCTCTCCATGATTTGACTCCATACAACGGGCTCTTGGATCGTAATCGGTTTGACTGTAGTTTGCGTCATGCCAACATCGATCTGCATAAAGCGCTGATCTTTTTCCGAAATACCGACGTTCACGTATTTGATAAACTCGATCTGACGGCCGTCCTGATCGGTCGTAAAGTCCCTGTATTGGTATTGTAAATAGTAATCTTCCACATAGCATAGCAGTAGCGTGCCTGTATAGGCGTGATCCTGATTACCGTACAGATCTTGTGATGCCAATACCATCTCGCCATGACCGTAAAGCTCGTACACGACCTTCAGCTCGTCAAGCATGTCTTTGGCGACTTGCTCGTCATAGCCAATGCGAAGCAGCGCGTGCAGGATAGAATCCTGTACTTCAATTCCCGCAGGCAGGCTCATGCCGTCGGGAAGTGCCTTTACAAAAAAGGTGGATTGATTGATCACTGCCCAGCTGTATACGCTTTCGCTTGAGCTGATCGAATAGCCAAAATGCTCGCTGGATCCGGATTCCTCCCAAAATCGCTCTCCGTCCATATTGATGCGTAGTACGCTGTCCATGATGCTTACACCGTCGTATTGCAAAGCATCCAAGATTTCATGAAACTGCACCGAGCTTGATTCTGCAGGCGTGTATTGGTTCATAAACTCATGGAATTCATCCAATGCCTGTGATTCTGTGTCATAGAACTCGGACACGATAAACGCAGCGTTTTCAAAGGCCGTGCTGTGCGTGGTAAAGCGTGTGAGCAGTGCGTAGTGGCCGTTTGAAACGATTTCGGGTATCTCGAAGGTCACTTTGGCGCTGACGCTCTCTTTCGGAGCAAGGCGGTGCTTTGCTTGATCGTCTTGGTGAACGTCGACGGATTGGGGATAGATGCATGCCGTACCCATTTTCAGGTATGCATAAGGCGCAATTTCGCTGTTGAACCCTTCGTGTACGAGATCCATATCGGACACGTTGGTCATGGTCACCGTGATCTGCAGGGTGTCACCCGGCTTCAGGATAGGGAGCGGTTGCCCTTGCAGGTCGTAGGAGAATTCCAGCACGGGCGGCAGATTGTCGGGATCTGCAAAGGTAAAGGTCACCATATTTTCCGGAATGCCCAGATAGGCTGCGAACGTTTTTTGCAGAGATTCCAGCAATTCGCTGTGATCCTTGAGTGCTTCGGACAGAATCAGCACGGCATCCCGGTCGGCATTCTGTAAAAAGGGGAATAAGGGCGTCTGCGTCGGCACGGAATAATCGATCAGCACGGCCTCGTCACCAATGCCGTTGAGGTGCTTCCATGCAAGAAAAACGTTCTCTGCGCATACAGGCAGGCGCACGTACTCGCTGCGCTGTGCGCCATTCTGATTGGTATAATAGATGCGCACGTTTTTGGTGGGATACTCCTGCATCTGTCCTGCCGCAGAGTGCAGATAATCCAATTCATAGGTTTTGGGAATAAAGGGAATGCTGAGCAGCACGGAGCCAAGCAGCAGCGTCAAAGCAGCCGCAACCAGCAGGATACGGAAGGTGGGCTTTTTGTGCATGGGGATGGGCGTTACGGCCTCCGTCAAGAGGTCGTCGTCAATTTCACTCAGCATGGAATAAAACTTCAGCTCTGTCATGACGCGTACCACTCCTTATCCAAGTATTCTTTGAGCCGAACTCTGGTTCTGGAAAGAATTTTCAGTACGTTGGCTTGCGTGATGCCAAACCATGCAGCAATGTCCGGGATGCTTTCGGTGAAATAATACCGCTTGATAAAAATGCCGCGATCGCGCGGTGGCAGAGAGCGCAAAAATTGATTGAGTATTTGCATAAATGCCAGCTCTCTGAATGGATCGTCAACGTCGTAGCTTGAAACCGAAAGCTGTCCGATTTCGTCCAGCGCAAGCGTGACCTCGCCAAAGCCTCTTTTCTCCGAATGCCTGCACCGCCATTTGTCTATGGCGAGATTGCGCGTGATCTTGCCAAGATAGGTTTTCAGCACGGCAGGCTTTGCAGGCGGTATGGAATTCCAGGCACTCAGCCAGGTGTCGTTGACGCATTCCTCGCTGTCCTGCAGATTCTGCAGGATGTTTTGCGCAATATTTGTACAGTAAACGCCGTATTTTTCCGAGGATTTTGTGATCGCACGCTCGTCCCGCGCGTAATACAGCGCAACGATCTGGTCGTCTTTCATATAGGGGTGGCCTCCTTTCAAATCGTGTTCTACTATACATCACGAAAAAGAAAAATGGTTTCTGACAACATTTTATCATATTTTTAAAAAAATGGCAAGGCCTGACCATCCGCACCTGTGGCAAAGTCAAGGTGGCTGCTTTTTTTGATGGGATATTACGTGCAGAAAGTGTTTGGATTCGCATTCTCCCCCTGAGCCAAGCGCAGGGGGGAGAATGCGAATAGAATGGGTTTCTGACGCTGATGCGGTAACGGAACTCGCGATCATACTTTCTTTATACGCAAACAGCAGGAATCTGCCCCGAATCGAACAAATTCCTGCTGTTTTTTAATTATTCAGCACGTTCATGTTGCTTTTTGCGCTGCGTGCTTATTTGTCCTGCTCCAAAAATCCCGGATAATAGCAGCTGCTGCCGCCGTTACGCACGTTATAGGCCATCAAGGGGCCTGCCGTAGCCGCGTAATCCTCTCGAAGGTCTGCTTTGCTGAATTCAACCAGAATATAGGTGGTTACGATGTCTTCGTCAAATTTCTCGGGGGAATCAAACATGACGACGGGGATGATTGCCTGCGTGGTGGTGGCATCGATCTCCAGCTTACTGATCATTCCCGCAACTCCCAGCACCTGCTCCGAAGAGCTGTGCGTTACCTTGATCAGCAATATCGCGTGCTCATTGAAATACTCCTTGTCGTAGCGCGTGCAATCAAGGGCTTTTTCGTAGTTGTAAAAGTATTCGTAGGTGTCGATCAGCTTTGTGTCGCTGTCGTTGATTTCACCGTCAATGCTCCATTCGTCCAAGCCTTCAAGAAATTCCACACGATGCATGGGAATGCCCGCATAGATCGGAGTCATATCGTTGACGTGGTCGGTCACGTACTGCTGGGTTTTGACTTCGAGCAGCTCGCAGCTGTATCCGTGCCACTCGGGATCTTCAAAGCCCATGCTGCCAAGCAGATGATAAATATTGTATGTGGGAGAATGGTAATAGGGCGCTTCCTCCGAATCGGGGGGAGTGGGCAGCATCTCTACCGTGGGCGCGTCACCTAAAAACAGCACGGTTTCCAGATACGTGCATTTCGAAAAACCGATGTCGTATATTTCTCTTACGGTGGAGGGAATGGTCAACGTGCGGATGGCCGTGTTTGAAAATGCCTGCCTGTCGATCGAAACAAGCCCTTCGCAAAGCGTGACCTTTTCTAATTTTTCGCAGCTTTCAAATGCGCGGTTCCCGATGCTTGTCACACTTGCAGGAATGGTGATCTCGCGTAGCTCGGGCAGACCGGCAAAAGTACTATCGCGGATCACGGTCACCCCCTCGGGAATGACGACCTCTTTTAGGCCGGCGTAAAAGAAGGCGGCCTCGCCCAAATATCTGACAGAGGAAGGAATCTCCAGGTCCTCCAGATCATGGCATACCCAGAATGCGCTGTCATCGATCGTGTGCAGCGTTTCGGGAAGCGTGATATCGGTTAGTGTAGTGCAACAGGAAAATGCGCTGTCGCCTATGATCTCTACGTTTGCCGACATCTTCACCGATTGCAGGTTATGGCAGCCGAAAAAAGCAGCTGTGTCGATCAGCGTGACCGTATCGGGAATGTCCACGTGCTTCATGGCCTCGTCCTTTGCAAAAGCATTGTCACCGATCTCGGTTACGGGCAAGCCTTCAATGGTGTCGGGAATGGTGAGGCTTTCTCGCCCACCCAGGTAACCGACGATGCGGATGCCGCCGTCATCGGTCTTGACGTATTGGAAGAGCGGATCTTCGGGCTGCTCTTGCGTTTGTTCTCCGCGCAAGATGGAAAGAAAGGCGTCCCAGTCCACGTCCCCGTCGGGGGAGACCGTGCCAAGCAGCGCGTTCCAGTCAACGATCTGCAGCTTTTCATTCAGCGATTCGGTAAAGGTCTTATCCTTTGTGCCAAGGATCCGGTCAAGTGCCTGCAGATCGTTGCCCTTGAATTCGGGATGCTCTGCCTTGTAGCTGCCAACCAGCGCAAACGCGCCGACGAGGGGCGTGATCAATATGACCAGCGCCAGAACGGCCGCGATCAGCGCGATCTTGAAGCCGCGCTTGCGGTGCATGGGGATGGGGGCGTTCGCTTCTTTGAGTAAATCGTCGTCAATGCCGCCCATCAGCTCGATCAATCTGAATTCTTTCATACGGTGTACCCCTCCTTTGTTAAATACTCGCGCAGCTTTTCGCGCGTGCGTGACAGGATCTTCTTGACGTTTGCACGCGTCAGGGCGTATCGCTTGGCAATGCTCGGAATGCTGTCCACGTAGTAGTAGCGTCGGATAAAAATCTTTCGCTCACGCTCGGGCAGGGAGCGCAAAAAGTCGTTGAGCAGCTCGTAAAACGCTTGCTCCTCGGCCTGCGTCCGAACGTCCGTGTCCGGGCTTGCAAGCTCCTGCATTTCGTCAAGTGCCAGTACAAGCTCACCGCCGCCGCGCTTTTCGCGGTGCAGCGTGCGGTATCTGTCCAAAGAGAGGTGACGCGTAATGCCGCCAAGATAGAGCTGCAGATAATCGGGACGCGCAGGGGGAATGGAATTCCACGCACGCAGCCAGGTGTCATTGACGCATTCTTCCGCGTCCTGCATATTGAGCAGGATGTTGAACGCAATGCTTGTGCAATAGCTGCCGTATTTGTTGGCAGTTTCCTTGATCGCTTGCTCGTTGCGTGCGTAGTAAAGCGCAATGATGTCATGATCTTGCATATCGATGACTCCTTTCATGAAAATTTTGGTGCTCTACCATATAAGGCGACAAACGCAGCCGTACGGTGACAACATTTTAGCATATTTTTAAAAATTACGCAAGGTAGTTAAGCGAAAGGGCAGGGAGAAGCCGAGCCCGATAAAAAATAACCCCGCCCGCGGCATGCCGCGGACGGGTATGTGAGCTTGCGGGGGGAACAAGCGTCACGACTAATCAAGTGTGACGAACGCATCCGGAAAATGATCGTGGAATACGCTGTCACCATCTTGGTTTTCGGGGTTGAGATTGTAAACAAAGACGCAGGATTCAGAGTAAGTTCTGTCGGTGGTTTCAATCGCCACGGCGATATAGGTGTACAGAGAGTCAGCATCGTTTTCCGTGGGTGAGTCCACCGTGATCACGGGATACAAAACGTCGTCTAAAGGACTTTTTCGGAAGTGTGCCAATCCGGCCACACCGATGATGTCCTCGCTTGTTGAATGCCTGACTTTGATCAGCACGACCGAAAACTGCTCGAAATACGTG
>JAZQYT010000245.1:0-4726 GCA_045633665.1 Eubacteriales bacterium | reverse complement strand
ACCGCCGCAGGCGGGATCTCCGATGGGGTTGTGACAAGTTTGCTTAGCCTTTGAACTATTCTTATCGGAATGGATAATAGGGATATGATTCGTCCGTCGGTAGGGGGCATCCTTGTAATCGCTTGCATCGGGAACAGTTCAAAGGCTGAGCAGACATTGAGAAAAGCCTTCAGAGATCCCGCCTGCGGCGGTTTTGCTTCGCTCCATTCTATTGCGCTGCGCAAAACTTCGACTGCGTTTCATCGCGCTGCGATTCCACTCCGCTCAGGATGACACACGGGGTGACGGCATATATAAGATGCCACGAAAAGTTTATCTCCAAGCCGGCCATAATGAAAAGCAAAAACAAAAAAGCACGACAAAAAAACCTTTCGGTGCTTTCTGAAAAAAACGATATCGAAAGGTCTTTTGTCATGCTCTAATATTGTCTATTCATGTATAAAAAAGTGCGTTTTGTGCAAAGCCTATTGATTTTCTGAAATCAGAGTGATACAATGGCAGTACACACAGAGCAGCGTGGGAGAGTTGTGCAGCAGTTATGCAACATAACTCTCATTATGTGACTCAATCCGATGCGAGGCATCGGTTTTTTTATTGCATTTTTTTGATTTTATAGAATCAGGTGCATTCTCTGCATCTTTTTGAGGTGTTCGGTGCCTGTTGTGACGATATAGATGCGCGTGGTATCAATGCTCGAATGTCCCAAAATGTCCGCCAGCTTGGCAATGTCCTTTTCCATGCTGTAAAAAATGCGCGCGAACAGATGCCGCAGATTGTGCGGAAACACCTTGCTTGGCAGCACGTCCGCTTGCTCGCACAGCGCTTTCATCTGCCGCCACACGTGGTGTCGGCTGATCGGGCTGCCGCCGCGCGTGACAAAGATGCTTCCCTTTTGGATCTTTTGCGCCTTTGCATACTGCGCCAGCTTTTTGCGCAGCGCCGATACAAGCAAGATGCGGCGATTTTTGCCCTTGCAATGCACGGTCGCCTCTCCCCTTTGCACGGCTTCAACCGTGATGAATTGCAGCTCGCTGACGCGGATGCCCGTGCCGCAAATGGTTTGCAAGATCAGGCACAGTCGCTCGTTTTTCTGCTTGCTTGCCGCCCCGACCAGGCGGTAATACTCCTCGCGCGTCAACTCCTTCTCTTGCTCACAAAACACCTGCCTTTGCACGGCAAATCGCTTGACTGCAAGCTCACCCGCACCGCAAAAGCGCAAAAACGTATTGAGCGCGGCAAGCATGGAATTGGCGCTCGTCACGGCATAATTCTTGCCAAGATGGGCTTTGTAATCAAGGATCACTTGTCTGTCGATCGCGCGATCACCGACAAACGCAAAAAACGCACACACGTCGCGCACGTATTTCTCCACGGTGGCCGCGCTCTTTTCATTTTCCCGCAGATAGGCCGCAAAGGCTTGTATCTGCTGCCTTTCCAACAATCGTTTTTTCATATCGTTTCCCCTTTTCATGGTTTGCTTTGTTACATATATTTTACCAAACAGGTGAAAACAATTCGTTCCCGACGGCAAGATATCCGCGATATGCAGCATGATGGGTATAAAAAAAGAGGGGCAAGCCCTCTTTTTTTGCATTTATCTGTTGTTTTTTCTTATACGATCCCGATCTGGCACATGTTCATGGCCGCGAGCGCATTTTGGTGGCTTTCGGGTGTGACGCCTGCACAAGCGTTTTCCACCACGTAAAGCGGGATTTCGGGATAATACGCCTTGATCAAGAGCGCGTTGGAGATCACGCAAATATCGGTGCAAAGGCCGCAGAGCGTGATGCTTTCGATCTCCTCTTTTTGCTCGGCAAGCAGTGAGATCAGCTCCTTGGAGCCAAAGGTCACCTTATCGATAGGCGCGGTGGTGCGCAGCGCGTCCAGCGCAGGATGGATCTGCCATCCCTCGGTGTCCTTGATGCAATGCGGAACGGGCAGGTGCTTGCCCTCCTCGGTCTGCATGTAGTTTTCAAAATGCGTGTCGCGTGTAAAGTACACGCTGCCCTCAAAGCTCTCGATCAGCGCCTTGACTGCAGGCACAATGGCTACTGCCTCCGCGGTACCCAACGCGCCGTCAATAAAATCCTTTTGCATGTCAACAACAATCAAAATTTTCATACTCGTTCCTCTCTTTCGTTCACGGTAATACAGACCACCTCACGCGGATTGAAAAGTCGCGGAATGATGCCACCCGTATTGGCAGTCCCCTTGGAGATCACCAATTTGTCATCATGCACGCCCGAGGTGTACTTGGGAAACAACCCTTGATCGGGTGCGTACAGTCCCCTACCGAACAGTCGCCATTGGCCACCGTGCGCATGCCCCGAAAGGATCAGATCCACGGCACGGTCGCGCAGGTATTTGGCGTAATACTCGGGGTGGTGGCAGATCAGGATCTTGAAGCGTTTTTGCGCAAAAAAGCCATCCAAAGCGTCCAATTTCGGCTTGCCGCCCTGCTCCAGCATGCCCGATCCCAGACCGCCTATGAGAATTCCCTGCCATTCTGTCCAGGTATCCTCCAAAAAATGCGCACCGCTTGCAGCGATCCTTGCGCGGTTTTCCTTTGTAATGCGATCCTGTCCCGGCTGCGTGGTTTTTGCGTCGCGGCGGTGCATATGATATGCCGCAATTTCATGATTGCCCGGTGCATAAAACGTGGGCGCGATGGCGCAGAGTGCGCGCAGCGCTGCAAATCCGTATTCATTTTTTCCGTCCATGCTGCCGTCCAGCGCCTCGGTCAGATCCCCCGCGATACAAATGATATCGGGCTTGATCTTGCCCACCGCCTCGATCACGGCAAGCGGCTCGCGGCTGTGCAGGTCGGATACAAGGGCTATGCGCAGGCTGCGGCGCAAATCGTCGGTTTCAAATGCGTAAGTTTTGATCTTCATACCGTTTTCCTTAGATTTCTTTGCTATCATTATAGCGCAAAATTGCGCGTATGTCAAGATTTTGCTTGACTTACGCGCCCGGGGTTGGTATAATATTGATATCAAGCGTGGGAGGTGCGGTATGAGATACGAAATATGCAATATTGGCGACTTTGACGAGCGGCAATACACCGAGATGTACCGCGCAGCCGATGCCGAGCGCCGTGCGCGTGCCGATCGGTTTCGCCACGAGGACGACCGTATGCGCTGCCTTTGCGCGGATATGCTGGCGCGCAGGATGCTGGCCAAGGCAAGCGGAAAAGCCCCCGAGGAGATTGCGTTTACAATCGGCCATAAGGGCAAGCCGAGCGCCAACGTACCCTTTCATTTTAACGTCAGCCACAGCGGACAGTACGTGCTTTGTGCGGTTTCAAAGCAACCCATCGGGGTGGATATTGAGCAGGTAAAGCCGTTTCGTGCAGGACTGGTGGGGCGGTACTTTACAGGAGACGAAGCGGCCTATATTTGGGGAGGCGATCCCCTGCCCACAGCCGAGAGCGTGCGCGATCCCGAGATCTGTGCGCGGTTTTACCGCACTTGGACGGCCAAGGAGGCATACGTCAAGATGACCGGCACGGGCATTTCGACCGATCTGAAGGCTGTGTGCTACGACAGCCAAAAGCACACCGTTTGCGACATCAAATTGATTACGCCCCACGCCCCCGAGGGGTATGTGATCAGTATACTGGAAAGCGACCTTGCGTAAAGGTCGCTTTTTTGCATAAAATCCCCATTTTCTGCCACAATAAGGTCATTACTCAAATCGGGGGGAGCTTTTATGAGTGTTTTATCCATTACCGCGGCCGGTCTGGCACTGCCCTGCGCGTTTGCCCTGACGCGCGGCAGGCAGATTTTCAAGCACAGCATCGTATCCGAGCACGGCATCGAGGAATGCAGCTACGTGACGCTGGGGGGCATCAGGCAATATATTCAGATCCGCGGGCAAGACGTGCGCAATCCGATCATTTTGTTCTTGCACGGCGGCCCGGGAAATCCCACCTCTTGCCTGTCGTATCACTATCAAAAGGAGTTGGAGCAGGACTATACTTTGGTCAACTGGGATCAGCGCGGCTGCGGGCGCACCTTTTACGAAAGCCACAGCAAGGACTTACCGCTCAGCACAGAGCAGATATTACGCGATCTGGACGAGCTGGTCGATTATCTGCTTGACCGCTTTGGGGCAAAAAAACTGATTTTGCTTGGCTATTCCTGGGGGACGGTACCGGGGGTACTGTACGCGAGGCTACACCCCGAAAAGCTGAGCTGTTATCTCTCGGTCTGCCAATGCGTGCATATCCTTTCGGGCGCGGTATATGCCGCCAAGCACACGGCGGCACATGCAAGGCAGCAGGGCGATCTTGACTGCGCTGCGCGGCTGGAGCAACAGATCGATCGTTTTACGCACAGCAAGCAGCATTTTTCCAAGCGTGGATTTTTGGACTATGCAGCCTTGCGTGACGCGACCTGCGCTTACCAAAAAAACAGCGCGACCAAATCATTGGCTGCGTACTTTCGCACGGGGCTGCTCTCCCCCGATTGCCATTTGCGCGATCTGCGCTGGAAGCTGCGGCAGCTGCTTTTGAGCAACGCGTATTTTGCGCATGAAGCGCCACTGATCGAATATCTGAGCATGCAGTTTGATCTGCGCCGTCTGCCGCCCGAATTCCGCGTTCCCGTCTATTTTCTGTGCGCGGATGACGACCGCATTTGCCCTGCTGATATGATCGAGGACTATTATCACAAGATCTCCGCCCCCGACAAGCAATTTTTACGCTTACCCGATCAAGCGCATA
>JAZQYT010000244.1:0-7689 GCA_045633665.1 Eubacteriales bacterium | reverse complement strand
GATCTCGGTATCCGAGTCGGTCACGGCTCTTTTGAACTTGCGGATGATGGTGTCCTTGTCGTCAAGGATATAGACCACCGCATTGGGGTTCTCGTCCGACTTGCTCATTTTCTTGGTGGGCTCGGAGAGCGACATGATCTTCATGCCCGACTTGGACACGATGGGCTCGGGAATGGTAAAGGTGTCGGGGTAGAGCGCGTTGAAGCGCGTTGCAATATCGCGGCAAAGCTCGACGTGCTGCTTCTGGTCAATGCCTACGGGAACAACGTCGGTCTGGTAGAGCAGAATGTCGGAGGCCATCAGTACGGGGTAGGTAAACAGGCCTGCGTTGATATTGTCGGCGTGCTTGGCACTCTTGTCCTTGAACTGCGTCATGCGTGAAAGCTCACCGAACATGGTAAAGCAGTTGAGAAGCCAGGCAAGCTCGGTGTGCTCGTGCACGTGCGACTGCACGTACAATGTGTTCTTTTCGGGATCAAGACCGCAAGCCATGTAAAGCGCCAGCGTTTCGTAGGTGCGGCGGCGCAGATCTGCGGGAACCTGGCGCACGGTGATGGCGTGCTGGTCAACGACGCAGTACAGGCATTTATATTCGTCGGAGTAAGTGGAAAAATTACGCAAAGCGCCCAGGTAATTGCCAATGGTCAAGTTACCGCTGGGCTGAACGCCGGAATAAGAAACCTTTTGATTCTGAAACATGATATATATCCTTTCTTATTTAAGAAACTCTTTTGCCACCGCGCCAAGACGGGCGCAGCCCTCGATGATCTGCTGATCCGAGGGGGTGGAGAAGTTGATACGGAAGCCGTTCGAGGGAGCGTCCTGATCGCAGTTGAAGGTTGCACCGGGCACGACAAGTAATTTCTTTGCCTTGCATGCACGAACGAATTCCATGCTGTCAATGCCGTCGGGCAGGGTACACCAGATAAAGAGTCCGCCCTCGGGTTTTGTGTAGGAGATCTGCTCGGGTAATTCCTTTGCAAGGCAGTCAAGCATGAGCGTGCATTTGCGACGGTAGATGTCCTTGATGTGGTCAATGTGCGAATAAAGGTCGCACTCGGTAATATATCGGTGGCAAAGCATCTGGAAGAACAGGTTGGTGTGTACGTCCTCGGTCTGCTTGACGATCACCATTTTGGAGGCGATCTGTTCTGGCGCTATCACAAAGCCGACTCTCATGCCTGCCGAAAGCACCTTGGAGAAGGTGGAGCAGTAGATGACGATGCCGTCCTCGTCCATGCTCTTGAGCGTGGGCAGCTCCTCACCCGCAAAGCGGGTTTCGCCGTAGGGGTTGTCTTCCAAGATCAGAATGCCGTATTTTTTAGCCAGCGCGTACACCTTGCGTCTGACCTCCAACGTCCAGGAAAGTCCCATGGGATTCTGGAAGGTGGGGATGACGTAAAGCAGGTGCGCGTCGGGATTTGCAATGATGGTCTGCTCCAAGGCGTCCACGTCGATGCCGCAGTCGTTCATGGGAACGCCCACCGTGCGCATGCCTGCAGAGCGGAATGCGTTGAGCGCACCGATAAAGGAGGGATCCTCACAGATCACAGCCTGGCCGGGATTGCAAAGCACGCGGCAAGTCAGCTCAATGCCCTGCGTGCCGCCGCTGACGATCAGCGTGGTGTCGTTGAAGGCGTAGCCCTCGTCTGCAGTTTTGCCGATCTGCCATCGTTCCTTCTGCCACTTGGCCACGGCTGTACGCAAGGGGGGATAGCCGTCGGTTGCGCCGTATTGCAGCGCCATGGTGGAATGGTTTTCAAAAATGTCGGCAGAGAGCCGCGCCAGCTCACAAACGGGGAAGGATTCGGGAGAGGGATTGCCTGCCGCAAACGAGATGGTTTCTGCGTCCGCAGGGGCTTTGAGGATCTCACGAATGGCGCTGGGCTTCATGCCCGTGATGTGATCGGAAAAACGGTAGTCCATATGGGTTGCCTTTCTTGGTGAAAATCTGTTACCTTTCATTATAGCACGATGTCATATAAATTGCAAGAGGAAAATCAAAATACACGCATACGGAAATCAAAATACACGTATGCGGACAGGCAAGAAATGCCTGTCCGCATAGAATTATTTGATCAGCAAAAGAACGCACTCGGTCAAGAACGCGGCCGCGCAGGTAACGATGGCCACAAGCGTCAGGCTCTTTCCCATGTAGGCAAAGATGCCGCCCACCACAAGTCCCACCGCGCCCGAGATCACGTTTCCCGTGGCGTAAAACGCTGCAGGCAGCGTCATAGCGGCGAGTACGGCGTAAGGGATGTAATACAGAAACGACTTGATAAAACGGTTGTTGATCTTTTTTCGTAGAGCCGCAAAGGGAATGGCGCGGATCAGATAGGTTGAGCCGGCCAGAATGAGCAGGTAGATCCAGAAGTCTTTCATTCCGACACCTCCTCTTGTTCTCCCTCATCCTTGACGGGGAAGAGCAACGCGCCCGCAACTGCTGCGACGATGGCACAGATACTGACCGAGATACCCGAGGAAACGTTGTTCAGGCCGGGTACGTAGTAGAACAGGCAATGTAAGAGTCCGGCAATGCCAACGACGGCAAGCACCGCCCACGATTTGCGTGCGACAGGCGCCACAATGGCCAAAAACATGCCGTAAATGGCAAGGCACAGCGCGCTCATGACGATCGTCGGCAGCACGTTGCCCACTAAAGCACCCAGCAGCGTACCGAGCGTCCAGCCTACGTAAGGGATGACCGAAAGCCCCGCAAAGAATTTGGGATCGACCTCATCCTCGGCGGCAGCCACGGCAAAGATCTCGTCGGTCATGAAAAATCCGAGCAGCCAACGCTTGATGCCTGTGAATTTTTCCGATACCTTTTGCGAAAGAGAGATGGACATGAAGGAATAACGGACGTTGACGGTCAGCTGAGAGATCAGCATGGCGGCGTACTGCCCGGGGGAGATCATAATATCAAGCGCGGCAAGCTGACCTGCCGAGGTCACGGTGGTCATGGAAATGATGACCGCCTGCCACCAGGTAAAGCCCATGGATATGGCCATGATGCCGAATGAAAACGATACCGAAAGGTATCCAAGACCGATGGGAATGCCCGAACGCAATCCCTTCAAAAAGAGTTTCATAACGATGGTTCCTTGAAAATAAGTATATGGAATATTATAATGCGCCACAGCGGATTTGTCAAGGCTTTGAGCAGGATTGCAAGATGTCCTTTCACCGAAGCAAATGTGAAAAAAGGACTCCTTGCGAGGAGTCCTTTCGTAGTTATGTAAACCTTCTCGCATACGCGCATCTGCGGCACAGGTCTTCGGAGGCCTGGCGGCAGGCAAAGCCGTCGGTCATGGCGCGGGCGCGGGGGGAGGCGAGAATGTCCGAAAGGGGGGATGTGAACACGTTGCCCAGCGTGATGATGCCGTCGCTGTCCATGCAGCAGGGGACGACCGAGCCGTCCGCGAGAATGCCGAAATGGTCGCCAAGGCCGTAGCAAAAGACCTCGTTGCCCCCGTCGGGTGCGTCCTTGTCCGGCCAGGTAAAGCGATCGCCCCACTCAAGGTGCAGCTTGTCGCGGATGCGGATGCCGCGCGTGTTCTCGGCCCACTCGCCTTCAAAGTACTCGCGCAAAAACGCCTCGATGCGCGCGTTTCTGCCGCCGTCACAGCCCTTATTCCACAAGCGAAAGACTACAATGATGCCCGCACGCGAGGCAGCGTCGGCAAAGTCGGCAATGCCCGAAAGGTACGCGTCAAAGGCCTTGTCGCTGCCCCCCTCAAAACTATGCACCGAAATGCTGACCTTGTGCGGTGCTGAGGCAATGATTTCGTCCTTGCGGCGAGAGAGCAGCGTGCCGTTGGTGGTGATGACCGAGCGAAATCCGCGCTCTTTTGCCATGCGCAAAAACAAAGGCAGGTCGGGATGCGTCAGCGGCTCGCCCATCAGGTGATAATAGACGAATTTGGTCTGCCCATCGAGCGCGTCCAGCACGCGCGAAAATTCGTTTTCGCTCATGCGGTGCGGTGTGCGGCTGTGGCCGTGGCAAAAGGAGCAGGCCATATTGCAGATATTGGTAATTTCCACGTAAACGCGTGCGTACATGGCGTTTTGGCTCCTTTCGTTTGGTTTATTTTACAATCTCCGCCCACAAAAGAAGGTGGTCGGAGTGGTGATTTTGCAGCGTCCCCGTGTCCGCGATGCGCCAAGGCGTACTGCAGACGATATTGTCAATGCCCTCGCCCGAGTCGGGGAAGGTGGCGTATTTTCCGGGATTTGCAAGGCTTGCGTCGTCAAACACGGCAAAGCAGCCAAGATCGGCCGTGTTAAAGTCACCGGTCAGCACCCATGCCGGATATTGGGCGGTCAAGTTCGCCAACATCTCGAATTGCGGTACGCGCGTCGCGCTCGATTCGACCGACAGGTGCGTGTTGAAAAGGTCCACGCGCTCACCGTTTGCGTCAAGGACCGCATGCCCGACCGATCTTTTCTCGCGTGCATCTTCGCAGGGCAGGGGGGTGACCTTGAACGAGAGAATGGGGTAGCGCGAAAGGATTGCCGTGCCGTACTCGCCACCCGCAAAATCAATGGCGCGGCAGAATCGGTAATGCTGCCACCCAAGCGCATGCGCAAGCTCGGCAAGCGTATCTCGACCGCCGACACGCGTGGTGCAAATGTCTACCTCCTGCAAGCCCACAAGGTCTGCCCCTACCGACAGAATATCTGCCGCAAGCAGGGACATATCGTGGTGGACATCATGCCCGTTGCGGATGTTGTAGCTGACTACGCGCAGTTTCATCGCCCGCTCCCTTCCTTTCATCAATATACGCCTATTATAGCATGAAGCGCGCCTGAATACAAGGAATATTTTTATTTATTTCGTAGGGACGACTGTACGAATCGTCCGCGAATGATCAATGCGCATTTTCGGGCGATTCGTTCAGTCGCCCCTACGGGTTGACGTGCAAACAGCCACCGCGCATGCGGTGACTGCTTTGATTTATTGCTTTTTCATCTGTCTTAAAAATAGCAGTACCGCCAGCACCATCAATACGGCGGTGTAGCCCAGCACCCACCAAAGATGCGGAAAAATGCCTGCAAAATCGCCTGCGATGATAGCGCGCTCCATTTCGACCGCGTGAACAAAGGGCAGCGCGTAGGCAATCTTTTTGAAAACACCGCCCACAAGCTCCAAATCAAACCAAATGCCCGAGAGCCAGGCCGAGAGGTTGGTGAGCAGCGAGCCGCACACAGCTCCTGCTTGCTTGTCGGTCAGAATACTGCCGAACAAAAGCCCCATGGCAATGTAGAGAAGCGCGACCGGGATGATCATGGCAAGCGCGTACAGGATGTTGACCGAGGGGGTAAGCCCCAACAAAAGTGCCACCGCATAGCAAATCGCACTTTGCGCCAGCGAGAGGGGCAGCATGGGCAGGGTATAGCCCAAAATGAAGTCAAGCGGTGTCAGCGGCGTGGTGTAAAGACGCTGCAAAAGCGCGCTGCCGCGGTCTTTTGCAATGATGACGGATGAAAACATGGTCATAAAGGAAAGACCGAAGACGGTCACACCCGGTGTCAGGTGGTCAATTTCAAAGAGAGATACGGGAATGTTGGCCTGAATGATGCTCAGTAGTAAGATCAACACCAACGGAAAGCCAAGGCCGAAGAAAAGGTTGAGCGGATCACGCAAAATTTCAAGAGCGTTTCTTTTTGCAAAGGTCAGCATTCTCATGCGCCCACCCCCTTTACGACCTTGATAAAGGCCTGCTCAAAGCTGTCGGTGCCTGCTTGCTGCTTGATGGCGTCGGCTGTGTCACAGACAAGCAGCCTGCCGTCCTTCATAATGGCAATACGGTCGGAAAGCGCCTCGGCCTCCTCCATGTAGTGCGTAGTCAGGATGACGGTCACAGAACCCTTGAGCGCACGGATGATGTCCCAAAGATCGCTGCGCGCCAGCACGTCAAGTCCCAGTGTGGGCTCATCCAAGAACAGAATTTGCGGCTCGCTGATCAGCGCCATGGCAATGCTCAGTCTGCGCTGCCAGCCGCCCGACAGCTTGCCCGCCTTCTTTTTCATAACGCCCTCAAGCCCCAAAAGTGCGGATAATTCGGCAATTTTTTCTTTTCTTTTGTCCTTGGAAAAACCGTGTACACCGCAGATCAGCTCCAGATTCTCTTTGACCGATAGCCCGGGCGCTATGGCCGTTTCCTGTGGAGAGACCGCGATCATGGCCTTGACGGAAGATGCATCCGTCCGAATGCTCTTGCCAAGCAGAAGCGCGTCGCCCTCATCGGGCGCAGTCAGGCAGCAAAGCATTTTGATGGTGGTGGTCTTGCCCGCACCGTTGACGCCCAGAAGTGAGAACAGCTCACCCTGCTTGACCTTTAGCGAGAGGTGATCTACCGCAGTGACATCGCGGTATTGCTTGGTTAAATTTTTGATCTCGATTGCGTTTGTCATGCATGCTCCTCCTTGGCGTATTTTGTCTGCAGCCCCGCATAAACGTCGCTGATCATGCGGCTGATCAGCTCGGTGTCAAGCGAGAGGTAGGAAGTGGCCAGCATGGTGCCGATGCCATGCACAAAGCACCACATTTCCATGTGCAAAAGCTCGGCCTCTGCTTTGGAAATGCCGTTGGCCTTCATGATCATGTCCACCGACTGTGAAAAATCGGACGAGGGAAGCAGCGCTTTTCCCTTGCGGTCGCACATGAAAAACACGCGGAAAAGCTGCTGTTCCTCTTTGGCAAAGCGAACGTAGGCCATGCCGAAGGCCTTGTAGGGCGGATATTGACCGCTTTCCATCTCGCGCGTCAAAAAACCGTAGTAGTGATCGTACGCAGCGGCATAAACCGCCTGCTGCAGCTCGTCCAGCGAGTCGAAGTTGGAGAAAATGGGCTGGGTGGAGCAGCCGAGCGCCGCGGCAATGCTGCGCGCGTTCATGGCATCCTCGCCTCGCTCGCGCAAAAGTGACAGCGTGGCTGTCACGATCTCCTGTTTAGTAATCTTTGGTTTTGGTGGCATAGTAATCTCCGAAAAATAACAAATGATATATAACATATGTTATTATACACGCAAAAAAGAAAAAAGTCAAGAGATTTTGCAAAAAAACACCGCGGATTTGGCGTGATACTCTTATCGGAGTATCACGCCAGTTCTATTCGCCTTTGGCGAGTGATATTGCTACGCAGTGATATTCGGCTTACGCCGAGTGATATTCGCTTCGCGAGTTTCCGGGCGAATAGAATATCACTGAAGCCGCAAGGCTTCAATATCACTATCGCGTTAGCGATAATACCACTCCGACGAAGTCGGAATATAACTCTTGTTTTCTCTGCTGATTTGTGATATAATATAATCAGTATTATAGGTGCATGGGCTTTGCCCGTGCCTTTGTAATACAAAGGCGAAAATGAACAGAACGATAAATAAGAATTTGTAGGTGTGAATGATGAAAACTTTATATATGATTGGTGGCACTATGGGAATTGGAAAAACAACTGTGTGCCAACAGCTCAAACAGGATTTACCGAATAGTGTATTTCTTGACGGAGATTGGTGTTGGGATGCAAATCCGTTCCATGTAACCGATGAAACAAAAGCAATGGTGACGAATAATATTTGTTACTTACTCAATAATTTTCTGAAATGTTCTGCATACGAGAATATTATTTTTTGTTGGGTGATGCACGAGCAGAGTATTATCGATTCCATACTTAAGAAGCTGGAT
>JAZQYT010000243.1:0-3160 GCA_045633665.1 Eubacteriales bacterium | reverse complement strand
AGCCCAGACGAATCTTTATCGAAGAAAACGCAAAATTTGCGGAAAATCTGGATATTTGATGCAAGAAGATTTCCAAAGCATTATACAAAAAAAGCCTGCGGGGCGCGTTCTTGCGCTCTGCTTGCACCCGGCGCTGGACGTAACGGTTTATACCGAACAGGAGCGCGAGGTTGGCAGACGCTGCGATCTTGGCGGCAAGGCGGTCAATTTTGCACGCATGCTGCACGCGCTGGGCGCGGACGTGTTACTGATCCTGCCCGGTGACACGGCAGGACGGACTGAGGCACTTTTGACGGGCTGCGGCTTTGATTATGAGATCATTCCCACCAACCTCTCCTTGCGCGAAAATTTCAAGTACGTCGATGCTGACGGTACCACACGCGAGCAGAATGGCAATGCCGGGAGCATTTTTCCACAGCATTTACAACAGCTTATCCACAGAGTTTTAGACATTTGTCGTACACGACAAATTTCGCACCTTGCCCTGTGCGGAAGTTTTCCACAGGGTGTGGAAAAAGGTGTTTATAAGTACCTGATCCAAGAGGCAAATGCGCTGAATATTTCGTGTGTGACAGATGCATCAAAAGAGCCACTTTCCCTTGCAGTACAAGCAAAACCGCGCTTGATCAAGCCGAATTTTGACGAATTTTGCACCTTGGCAGCGCAAGATTTTTCCTTGTTGAAAACTTTTTCTGACGTGCAAGATGCCGTCTGCGAGGTATTTTTGACAAACAACGTTCCCATCCTCTGCTCGCTTGACAAAAAGGGCGCAATTTACGCAGGCCCTGAAGGCACGTATGCCGTAAGCGGCAGAATTGTCGATCACGTTGCCGGCTTTGCGGGCGCGGGCGACACCATGCTTGCAAGCTTTGTGTACGCGAGAGATCTTTGTTCCCTACCAATCGAGCAAAGCCTGCGCTTTGCCTGCGCGGCAGCCACCGCAAAGGTGACGTTGCCCGCAAACTCCCTGCCAAGTGCAGAACAGATCTATGCCGAATGGATACAAACCACCATTACCAAGAAAGGCGGAGCATGAAATATATCAAAAATAAAATATTCATTGTGTCGCTGACGTTGGCGCTGTCCGTGTGCATCATCTTTTCGGTCTTTTACTTTATGGGGATACAAAATCTCCCCGCATCCATGGTGCAGGCGGCCATGACGCCTATTCAGAACGTATTTACGCACTTCAGCCGCTCGATCGAGGGCTATGCCGTGTACTTTTCCAACATGAAGGAGCTGTACGAGGAAAATCAAGCCTTAAAGGATCGCGTGGAGCTGCTGGAAAATCAGCTGCACGAATCTGAGCTTGCCGCAGGCGAGAATGCCGCGCTGCGCGAGTATTTGGGCATACGCGACAGATATGAGAGCTTTCGTGCGGTGGGCGCGCAGGTGCTTGGCAGAAGCGACGGAACGTATTTGCAGTCGATCACGCTCAATAAAGGCTCTTCCTCAGGCATCAAGGTCAATATGCCCGTGATCACACAAAACGGCCTTGTAGGCTACGTCAGCCAGGTCAGCATCAATTCCTGCCGCGTCAATACCATCCTGCAATACGATACCGGTGTGGGCGTTTATATGCAGCGCTCGGGCGACGTGGGACTTACCGACTGTCCTTACGCTATGGGCGAGCAAGGACTCTTACGCGTCATTTATCTGCCCGAGGATGCCACGCTTCAGATCGGTGACCGCGTCGTGACGGGTGACCTTGGAGATATTTACCCCTCGGGGCTGACGGTCGGACACGTCATTGAGATCATGCCTGACACGTACAACCGCACGCTGACGGCCACCATCAAGCCGTCCGTGGATTTTGAGGCGCTGGAGCAGGTATACGTGATCACAGGATTTGCGGAAAAGCAAACACAAGAGAATACCGAGGCGGTGGAGCCATGAGTAAAAGAATTTTCCTTCATTTACTCTGCATCCTGCTTTGCATCCTGACTGCATTCCTTGCCTGTGCCGCACAGACCTCCCTCCTTCCCCATTTTTTAAACGATTCTTACTTTGTAATCGATCTGCTGCTTTGCATGTCCATTTCCCTTGGCGTGTGCGGCGGTCCTGCTTACGGTGCATTTTTCGGCATCCTTGCAGGCATTCTTGCCGATTGCACGGGCGGATTTGGCGTAAGCCTCCTTCCCCTTTACTACATGCTTTGTGGATATTTCGCATCCGTTGCCGTGCAGCTGATCCCAAATAAAAAATTTTTTGTATTTCTCGCCACAGGCATGCTCTGTATCATAGGGCGCGTCCTTGTTGCGTTGATATACGTGATGCTCTCTGCGGGCAGTATCCCACTTTTGGACGTAGGCCGCTACGTCCTGCTCCCCATCTTGCTCGGTACAACGCTCTTTTTGCCCTTTTCCTATCCCATAGGGCTGCTTTTGACGCTGCCTGTACGCAAGACCAAACACGATTCTATTGAGAAAATTTTATAAGAAGGTATAAAAAAGTGATCAGAAAAGACAAACGAGATCAGGAATACGAAAATATTCTGTTTGACCAACAAAAGATCATAGACATCGGTATGGACAAGGAGGTAAAGAAATCCTTTATCGAATACTCCATGTCGGTCATCATTTCGCGTGCCCTGCCCGACGTCAGGGATGGTTTGAAGCCCGGTCAGCGTCGCGTGCTTTACGCAATGTACGAGGATCATACCACGCACGACAGACCTACACGAAAGTCTGCAACGACGGTTGGTAACGTGCTTGGTCGTTACCACCCCCACGGTGACTCCTCGGTCTACGGCACGCTTGTACGTATGGCACAGCCCTTCTCTTTACGCTATCCCTTGGTAGAGGGTAGCGGTAACTTTGGTAGCGTGGACGGCGACCCCCCTGCAGCTTACCGTTATACAGAAGCACGTCTTGACAAGATCTCTGACGAGATGCTCAAGGATCTGGATAAAAACGTGGTGGAAATGGTCCCCAACTTTGATAACAGACTGCGTGAACCCAGCGTGCTTCCCGCACGTTTCCCCAATCTTTTGGTCAACGGCTCTGTGGGTATTGCAGTCGGTATGGCGACAAACATTCCTCCGCACAATCTCAACGAAACCATTGACGCTACCATCCACCGCATTCATAACCCCGAATGTACGGTAGAGGAGCTGATGCAGTTTATCAAGGGCCCCGACTTCCCCACCTATGGCACCATT
>JAZQYT010000242.1:0-4568 GCA_045633665.1 Eubacteriales bacterium | reverse complement strand
CCTTCTACGTACCGCAGCCCGACGCACTTGTGTTCGGCTCTTGGTTCGAGGACGGCTTCATCTTCCGCAGCGGTCTTTGCTACCTGCGCGGCGCGGGCAAGGTATTCTACTTCCAGCCCGGTCACGAGTCCTGCCCCTCTTACCACAACCCGTACGTGCAGAGAATCATCACCAACGCTGTCCGCTGGGCAAAGCCTGCAGATTTCGGCTACGAGATCCCCGAGGGCGCACCCATGATGCAGTATAAGCCGATTGATGAGTTCAAGAGCTAAAAAAACACAGGACGGATGCAAACGCATCCGTCCTTTTCTTATCCCGTTTTTTCGAAGGGGAGGATATTATCCTCCCGCACGCGAATGATTCAATTTCCCGCCAAAAATGTCAGCAACCGGTTTTGATACGGGCGTAAGGATAATATCCCCCCTACAATGCAAGTCTTATACAAGACTCGTCTTTTGCAAAATCACTTTGCCTTGTACGTAATATTCCTGATCACGCCAAACGCGCCAAGGGCAATTCCAATCAGCGCCGTCACCGTCAGCATGACAAACAGCCACAGGGTATTTGTCCCCATTAAAAATCCGATAAAGCCCTCAAAGACATAACGATTATAAGACACACTCCAAGGATTGAATGCAGCGCAAATCGCCAGCGCAATAATGCCCACCAAGGACATGGACGTAAACGTCAGCCCACCGAAAAAGCACCACGTATACCCTTGCGGCGGCTTGCTTGATTGTACCTGCTGCGGTTCGATGACGGTCTGCTGTGCGTACACACCGCCCTTGATCAGATAATCTGTGGTCACGCCAAACAGATCGCTGAGCTTTATGATATATTCCATATCGGGCGTGGACTGATCCAGCTCCCATTTCGAGATGGTTTGTCTTGTCAGATTCAGCTGCTCCGCCAATTGCTCCTGTGACATTCCCCTGCTTTTGCGCAAGGTCGCCAATATTTCTCCAAATGCCATGTCAGCACCTCCTTTGTTCTTGTCTGTATTATAGCATTCGCAGGGGCAGAATTCAACCAATTTTCGCAGGAAATTCCGCAACGCAGCGTTGCGCAATAGGTTTTTTGGGCTGTTTTCTTGATATTTCAACGAAAAAGACAAAAGATATGCGCGGGATATCCATATCCCGCGCCATGCATCATTATTTATGTGAGAAAACCGTATCGTGAAGATATCTATGCCCTCTTCGCTCTCCAAATTCTGCATTCTGCATTTTGCATTCTGCATTTTTGCGATCTAACCCTGTCAGACCGCAAATCCTCCGTCCACACCGATGCACTGCCCTGTGATAAAGGATGCGGCATCCGAAGCAAGAAACAGCGCGGCTGCGGCTACGTCCTCGGGTGTGCCGATGCGGCCGAGCGGAGTCTGCTCGGCAAGATCGCGCTTGGTATCCTCGTCAAAGCAAGCATTCATGGGCGTATCGATCACACCGGGTTCAATGCAGTTGACCGTAATGCCCGAGGGTCCCAGTTCCTTGGCAAGCGCCATGGTCATGCCGCGCACGCCTGCCTTGGTTGCGCTGTACGCCACCTCACAGGATGCTCCGACCTTGCCCCACATCGAGCCGATCAACACGATCCTGCCCGCATGCGCACCAAGCATGATGCGGCTGACTTCGCGGCAGGTATAAAAGGTGGAAGACAGATTGGCAGAAAGCAGCGCGTTCCAATCCTCGTCGGTAGTCAAATCGAACAGCTTGATTTGGGCAATACCCGCAGCGTGCACCAGCACGTCAATGCCGCCCATGATATCCTTTGCGGACTCCACGATAAATTTCACGTTTTCGCTATCCCCAAGGTCAACACAAAGGGCTGTTGCGCCCGTTTCCCTTGCAAGCTCTTGGGCAGCTTCAAGATTATGATGATAGGTAAAGACGACCGTGTCGTCATTTTTACAGAAAGCACGCACGATGCCCGCACCAATACCGCCCGAGCCGCCCGTGACCAAAACTTTTTTCATACCGTCAGGTCCTTTTCTTTGATCTTTCCCTTATTGTAGCACATTTTTGCCTCTTTTGCAACGCATGCGCAAAATATTTTGCCTTTTTTTGCCCACAAGACTTAACAAACGGCCAAGGTTATGGTATAATATAAGTGAATTTAGAAAAGGAGGGGTGAGCATGCGCAAGCATAAGGAATTCGAGGCCACAAAAATGGCTTTTATGTATAAATACCGTACCAACGCCTTGTACGCGCACGTCCATGCCGCTATGGATATCACACCCGAGGCAGCACACAAGCTTTTCTCGCGTCTTGCACGTCGCGGATTCAGTTTGGTCATTCCCTCGCTGCCTACCGATTACGTGTATACGGACGATTTTGCGCAGCGATATGCCGCTTGGTTCTCGGTGCTAAGCCGTGCCGCGCTGGATACAGGCATGAAGCTTGCCCTGCACCCGCAAAGGCCGATCGAGCGTGCGCTTTGCGAGCCCAGCGAACGCACCAAGGTGCTTTCGCGTCGCGTTTACTATGCCGAGCAGCGGCAGCATTTTCACTTAGAACTTTACAACAAGCCCACGCTTTCGCTCATCGCGCTGGACGAGGAATACACGCAGATCATGGATCTGCGCCCCTTTGTGCATGACGGGGTGCTGGACTTTGACGTTCCCGACGGCAACTGGGTGATTGAGCATTACGTTTGCACCGACGTGGAGCAGGATGGCACACAGCACGCCACGCACAATCGCCTTTCCCGAACTGCCTTTATTTCCTATCTCGACCGCCTGTACGTGCTGTGCGGCGGCGTGCAGAACACGGCAATCGGCGCTGTATACTACCACAATCTCTGCTTTGACTCGCCCAACAGGCGCAACTGGACTGAGGATTTCAACGACATCTTCAAGGCGCAATTCGGATTTGATCCTTCCCCCTATTACCCCGTTCTGTTCCACAACCTGGGCGGCGGCACCGATCATATTCGCGCATTGTTCATGCAATGCCGTGCCGAGCTGCTCAAGGCGGGTATTGCGCGTGCCTTGCGCGATTTTGCCATGGCGCAGCACCTCGAGGCGATTATCATTCAGGCAGAGCCCAAAGCGCCCGCTTGCTCCTGGATCACGGGCGACGCGCTCTCCAACCAGCAATACTGCGCAGCGGGACGCATGGATCATGCGTACCTGTACGGTCTGAATTCTCTCTCTCTTGCCGCATCTGCGGCTGCCGACAGCTCTCAGCAGCGCGTGATCTGCGAGCTGTTTGCGCGTCTTTCAGATGCCTATACCGAGGAAATGGCGCTCAAGGAGACCATTACCGTGCTTGGAAACGGTGCGAACACACTGATCATGCATCCTACCGTGATGAAAATGAGCAGGCAGTTCACCGATCCCGTGCATCGCAGCCTTTACCTTTTGACCAAGGGCTTTTCGGTTTGCGATATTGCCATGCTCTACCCCATTTATGCCCTGCATACCAAACCCTTGATGTACGAGCAGCCCGCTCTCGATTACGAATATCCCATCACACCCTTCAACTGCGACTATATGACGCTTGCCAACAGCCTTGCGCTTTATGCAGGTGTCAATCTGACCATGCTGCACCCGGATACGCTGCAAAAGCATTGCCAGCTGCGCGGTGATCAGTTGTTTTTTGAGAACGTCAAGGGAAGCAACGGCTTCCGCATTTTGATCCTGCCCGCAACCTCCATGATCCGTCTTGACAACCTGCGCACTATTGCAGAGTTTTACGACAACGGCGGCATCGTGATCGCCACGGGCACACTGCCCGACAAGGCCTTTGAGTTTTTGCCCGAATTTGAAAAGGATCTGCTCAGCCATTACGGTGAAGAGTATATCACCGATTACGACGTCGAGGTACGTAGGCTTGTCAAGCATGTATTTGGTGAGCGTGCCTGCGATAAGAGCGTGATCGCCAACCGTGGCTTTAACTCTAACGCAAAGGGGGGACGTGCTTACCTGCTCTATCCCTCGGCTACCGCTGCAGACGGTACATTCATGACAGCCAGCGAGGAGATCATGCGCTTGATCTATGAGCTCAAGATCCCTTACGATGTGATCATGCCCGGTATGCGTCGCCTGGAAAACGGCGGTGTATTCAATCTTCCCCTGCCCGAATACCGACACGTGGACACCCCCGGGGGCGTACACCGCGTGGGCATGATGGGGCATTTGCACAAGGTCAACGGAAAGCAACATACGCATATGCTGTATAACACCACCGACACGCCTTATGAGAATGCCGTGTATCTGCGCGGTGCGCTCAAGCCGCTGATCTACGATCCGCAAACGGGTAAGGTCAGCCGTGCGCGACGCGTCAGATATGCCACGTATCGCGGGCAGGTCTACACCTACATGCCGCTGCAGATCCCGCAGCATTCGGCACTTTTCGTGGTCTCGGATGAGCTGGAGCAAACACCTACGCTCTCCGCGCCCTTGAGCGACCTTTTATAAGTGCATGAGAAGATGAAAAAGCAGCTCGATTGAGCAGCGGAAATAGCGGAGAATTTCGCACGAAAGAAGGACTGTATCACATAGATGCAGTCCTTGTTTATTTTATGAATAGTTGCCGCAGGTGCTGGCGATCAATGATCGCCAGCA
>JAZQYT010000241.1:0-11580 GCA_045633665.1 Eubacteriales bacterium | reverse complement strand
TGCAAACATCAGAGAACTGATTCAGAAGTAATCGGAAGAAATTAGCAGAAGGAGGATAAGAAAATGGCAAGAGTTAAGGGCGCAATGATGGCGCGCAAGAGAAGAAATAAAATTCTGAAGGCTGCAAAGGGCTACTGGGGTGCTAAGTCCAAGCACTTCAAGATGGCTAAGCAAGCAGTTATGAAGAGCGGCAACTACGCATTCGCAGGCAGAAAGATGAAGAAGAGAGACTTCCGCCGTCTGTGGATCACCAGAATTTCCGCAGCATGCAAGGCAAACGGTATGAACTACTCTACCTTCATGAACGGTCTGAAGAAGGCTAACGTAACCCTGAACAGAAAGATGCTGTCCGAGATCGCAATCAGCGATCCTGCTGCATTCACCGCTCTGTGCGAGCAGGCTAAGGCTGCTCTGTAATTGAATATTGGGGATGCCCGCGCGTGACGCAGGCATCCCCAGTTGCATTTAATGGTGTGGAAAAAACACTTGAAAACGGAGGTTTTTTTGATGGAACAGACCCCCATGATCATCACGTCAAGGCAGAATCAGTACGTCACTTTGGCAGCAAAGCTACAGGAGAGAAAGCACCGCCAGAACGAAGGCTTGCTTCGGTTTGACGGTGTCAAGCTGTATTGTGAGGCTGTTTTGAGAGGCGTGGAGATCGAGTTTATCTTGCTGGATGCTTCGCTTGCGGATGCGGTGGACGCTAAGGCAAAGGCCCTGTACGGCGTCGGACTTGACGCTGCGGACGCTCGGATCCTGACGCTTTCGCACGATATTTTTATGAAAATTTCGGACGAAAATGCGCCCGAGGGCATCATATGTGTTGCAAAATATATTGACAAATTTCATAAAATTGCTACAATAGATGGTAGCACCTCCGAATTGCGGGCGCTGGCGGCGCCGCAGAGCGGAAGAATATTGCTGTGCGAATCCCTGCGCGATCCGGGCAACGTGGGAACGGTTATCCGTACCGCTTATGCCTTTGGTATCGACTGGCTGATCCTGAGCGGTGACTGCGCCGACTTGTACAATCCCAAAACGCTGCGCGGCGCGATGGGTACGCTGTTCTCGCAAAAGATATTGCGCGTGGACGATCTGCCCGCGGCAGTTTCGCTTTTGCAAAGCGGCGGCAGACGCGTGTATGCAGCCGCGCTTGACGAGCGCGCAAAGCAGCTGGGCAGCTTTGCTTTTGCCCCGGGGGATTGCGCCGTGATCGGCAACGAGGGACACGGACTGTCTGCGCGTATGCTCGAGGCGTGCAGCGAAACGGTTTATATCCCCATGGCGGGAGACGCGGAGTCACTCAACGCATCGGTAGCGGCAGCCGTGCTGATGTGGGAGATGTGCCGCGAGAATTGATCACATCTGTACTACCCTGTGTATGAAAGGAGCTTTTTTGCATGAACAGAGATGAAAAATTGTTTTCGGTCTGGCTGTCGCTTTGCGTTGGCATTGCCAATAGCGAATATCCGTCGCTGCTTGCGCAATTTGGCTCCGCATACGCGCTGTTTGGTGCAGAGGAGAGCGAGATCGAGGCGCTGGATATCAGCGACAGCCTAAAGGGAAGGCTTTGCAACAAGTCGCTGGACGAGGCTTACGGCATTCTCGAATTCTGCCAGAAGCACGAGGTCGGCATCCTGTCTTATACCGATCCCTCCTATCCTTCGGTGCTGCGTGCCATCAAGGCACCGCCCTGCGTGCTGTACTATAAAGGCAAGCTGCCCGATTTTGAGCGGCAGCTGTTTATCAGCATGGTGGGTACGCGCAGCATGAGTGAATACGGCAAGGAGATGGCGTATAGAATAGCCTATGAGCTGGCAAGCACGGGTGTGGTCGTGGTCAGCGGTATGGCGCTGGGCGTGGACGCAGCGTGCGCTGTGGGTGCGCTTTCTGCCAAGGGCTGCACAGTGGCTGTGCTTGGCTGCGGCATTGACGTGCCGTATCCGCGCCAGCATGAAAGACTGATGCATGCCATTGCGCAAAACGGACTTGTATTGACCGAATTTCCGCCCTCCACACCGCCAAGAGGCTATCATTTTCCGCTGCGAAACCGCATTATCAGCGCCCTGGGTGCAGGCACGCTGGTGGTGGAGGCGGATCTTGGCAGCGGTGCGCTGATCACCGCAAGAGAGGCCATTGTGCAGGGCAAGGACATTTACGCAGTGCCGGGCAACGTGACCGATCCCAATACATCCGGCACAAACGCACTGATCCGTGACGGCGCAGCCGTTGCGCTGGGTGCGCGTGACATTTTACAAAACTATGCGTTTTTGTACCGCGACAGCGTGGATACCGCCAGGCTGATGCGTGCGCAGGAGCGCTCTGATCCCGATCCCGCAGCCTTTGCGCGCTACGGTGTCGGTCTGCCTGCAGCATCCGCGCCTGCCAAGAGCGTGCGCGAGGTCAGAGGCGAGCAAAATGCGCAAAAACAGGAGATCCAAAAGAAAAAAGCCCCCGAGAAGGCGCCCGAGCCCAAATTGCCCGAGCAGCCTGCAGCACAGGAGCGGCAGGATGATTCGGCCAAGGTGCTGGAAGCATTCTCACAAAGACAGCGCGATATGTTCGCGCAGATCCCGCTGGATAAGGCGATCTCGGCAGATTGGCTGGTGCGCTGCGGATATCCCACGCACGAGGTCATGACAGCTCTGACTATGTTTGAGATCAAAGGACTTTTGCAGTCGCTGCCCGGCGGACTTTATACGCGCAAGTGACATTGATTTTGAAAACAATCACCGTTTACGGAAAGGATAATAGATTGAATTTATGGCAAATCTGGTAATTGTGGAGTCACCCTCCAAGGCAACAACCATCAAGGGCTACTTAGGCTCTAATTATAAGGTCATCGCATCCAAGGGACACGTTCGTGACCTCCCCAAGAGTACGCTGGCAGTGGATATTGAAAACGGCTTTGACGCGCATTATATCAACGTGCGCGGCAAGGGAGATCTGATCAAAGAGATCCGCAAGGAAGCAAAGCATGCAACCAAGGTCTTTCTTGCAACCGACCCTGACCGCGAGGGCGAGGCCATTTCCTGGCACCTGGCGGCCGTGCTGGGCATTCCCGTGGAAAAAACCCAGCGCGTTACCTTCAACGAGATCACCAAGACCGCTGTCAAGGCGGCCATCAAGCAGCCGCGTCAGATCGATATGGATCTGGTCGATTCGCAAAGAGCGCGCCGCATTGTGGACAGAATCGTGGGCTATAAGATCAGCCCCTTGCTCTGGAAAAACGTTAAGCCCGGCCTTTCCGCAGGCCGTGTACAGAGCGTTGCCACCAAGATGATCGTGGAAAGAGAAAACGAGATCCGCGCCTTTGTTCCCGAGGAATACTGGACCATTGCTGCACATCTGCATACCGAAGAGGGCGCACGCGTGCTGGCGCGCTTCTGGGGCGACCAAAACGGTAAGGTCAAGCTGACCTCGCAGGCAGAGGCGCAAGCCGTGGTGGACGCAGTACAGGGCAAGACCTTTACGGTATCCGACGTCAAGCGTGCCACCAGACATAAGGCTCCCGCACCGCCCTTTACCACCTCCACCATGCAGCAGGAGGCCTCGCGCAAGCTCAGCTTTCAGTCACAGCGTATCATGCGCGTGGCGCAGGAGCTTTACGAGGGTATCAACGTTGGCTCCGAGAACGGCGGCGTACAGGGCTTGATCACCTATATGCGTACTGACTCCCTGCGTATTTCCGAGGAGGCACAGGGCGCAGCGCTGGCTTATATTGCAGGCAAGTATGGAGATCAGTACTGTCCCGCAACCCCCAGAACCTATAAGGTCAAGGCAGGCGCACAGGATGCACACGAGGCCATCCGTCCGACCAAGGTCGACCTTGAGCCTCTCAAGATCCGCAAGTATCTGACGACCGATCAATACCGCCTTTACAAGCTGATCTGGGAGAGATTCGTGGCAAGCCAGATGCAGTCCGCAGAGCTGGCAACGCTGAGCGTGGACTTTTTATCCGAGGGCTATATCTTCCGCGCCGGCGGTTATACCGTCACCTTCCCCGGCTATATGGTCATGTACGAGGAATCCACCGATGAAAAGGCGGACGAGAACGATCCCGACCAGATGAGTGATATCCGCCTGCCCGATATGAAGAAGGGACAGGAGTGGAATAGCGACTCGATCGATCCCGCGCGTCATTTCACCGAGCCGCCCGCACGCTATACCGAGGCAACGCTGATCAAAAACCTTGAGGAAAAGGGCATCGGCAGACCTTCTACCTATACCACCATCATTACCAATATCTCCAAGAATTACGTGTCCCGTGACGGCAAGTCGCTCTGCCCCACCGCATACGGTGAGGTCACGACCAAGCTCATGGAGGAGAACTTCAATTCGATCGTGGATTACCGCTTTACCGCACGCATGGAGAGCGATCTGGATTCGATCGAAAAGGGCAACGTACCCATGAATAGTGTGCTGGATAAGTTCTGGAGTAATTTCTCCGGCCAGCTGGAGAGCGCGGAGCAGGCGCTAGCATCCACCAGCTACGAGCTGCCCGTGGAAAGGACGGATATCATCTGCGACAAGTGCGGTGCGACCATGATCGTCAAGAACGGCCGCTTTGGCAAGTTTGCCGCATGTCCCAACTATCCCACCTGCAAGAATACCAAGCCCCTGAACGCAGGCAAGGCTGCCGACAAGGCAGAAGGCGAGCAGACTGAGAAAAAGGTGGTGCTGGCTGATTTCAAGTGTGAAAAGTGCGGCGGCGATATGGTGTTGCGCTCGGGCAGATACGGCAGCTTCTACGCTTGTGCCAATTACCCCACCTGTGCGTTTACCAAGCCCAGAACTAAGGACATCGGTATTCCTTGTCCCAAGTGCGGCAGCAAGGTGGTCATGAAGTACGGCAAGAATAAGACTGTGTTCTATAGCTGCGAAAAGTATCCTACCTGCGATTTCTCGTCCTGGGATATGCCGGTTGGCGAGAAATGCCCCGATTGCGGAGGCACGCTGTTCCGTAAGAAGGGTAAGGCACTCATCGTCTGCCACGATAAGGCCTGCGGCTACACAAGAGAAGCAACCGAAAAAGAAATGACCGGTGAGGGTGAAGCATAATGGCAGAGTATATCTCGATCCTGGGCGCAGGACTTGCCGGCAGTGAGGCCGCGTGGCAGGCTGCCGAGCGCGATGTCAAGGTGCGCCTTTATGAAATGAAACCGCAAAAATATACCCCCGCACACCACGCTCCCACCTTTGGCGAGCTGGTCTGCTCCAACTCCTTGCGTTCGGATGCCTCGTCCAATGCCGTGGGACTGCTCAAACAGGAGATGCGCGCCATGAATTCGCTGATCATGCAGGCAGCGGATGCCACGCGCGTCCCCGCAGGCTCTGCGCTGGCCGTGGACAGAGTGCTGTTTTCCGAGTTTATTACAAACAAGCTGCGCAATCACCCCAATGTTGAGGTGATCGAGGCAGAATGCAGCGGCTTACCCGACGAGGGGATCACTGTGATCGCCACAGGCCCCTTGACAAGTGAGCCGATGGCGGAGTTTATCCGCGAAGGCCTTGGCTGCAGCGGCTTGCACTTCTTTGACGCGGCGGCACCCATCGTGGATGCCGACAGCATCGATATGGATATCGCATTTTTCGCTTCCCGTTATGATAAGGGGGATGCGGATTATATCAACTGTCCCATGAACAAGGAGCAATATGATGCCTTCTACCAAGCACTCATCTCGGCAGAGGAGGCTGCACTCAAAGAATTTGACCGAGAGCAGCAAAAGGATCTGACCGTGTTTGAGGGCTGCATGCCCGTTGAGGTCATGGCGCGTCGCGGCTATGACACCTTGCGCTACGGCCCCTTGAAGCCCGTAGGATTGATCGATCCTCGTGTAGGAAAGGAATTCTACGCGGTAGTGCAGCTGCGCAAGGAAAACAAGGAGGGGACGATGTACAACCTCGTGGGCTTCCAGACGCATCTGACCTTCCCCGAGCAGCGTCGCGTGTTCCGCCTGATCCCCGGACTTGAAAATGCCGAGTTTTTACGCTACGGTGTCATGCACCGTAACACCTATCTCAACTCTCCAGGACTGCTTGGCGCAGATTATGCCATGATCTCTCGCCCTAACGTGTATTTCGCAGGGCAGATGACCGGTGTGGAGGGCTACGTGGAATCGGCCGCTTCGGGACTTATTGCAGGCATCAATGCCGCAAGACGTGCCAAGGGCATGGAGGCACTCATCCTGCCCCGTACCACCATGATCGGTGCGATGGCACAGTACGTGCAAAACGGCAGCGTGGGATCCTTTGTTCCCATGAATGCCAACTTCGGCATCATTCAGATGCCTGAAAAAAGAGTGAAGGGAGGCAAGGCGGCCAGAAATGCGGTGATTGCCGAAACTGCCGTTGCCACCATTCAAGCAATGCTGCCCGAGATCAACGAGTAAGCCTCGGACAGAGAAAGGACCCTTATGAACCATACCGTGAACTGCTATCCCAAGCCTGCAGCGCTGCTGCAGGAAACGCTGGGGTATCGATTTACAAATATTACATATCTGCAGAAGGCTCTGACACATTCCTCCTACTCCAACGAGCTGGGGAACAAGAATCACCACCTGCTTTGCAACGAGCGACTGGAATTTTTAGGCGACTCGGTGCTATCGGTGGTGGTCAGCCGCTATCTATATACCGCATATCCCGACCTGGCAGAGGGCGAGTTGACGAGATTGCGCGCAGAGCTTGTTTGCGAGCGTGCGCTCTCCTCCTTTGCTAACGAGATTGGCCTTGGCGATTACCTTTTGCTGGGCGTTGGCGAGGAGAAGAACCGCGGCAGAGAACGCAGATCCATTCTGGCAGATGCTTTTGAAGCCGTGCTTGCCGCTATTTATCTGGATGCGGGCGATCTTGGCTTTGCAAGTGTCAGCGCACTGCTTTTGCCCTTGATCCAAAAGGAGATCACCAATACCGAGGTGCAGGGTAGCCGTGACTATAAAACGCTGCTTCAGCAGTTCGTACAGCAGACCGAGGGGGACTTTTTGGAATACGTGACGGTTGGCGAGAGCGGACCGGATCACCAAAAGACCTTTACGGTTGAGGCAAGACTCAATTCCAACGTTATAGGCCGCGGTACAGGACCTTCCAAGCGCCGCGCAGAGCAAAACGCCGCGTGCCAGGCTCTGGCACTGTTCGGTGTCCAGTCATGAGCCGACACCTCAATATCCCCATTTTCATTCCGCACTTAGGCTGTCCCCACACCTGCGTGTTTTGCAACCAGCGCTCCATATCGGGGCAGCAGAGCTTTGGCTTTGCAACGGTGGACGGACAGATCCTGCAGGCGCTTTCTACCACAAGTGAGCAGGATACGGCCGAGATCGCGTTTTTTGGCGGCTCCTTTACGGGTATTGACCGCGAGTTGATGATCTATCTGCTGGACGTGGCCGAGAAATACGTGCAAAATCCCATCGAGGGCAAGGCATGCGTCAGAGGCATTCGCATGTCCACGCGCCCCGACTATATCTCCGAGGAGATCCTCTGTATTCTGTCACATTACAGCGTGTGTACGGTAGAGCTTGGACTGCAGAGCATGGACGACGCGGTGCTTGCCGCATCCGAACGCGGACACAGCGCGAGCTGCGCGGCTAAAGCGTGTCGCATGCTGCTGGATGCGGGCTACGAGGTGGTCGGGCAGATGATGATCGGCCTTCCCGGCAGTTGCTTGCAAAGCGAGCTGGAAACCGCCCGGCAGCTGTGCGAGCTTGGCGTGCATGCAGCGCGTATCTATCCCACCGTGGTGTTTGCGCACACAAAACTGTGCGATATGATGCAAACGGGAGAGTACGTGCCGCTGACCGTGGATGAAGCGGTAAGGCGCAGCGCAGAGGTACTGCGCGTGTTTGAGGCGCATGGCGTGCAGGTCATTCGTATCGGCCTTTGCGCTTCGGATAACCTTGGCGATCCCACCTGTGCCGTGGCAGGGGCTGCGCATCCCGCGCTTGGGGAGCTGGCAAGATCTGAGCTTTATTACCAAAAATTGCGAGAATTGCTGCTGGGTGCGCCCGCACCAGTGCAGACCTTATATATTCCCGCCCGTGAACTTTCGATGGCCATCGGGCAACACAGGAAAAATCTATTGCGACTCCAAGAGGAATTCGGCAAGCAGCTGCGCATGGTTGCGGATGCGTGTGCCAAACCTCGATTCTAAGAAAAGGAGACGGAACATTGTACTTAAAATCGATTGAATTGCAAGGCTTCAAATCCTTCCCGGACAGAACCAAGCTGGTCTTTGACAACGGCATGGTGAACGAGCAGGCGGGCGTGACGGTCATCGTCGGCCCGAACGGAAGCGGCAAGTCCAACATTGCGGACGCGATGCGTTGGGTATTGGGTGAGATCTCGTCCAAAACGCTGCGCGGTACCAAAATGGAGGACGTTATCTTCGGCGGTGCGGACAGCCGCCGCCCCATGGGTTATGCAGAGGTATCTGTGACCTTTGATAACACCGGGGAGTTTGCAAAGCTGGATTGTCCCTATGACGAGGTGACGGTCACAAGACGTTACTTCCGTCAGGGAGAGAGTGAATATTTCATCAACCGTCGCGCGGTCAGATTGCGTGATATTTACGAGCTTTTCATGAACACGGGCATCGGCCGTGACGGTTATTCGATCATCGGTCAGGGTAGAATTGCCGAGATGGTATCGCGTAAGAGTGACGAGCGCCGCAGCACCTTTGAGGATGCTTCGGGTATTGCCAAGTACCGCCACAAGAAAAACGAGGCGGAGAGAAAGCTTGCCAAGGCCGAGGAGAATATGGTGCGTATCATGGACGTATTCTCCGAGGTACAGGCGCAGGTCGGCCCTTTGGAAAAGGAAGCGGGCAAGGCAAAGCGCGCCATTGAGCTGATGGACAGCAAAAAGCGTGCGGACGTCAGCCTGTGGCTGTACGATACCGAGCGCTTCAGAAACGAGATCGCGGTTGCCGAGGATGCACTCAAGCATTCGGCCTTTGATCTGCAAACGGCCGAGGACTCGCTGCAGGCCATGGAAACGCAGAACAACCGCCTGTTTGAGGCTTCGCAGTCCAACAAGATGGCCTCCGAGCAGCTGCTGACGCAGATCCGTGAGCAAACGCAGGAAAATCACACGCTGGACAGCGAATTCCGCGTGACAGAGAGTAATATTCTGCACACCAAGGAGCTGATCGAGGCGGCAAACTCCTCTATGTCGCTCTCTCAAAAGAATATGGAGCAGGAGCAAACGTCGTGCGGGGAGCATTCCGCGCGCATTCTCGCTCTTGCGGAGCAGAGCAAAAAACTGGAGAATGAGCAGGCTGATATTGCTGAGGAGATCCGTACCACGCGTGCCAAGGTCGCCGTGCTGGAGGCAGATATTGCCACCGCGCTTGCCGATATCCGCGAGGCAGAGGCAGAGGCAACCGATATTCGCGTGCGTATCTCGGTTTTGGAGAACGCCAGAAATACAGGCAGTGACCGCAACAGCGATATTCTTGCCGATATGGAAACATACGAGCGCGCATCCGAGGCGCTGCAAAAGCAGAGCGCGGACAAGCAGAAAACGGTTGCGGATTATCAGAAGGCGATCGACGAGGCTACGGCCGAGATCGAGGGCTTCAACAAGCAGCTGACCGAGCTGAACGGGGCCTTTGGAGATCTGATCGCACAGCTCAACGACGTAAGACTGCGTCGCGACTCCGCACAGCAAAGGATTCAGACCTTCAAGCACATGGAAGAAAGCTTTGAGGGCTATGCCAACAGCGTGCGCTTTGTTATGAGCCGTTATGCCGAGGGCAAGATCACCGCACCCGGCGGTGCGCCCGTAGGCAAGATCTATGGCCCGCTTTCCAAGGTGGTGTCGGTAGATGAAAAATACGTCACAGCCATTGAAACCGCGCTGGGAGCAAACCTGCAGCATATCGTGGTGGACGATGAAGAAACCGCAAAGGCTGCCATGTATGCGCTCAAAAAGGGTGAGGCGGGTAGAGCGACCTTCTTCCCCTTGACCTCTATGCGCCCCTCTGCGCCCACGCCCGAGATGCGTGACGCGTCGGGCTATCGCGGCTATATTGCCGTGGCTGATTCACTTTTGGATTGCGACGATAAATTCCGTAACGTAGTGTCCTCGTTGATCGGCAGAACCGTGATCTTTGACAATATCGACAACGCTACCGCCATGGCCAAGGCGTTGCGCTATCGCGTGCGCGTGGTCACGCTGGACGGCCAGCAGATCAACATGGGCGGCTCGTTTACGGGCGGCTCGGTGCGTCAGGGAGCAAGCGTGCTGGGCAGAGCGGCCGAAATTAAGCGCCTGGAGGAAACGCGTGCTGTATGCGAATCCGAAATGGCCAAGCTGCAAAAGGCTGCCGACCAAAAAAAGCAGCAGATCCAGGATGCTACCGATGATAAGGCCTCTTGCGAGGATCGCAGAGAGCTACTGGGCGTGCTGATGAGCACCGAGAGCGCACAGCTTGAGCAGATCAATGCCAAGATGGACGCCAACAATACGCTGCTTGAAAAGCTGCGTCAGGACTACGAGCAGATCATCGCCATGAGCGAGAGATACGAAGAGGATCTGGCCGTGCTGCAGGCGGATGAGCGCAGTGCCGTCCGCATAGTCAACGAGATCACCGCGCTGCGCCAAAAAAAGGATGAGCAGCGATTGGATCTGGAGGATCACGTGGCCGATCTGAACGACCGCATGACAGGCGTGATCATCAAGATCAGCGAAACTGCCAAGGATACCGAAACAGAGCATACGCTGATGAGCGTTTGCCGTACCCGTGTGGATCTGTATGCCGACGAGATCCGCGCTTCTCGTGAGCGCATCGCCTCGCTGGAGGATATGATCGAGGGATATACGGTTTTCCAGGCGGATAACAGACAGAAATTTACTGCGGGACAGCAAAGATTGCAGGAGCTGAATGCCAAGCGTGCCGAGATCGAAAGCGACAACATGGACTTTGAGAAAAAGCTCAATGAAATGAACACCCGCATGCGTGAGAAGATGAATCAGAAGGAGATCATCTTCCGAGAATATACCAAGTGTGAAAACAAGCTCTCAAACCTGCGTGACGAGTTGGATAAGCTCTCAAGCAAGCTTTGGGACGATTACGAAATGACCAGAGCCGATGCTATTGCGCTCGGCTATCCTGCCATCACACCCGAAAACCGTCGCGAGATGGTAGCCCTGCAGACCGAGTGCCGTAATAAGCTGCGTGCGATCGGTCACGTGGACTTGGGTGCGGTGGAAAAATACCAGGACGTCAAGAAGAGATACGACGAGATGAACGAGCAGATCACCGATCTGGAAAAATCCCGTGCGGAATTGCTCAAGGTGATCGAGGGGCTGGAGTCCGAGATGAAGACCGTTTTCGTCGATTCCTTCAACAAGATCAACGAAAACTTCGGAAAGGTATTTGCCGAGCTGTTTGGCGGCGGCTCTGCCGAGCTGTCCTTGTCCGAGCCCGATAATATTCTGGAATCGGGTATTGAGATCAAGGCGGCACCTCCCGGAAAGATCATCAAAAACCTGGTTCAGCTTTCGGGAGGTGAGCAATCCTTTATCGCCATTGCGCTGTTCTTTGCGATCCTGCAGGTCAACCCCACGCCCTTCTGTATC
>JAZQYT010000240.1:0-9006 GCA_045633665.1 Eubacteriales bacterium | reverse complement strand
AGAACCACGTGCTGCCCTTGTACGTTTCCTGACCGTACTCGATCAGATCGCGCAGGCTGATACCATAGGCATTCTCAACCATGGCAAGCGTGTTATATTGCAACGCAAAGTTGAGCACCGTAGCAATGCAGACCTCGCTGCCTGCAGCCGCGCCCATCCATACGATATCATGGTTGCCCCATTGCACGTCCACGTGATGGTGCGCGCAAAGCATTTCCATAATGCGGTCGGCATGCGGCCCGCGGTCGTATATGTCACCGACCACGTGCAGACAGTCCACCGCCATGCGCTTGATCAGTCGGCAAAGCGCCTCGATAAAGCCGTTCCCCTCTCCCACCTCAATGATGGTGGAAATGATGTGCTGATAGTAGGCCTGCTTGTCATGCTCCTCGCCCGAGGTGTGCAGCAGCTCGTCGACCACGTTGCGGTAGCCGTCCGGCAAGGCCTTGCGCACCTTGGAGCGCGTATATTTGGAAGCCACCGATCTCGCCACGTCCACAAGGCGGTACAGTGTTTGGCTGTACCATTCCACCGTGTTTTCACCGCGCAAGCGCAGCTCCTCGATCTTTTCTGCGGGATAATAGATCAGCGTGCAGAAATCGCGCTGCTCCTCCTCACTCATGTTGCCCCCGAAAATATCGCGCACCTTTTCGCGCACGACACCTGAGCAATTATTGAGAATATGCTCAAAAGCCTCGCTCTCACCGTGCAAGTCACTCATGAAATGCTCGGTTCCCTTGGGCAGGTTGGAAATTGCGTTGAGATTGACGATCTCCGCGCCAACCTTTTGTATGGTGGGAAATTCCTTGGACAACAGCTGCAGGATCTTGATCTGATCTGCCGAATATTCTCTCTTCATGCTTTCCCTCTCTTTTTTCATGATTTATAATACGGGTACACCCGCATCCGTAAGTATGCGCTCGGCCAGCTGCACCTGCGCATCTGTCGGAATCCATTCCTTTCTTCCGCTGTCCGCAAGCCCCAAGGCTGTCGCCTTGCTGCCTCCCATGGGGTGATAGCGCAAAAGCTGCACGCCCGTGCAATGCTGCAGGCTGCCATACAGCTCTGCCACAGCGGCAAAATGCTCCTTGTCGGTAGTCAGACCGTTGACAAGCAGGCAGCGCAGTCGCGTTTTAGCACCCATACCGTCCGCAAGCGCCAGATTTTCCAGAATTCTTTCGGGCGACATCCCCGTCAGCTCCTTGTGCTTTTGCGCGTTCGTGTGCTTGATATCCCAATAAAACTCGTCCACGTAAGGCAAGACACGGCAGAGCAGGTCGGGCTCGCACATCCCCGCGGTTTCCACCACGACGTGTACGCCCCGTTCCCCTAGCAGCTGCAAAAGCTCGACAACCCCTTGCGCGCACAGCGGCTCACCGCCCGATAGCGTCACACCGCCGCTGTTGCCGTAAAATACGATATCCTCGCACGCTGCCCTTGCCACCTCCTTTGGCGACATTTCGGTGCCGACCGTGCGGCAAGCCTCGGTTGGACAGACTTCGGCACACCTGCCGCAGCCTATACATAATGATACGTCACGCTCCCTGACGTTTTGCGTCAGGATCTGCGCCCCCGTCGGGCAAGACGCAACGCACGCGCCGCATCCTGCGCAAAGCGCGCGCTGCAGCATGATCTCGGGCGAAAACTTTTGCGTTTCGGGATTGTGGCACCACACGCAGCGCAAGGGGCATCCCTTGAAAAACACAGTGGTGCGCAGCCCGGGGCCGTCGTGCGTGCAAAATCGCTGTATATCAACTACGCGCATAGATCAATCCTCGGGCAGATAGCCCGCACGCTCCAGCACCATGCGCTGCCATGCGTCGTCCAGCGTGACGAATCTTGCATTCCATCCCGACACGCGCACCGACAAGGTCTTGTACTGCTCGGGATGCGCGCGTGCTTCCAGCAAGGTCTGCACGTCCAGCACATCCACTTGCATAAAGTAGCCGCCCAAAGCGCAAAAGCCCTGCATCAAGCTCTCCAGCGCACAAAGCCCGTTTCCGCCCTCCAGCGTACCGGGATACAGCTTGATATCCAGCGCCGCACCCGTGGTCATGCGCGAAAGATCGGCCGCGCAATACGAGCGAACGGTTGCAGTCGCCCCCGCAGTATCCGTACCCGGTGTGGGCGAGGTATTGCCCGCTAAAATCTCACCGCGGCGGTAGCCGTGCGGCACGGCCGTGCGGTGCGCCATCCATTCGATCTGCCGCCCGAAGGTACTGATGCCGGGCGGGAACATGATGGGATAGCCCTTAGCGTATGGCACACAGGAATCAGCAAAGGCGTCCACCGCCCATGCATAGTACGCGTCCGCATGCGCATCCCCGTTGCCGTAATGCGGCAGCTTATGCTTTGCATACAGGGCAAGCGACTCCTGCCCCTGCCAATCATTACGTAAAATCTCGCACAGCTGTGCAACTGTCATTCTCTTCTCAATAAAGCACAGGTGATCAATGGCGCAAAGCGCGTTTGCCACGTCACCCACACCGCCCATATGGGGCGAAAGCACCACGTAAGGCGTGCCGCCCTCCAGGTATCCGCGTCCGCGCTCGGCACAGCCATGCTCAAACAGGTCGATCATGGGAGTTGGGAAGGCAGGACGGAACACGTCACTTCCCTCTCTCCATGCAGGCACCGTACCCGAAAGCACACTCTCACAGGTTTGCATCATATGCTGCTTCATACGCTCGGCATAAGCCGCTTTGAGCGCATCCATGTCGGCAAAGTCCGCAAAGTCGCCCTCGGCTACGTGCAAAACGTCCTGCAAAAGCATATGCAGAAAGTCCATGGGCATATAGGAAAAATAGGTCTTTCCGGGAATCTGCACCTCCCAGCAGCCGTCGTTTGCAAAATCGTAAATGTCCGCCTCGGGATACCCCTGCTTGCGCAGCGCAGCAAAGACGGTATCTTCATTGTACACCGCCACTACACCGCCGCCGTGACGCATAACGCGTGCAAGCAGACGCAAAAAGTCCTTAGGGGTTTTATCGTTGAGTCTGACCGAAATGGGGAAATCCGAGATGCCCAGCTCCTCCACGATCTCAAGGCACAGGTAGCTGACTTCATTTGTCACGTCGCGACCGCTTGCATCCGTGCCGCTCAACACGATATTCTGATAATGCTGCGCGTCGCCCGAGCCGCGCGCGGTATCGGTCTCGATCCACTCACAGCCCTTGATGAACATAGACGCCAGCACCTCGCGTGCCTCGTCTATCGTCAGTGTACCGTCAGCCAGATCCTTCTTCAGGTAAGGCCCCAGCAATCTGTCAATGCAGCCAATTCCCGGCCAGTTGCCACCAAGGCGCAGAAAAGCAAATCCAAACCACAGACTTTGCACCGCCTCGGTAAAATTGGTTGCGGGATACATCGGCACGCGCAAAAGTGTCTTGTACAGCTGCGGATATTTTTCCTTCGCGGCCTCCAGATAACGGCCGTGCCAGATCTGCATGGCGTCAAGCGTGGCAAGCAGGGCTTTGTGCCGCGCCATAGCGGCTGCGTCAAATGCCGACGTGTCAATTTTCTCAATGCGCTCGCGCATACCGATCATGCCCTCGCGCACCAAAATACCGAAATCCACGGTCAGATGGCTGACGCTCGGCCAGAACACCCGTCCGTCACGTGCTGCGGGGTACTGATGGCGAATGCCCGCACCCAGCGTAGCCGCACCGCAAACGCGCTCGCCCTCGCAGATGCGAAGGGGGCATTCCCTGACCAGCACGTCCAGCGCAGCGGTATATTTTTCGTGATCGTTCAGATCATCCCAGTTTGGCACGCAGTCCACGTGGACAAACGGGTAAAGCGCGGTTTCGGTGCCGTACTTCCCTTGCAAGGATTCCATGGCAAAGCGCCGCGTGGCCTCGCAAAGCCGCACAGGTCTGCCCTCTTTGTATGCGGAAGGAAACGAAAATTTGCTCATCATGATCTCAAATCTTTTTGACTAATTGCTTGATAAATTCGATCACTTCACCGTCGGGACCATACACGAACGCGATCTGAATGGTGATCTTACGCGGCTGCGAGTCCAGCTCCATGATCTGCACGGGCGAGCGCAAGACAGCGCCTGCGGCAAGTGCGGTGTCCAAAGCCGCCTGCACGTTCTCAACGTGCAAGGCAAGATGCTGCCAGCGTCCCTCTGCCTCCATGACAAGGCCGGGCTTTGCGAACAGCTCCAGCAGCGTGCCGTCCCCCGTGTCCAAAAGCGCAATGCGGGAATCTCTCTCGCCCCACGCGGTATAAACGCTCATGCCCAGCTTTTTGTAAAACGCTAAGGACTTATCAAAATCAGAAACGTACAGTGACATGTGGTGAAAGCCCATGCCCTTGATGATTTCGTTTGCCATATTTCTCTCCTTTACTCCTCAAAAGATGCATAGACGTCCTGCTCGTAAAGGAACGAGGTCAACGCACCCGAGCCACCGTCATAGCCGGAATTTTTCATATAAACCGCAGTAATGCAATTTTCGGGATCGCTCCAGTAGTGCGTGCCGTAAGCACCGCTCCAGCCAAAGCAGCCCTTGGGCATCTGGTAGCCGTCTGCCGAGATCACACGCACGCCAAGTCCCCATTGCACGGGAGGCGGCATGATGGCATCGGTCACCTGCACGGTGGCCATTTGCGCAACCGATTCGGGAGAAAGGATGCGTACACCGTTCAATTCTCCGCCATGCGTCAGCATCTCGCCAAACTTGACGTAATCCGCCAGCGTTGCAGCCAACCCCGCACCGCCGCAGCATTGCGTGTTGGGAATGCCCTCAAAAATCGTTTCCAGCGACTTGGGTACGGCAAAGCCGCCCTCGGCCTCGGTATAGTTGTGCATGGCGATCATGCGCACCTTCTGATCCTCATTCAGGTCAAAGGTGGTATCCTGCATGCCCAGCGGCCCGAACAGGTACTTATCCAGATATTCGTTATACGCCATGCCCGACACGATCTCAATGATGCGCGCCACGGCAACGAAAGCAGCCACCGGGCTGTACCATTGCGCGGTATACGGCTCGAACGCCAGCATTTTATCAGCCAACCAGTCCATAACACCCTCGGGAGTCTTGGCGTTTTCCTCGGGCATGGTCGCCCAGGCAAGATCTCCGATCTCCAAGGTGCCAAGGCCGCTTGTGTGCGAAAGCAGATGCTTGATAGTGATAGGCGTCTGCGCGTCCTTATCATACACAGCCTTGCCATCCTCTATGTGGCCGATCTTCATATGCTTGTACGCGGGGATGTATTTGGCAAGCTCGTCGTCGATCGACAAAAGTCCCTGCTCCTGTGCGATCAAGGCAGCCACGGCTGTGATCGGCTTGGTCATGGAGGCAAGGCGGTACATGGCATCGGAGCGCAGAGGCTCTTTGGTCGTCGCGTTCTGATAGCCGTAGGTCTTGCACAGCAAAACCTCTCCGTTTTGCACCACGCAAAGCGCAGCACCGCCAACCTTACCGCTCTCGATATCGGCCTGCACACGCGCGTCTACCAGCGCGTTCATCTTTTCTGCATTCAGTTTTTTCATGTTCTTTCTCCTTCTTATAGCAAGCAAGGGCTGTCGCACGGGTGCGACAGCCCTTGCGGAACTGTTTATTTGTAATAAGCTTTTCTTTCAGCCCTCATACCGCCTCCACAGGCTCAAACAAGTTTGAAAGCTTCGCCGTGGAGCTTTGCTCCAAAAATGGGTTGGAGCCCATTTTTAGGTGAAGCTTAAGCGTGAATCGCAAACCGAATAGTGAAGGTAGAGTGATATTTCACGCTATTCGTCCTTTTCGAACTTCTTGATCAGCTTATCCAGCGTCTTGTCTGCCTTGGATGAAGCCTTGGCGTAGGTGGAAGAGAAGTTGGGCTTGTTGTCGTTGACGCAAGCCTTGAACAAGGGCTCAAGGCCGAGGTTATAGTACATGCTCAAATCGTAAGTACGCGTCTTGAAAATGATGTCCAGCATACCCTGCGATTCCTCGTCACGCACGCTCTTACGCTGCAGAACGGTATCGTAGAATGCGGGCGTCACTCTCTGATGGGACATGATCGCCAAAATCTCGATGGTCGGGCCAAGTCTTTCCAGATTCTGCGCAGCCTTGGTAATAGAGGAGGTGGAGCAAATGCCGTTTGTCCAGGTGATGTAATCTTCCTGCTTCTCGTCGTACTTCGGAACGGGCAGCACGCCAAAGTCTGCTTCCATTTCCTTACCCAAATGCACAATGTACTGAACGACCTCACCATAGAACAGACCTCTGCTCGACTTGAAGCAGTCCATACCCAGATTCTCCTTACCGGGAGGAGACATGTAGGTAGAATTGTTTACATAATAAATATTCAGGATCTTATCAAGCAGATCGGTTGCCTTGGTCATACCGCTTGCATCCAAAGCAAGATAGGGATCCTGTCCCTCTTCGCAAACGATGTAGCGCAGACCTGCGCCAAAGAAGAAGGTGTTGCCCGTTTCCCAGGTGGAAACAAAGCCGTAAACGTCGTTTTCATCGTACTTACCGTCACCCGTCAGGTCGTAGGAAACGGTTTTGATCAGATTCTGGAAATTATCCAGCGTCCACTCATTGCTATACACCATATCATAGGGATCGATCGACTCATCCTCTGCCATCTGCTTATTGAACAGCATGACGTAGGTGGTGTTCTCATCGGAGTAGTTGATCGAGCCGTTCATGAAATAGATTCTGTCCGAGATCATAAAGCTCGCAGTTCCCTCGTCCCACCAGGGCGCGGTCAGATCAATGCCGTCCAGCGAGGTAAAGCTGATCAGCGTACCCTCGGAGGCAAGATTTGCAGTATTCGCCATGTGGTTCTGCACCAGGTCGTATTCGCCTGCGCCGGTCTGCACGTCTCTCTTAGCAGTATCGCTCATAGAGGGCGTGTCAACGAAAACTACGTTGAGATCCAGCTTGCAATATTCCTCGAAGGCCAAATTACGCTGATAAACTGCGTCCTCCAGCACCTCGGTGCGAGTTTCCACCTCAAGCTCCTCGGGAGCATAGTCCTCACGGCCGAGGATCACGAATTCCTCTCCGCCCCAATCCACACTCAGATTGGCAAGAGCCTGTGCGGCAACGTCGGTTTCTTCTTCCAAGGTACCTACAGTGTCCTCGTCACCTGTTTCGGTTTCAGCGCAGCCCACCAATACGGACAGCAGCATCAAGCCCGCCAGGAACAAACACAGATACTTTTTCATATCAGTTCTCCTCCTAAATTATTACAGGTATTCACCTTACGTTTTATTATACAGCAACATCCCCGTTTTGTCAATCTGTGCAAGCGGATTTTTCCAAAAACATACACGCGGATTTTTCGTGCAATCACACCGACGGTGCGTCAGATAATCGGTCTGTGCAGCGTCACGCGGTCAATCACCTGCAAGCCGTACCGATCCGCCCACTCCTTGGCTCTTTCCAGCGTTTCGGGATGCGCCACCGCCCACGGATCGTGCGCGTCACACCCGAAAATGACCTTGTTGCCCACACGCCCCGCGATCTCCCAGAAATCGGGACAGGGATACGCGCGGCCGTCGTGCAGGCCAAGGAAATTCAACTCCAGCGGAATGTCCAGCGCAAGCGTTTGGCGGCACAGCCACTCCATCGCGTCCTTATAGTCCTGCCCGCGCTCGGTGTTGCTTGGCAGATCGGGGTGCGCAAGATATACGAAATCCCCCGTCCCCAAGCCCTCGACCACCTGACGCGCATACCTCCACGGCACGTCCGCGCCCACTCTTCCACCGCAATATACGGGGACGTCGATCTCGTTGCAAATAAAGTGCTGCCCCATGATCAGGTATTCGTAAGGATAAGGCTGCAGATATGCAAGCAGCAGCGCGTGATATGCGGGATAGTATTCGGCCTCAAAGCCAACGTGCAGCTCGATCTGATCCGCGTACTCGCGCTTCAGCTCTGTCAGCGTGTCGATATAGTCCTCCAACAATGCGCGCGGAATGCGAAAACCCGATTCATGCCCGTTCGGGAACGGATAGGGTACGTGATCCGAAAATCCCAGCACCTTAATACCGCGCGAAATGGCGGTTTCGATATATGCGCGCTCGTCACCGCGCGCGTGATTACATCTTGTGGTATGCGTATGATAATTGGCGTACATAGTTACACTTCCTTTGATCGTCCGAAAAATTGCTTCAAAAAGCCCTCTCAGTAGGTCGAGATAGGCAGATCGGGATCGTCCTCTCCCTTGATGATCTCCAGGATCTTGACGGGATAGCTGACCGTCGCATTGACGTGTACGGTCACGGTCTGCCCCACCTTTTTGCCCATCAGTGCCTTGCCAAAGGGAGAATCCTGCGAAATGCAGTCCTTGAATACGTCGTTGCGCAGCGTGGTGACCAGACGAATGTCGCGGTACTCGTCATCCTCGGGATAATAGATCTTGACCAGATCGAACAATCCCACCACGCCCTCGCGCGTGTCGGTTTCGACGATGATGGCGGTGTCTATCATATTCTCAAGGTAACGGATGCGGCTCTTGTTGGCATTGTACTCGCGCTTTGCACAGCGGTATTCGTCGTTTTCGGAAAGGTCACCGTACTCACGGGTACGCTTGACCTCCTCGCGCAGCGCAGGAATGCGGCGGCGCCTCTCCTCAAGCTCCTGCTCCATTTTTTGTATGTCTATTTTGGTAAGCTTATCATGCATAATGAATTCCTCTTTCTCCATGTTGGTCTGTATCCTATATTTTATCATATTTGCACGGTTTTGACAACACAATCCCAAACTTTTTTTGAAAATCCTATTTACAAAATACCGATAATATGCTATACTATCCGCAACAAGGGGCATTAGCGCAGTTGGGAGCGCACAACACTGGCAGTGTTGGGGTCATCGGTTCAAGTCCGTTATGCTCCACCAAAAATCGACAAGATTCGTCAGAGTCTTGTCGATTTTACTTATTACCTATTCACTCTTCACTATTCCCTAAAAACTCTTGTCGATTTTTGGAAAGTAATAAGTAATAGTGAAAAGGGAAGAAGTTAAGGTAGCTTTGCTTGCGCAAAGCTTATTTTTTTATTTATCT
>JAZQYT010000239.1:0-1803 GCA_045633665.1 Eubacteriales bacterium | reverse complement strand
GCAAGGCCGTACAAAAGCTCCGCGCCCTCGCGGTTGACCTGATAAAACGCACCGGGAGAAATGCGGAACGTAAGACCGCACAGCTCATCCTCGATATATTCTTTACCCCAAAGCGTGCGGTACTCCTTACCCAGCACCACGTTGGTATTTTTCTCGTTAAAATTGAGCACCACGCCCGAGATCTGCGCAAATTGCGCTGTGACCGCGGCTGCAAATTCGCGCTCTTTTGGCATGCTTTTACCGTTTATCACAAGGCAAAGCATGACCTGCTCCGAATTTTTGCTCTGACGCAGATAAATATGGCGCAAAAGCCCCTTACCGCTCACCTCGTCATATGCTTTGATACCGTGCGCATCACAAAAGGCGCACACGAACGTTACGATCTCGCCAAAAATTTCGGGCTGCAGGGCGCACTTATCCGCCTTGACCAGATTGTGCGTTTTGGATGCAAAAAAGCCTGCCTCCATGCCGCCCTTTCCTTGCTTGACCGGGTATTGCCCCTTATTACGGTAGCCGCGCGTCACACCTGTGGTGCGCACGGGGGCGACTGCCACGTCGGGCAAGCCCACCTTGCGAAAGGCGTTTTGCACGTAAGCGCGCTTGCACTCCAGCTCGTGCGCGTAGGTCACGTAGCGATGCACGCAGCCGCCGCATGCGTCGGGCGCGTGACAAAAGACCGTGCGCTCCCGCACGTCCGAAGCCTTCTCGATACGCACCACTCTGCCCACGGCATAGGTAGCGGTATCCTTGATGATCGAGATGCGCACCTCGTCCCCCGTGACCGCTCCGCGCACAAACACGACCTTGCCCTGCACGTGGCCAACACCGCAGCCAAGATTATTGACCTCGGTGATCTCTACCGTATATTCGCTCCCCTTGGGAAGCAAAACTCGCTCGTTCTTGTCCATCAGACGTAAAATTCCTTCATATCGTCAAGGCGCAGGCAACCGAGATAGCCACCGTCCTTGACACCGCAGTTGATATTCACACCACCGTTACCAAACCAGATTCTGCCGTTGCCGCCATTTTCCTCGGTGGTGGGCAGGTGTCCTACCACAACCGTCTTGTTCTTGAACAGGCGTTTTGTCAGATCCAAAGGCTCGGTCATGAATGCCTCGGGTTCCAGATCCTCCGGATCCATCCCCGGCTCAAAATCGGCAATGCCTGCGTGTACCAGAATATAATCCTCACCATCCACGCGCACCTGCTCGTAAAGTGCCATGTCGGATAAATAGTCGATCACGCCCTCGCGCATCTCGCTGTCCAAAGCGCGGAACGCATCCAGCGTTGCCTGCCCGCCGTTTGCCACCCATTTCTGCATGTCCGCGATGAAATCGGCATCGGGCGTCTGCTCTCCCGACAGCATCTTTTCAAAGCCCGAAAGCATGCGCACGGCCAGATAGTCATGCTCGCCTGCGATTGCGTATACGTTATAGCGCACGCTCAAATCCCCGATCAGCTCCATGGACTGCTCGCCAAAGTCCACAATGTCACCAAGCACGTACAGAATGTCGGTATCCTTTAATCCGATCTTGTCGATCATTTGCTTGAATTTTTCATAATTGCCATGTAAATCCGAAATTACGTATGTCATATTTCTCTCCTTATATCACAGTCACTTGACAGCTTTTGACAATATCGGTCTGCACCTCGGGGCTGACCTTTTTGACGATCTCACAAAGACGGGCGCAGATGGGCGCCTCGGTATAAAAATGTCCTGCAACCAGCAGATTGATCCCCGCAGGCTCGGACAGCTGCGAATACTTCAGCTCACCCGTCAGGAAGGTATCCGCGCCTGCCGCC
>JAZQYT010000238.1:0-4111 GCA_045633665.1 Eubacteriales bacterium | reverse complement strand
GATCGCACTGCTCCACGACGTGATCGCCAAGGGCGGCTACACGCTGGACGAGCTGAACACCGCCATTTACGATATTCCCAAGCAGGTTTACCCCGAGCTGGCTGACTCCAAGGAGCTGCGCGGCATTCAGGGCAGCTTCTTCAAGACGGTCTACAAGCTTCTGATCGACAAGGAGCAGGGCCCCAGACTGTATCTGTTCCTGTACGCCATTGACGCGGATAAGTACGTCAACCTTCTGGACTTCTCCTACCCCAAGACCGAGGCAGAGATCGAAGCAGAGAAGTCTTGCGAGGTGTGTGACGCGCCCGCAGAAGAGGCACCCGCACAGCCCGAAGCACCCAGAGGCGAAGCAGATCCCGTACAGCCCGTCAAGGAGCAGGTCACGATCGAAGACTTTGACAAGCTTGATCTGCGCGTTTGCAAGATCCTCAAGGCAGAAACGCTGCGCAAGTCCAACGCTTGCCTCAAGCTGACTCTGGACGACGGCATTGGCGAGAGAGTCATCATGTCCTCGATCAAGGCAGAGTACACGCCCGAATCCATCATCGGCAAAAAGATCATCGTCATCGCAAACCTCAAGCCGGGCAGAATTTGCAACATCAATTCCCAGGGCATGCTGCTGGCTGCGACCAACAACGCCTGCGGCTGCAAGGTCATCTTTGTTGACGACAGCGTTCCCACCGGCACGCAGATCCATTAAAATAAAATCCCAAGGGCTGTGTCAACAACTTGACGCAGCCCTCGTTTGCATTCCGTACGACCATGATCAAGCTTTTTTATGAAATCACAAAATAAGGAGGCAGATGCAATGAGCAACGAAAAGTATACGATAGATTTTTCAAACGTGAACCATTATTTAGAAATGCATGCCGTAATATGGAAAGCATTGGATTTTCCAGATTACTACGGTTGTAATTGGGATGCATTTTGGGACTGCCTGACCGATATGTACGGTGATCCTATCCACATCGAAATTATCGGTTTGGATGTGATTGAGCGAAAGTTTGGCGATTCCGCTGCCAAAATGATTGAGATATTAAAGAGATTTAAGCATTTTAATAATGATTTGTTTTCCGACAGCATCACGATCGAAATCGTCAGTGGTGATATTCGTGTCAGTATAAAATAAAGCAAATTCAGTTTTCCTATATTAAATGAGAGTTGAGCTATTCGTCACCCTGTCAATTCGGAATCAAAAACCTCAACGAACAATCCAAAAATCCTTCATATCCGTGGACGACAAATCAACTGTTGTGTGCTACAATAGCCAAAACAGCATTTTGAATTTGACCAAAAGAGAACAACACGGTATAATGAAGGAGGATTCATGCAAGAAGGTTTTATTGAAAATCTGATCAACACGCTGCAGCAAGACAAAGATTTAAGGGGAAACAGTAAAAATTGGGCAAATTGGATGTCTATGCTAACACCCACTTCTTGTAAATTCTGTATTGAGCAGCACGGAAAAATCGTCTCTATTTCTATTTTAAAAAATCAGCAAGAGGTGCAAGCTCATTCAAGGTGCAAATGCGTTTATGTTCCAATGAGAACAAAACCGGCAGGTGCAGCCACTATTATGGGATATTTGGGTGCAGATGCCCAGTTACTTTATCATAATGAACTACCAAATTACTATATTAAGAAAAAACAAGCCCGACAATATGGGTGGTTAGATTGGAAAGGCAATTTACATGAGGTATTGCCCAACAAAATGATTGGCGGAGATATTTACAAAAACAGGGAAGGAAAACTTCCAAGTGCTCCCGGAAGAGAGTGGCATGAGGCAGATTTGAACTATGAAAAAGGATTCAGAAATAGACAAAGAATACTATATTCAAATGACGGCTTAATCTTCGTTACATACGATCATTACCAGACCTTCTATGAAATCACACAGTAAGGAGAGACTATGTACCAATATAAGGAAACGTACACAATAGATTTTACAAACGTTCAAAACTACTTGGAAATACACTTTGTGATTCGCCAAGCTCTTGATTGGCCCGATTATTACGGTTGTAATTGGGATGCATTTTGGGATTGCTTGACCGATATGGTGGGAAGACCTATTCATATTGAAATTATTGGTCTTGACGTAGTGGAACGCAAATTCGGAGATGCCGCAAAAATCATGATAGATACGTTAAGAGAATTCAAACACTATGAAGATGATGAATTTGCGGATGATATTCAAATCGAAATCGTCAGTGGTGATGCCCGTGTCAGTTTGAAATAAAGTAATATTCAATACACCATCGACAAGGACAACGTAAACCGTCCGTCGGTAGGGGCTGACGTCCCCAACGGTCCGCGCTCGATTGTTGGGACCGATTTCACGGGCGATTCGTGAATCGCCCCTACGGTGGGCTGTGGGCTGCTTCTCTGTAACCCTTTGCTGCAAGAACAGTTCAAAGGCTGAGATCTTACGACCTCAGCCTTTTCGCTTGCATTATTTTCCCTCGCGTCCGCGAATGCCGCGCGTGCGTCCGGGGGTGGTCGTGGTCGCTTCGGTGGTAGACTCGGTGGTCTGCGTGGTCGCGTCACCGGTCAGCGCATCACTGACGTCACCGACAACGCTGTCTACGCCATCCATCATACTGCTACCCGTTTCCTTATTTGTCGTATTCTCCTCGGTGGTCTGCTGTGTCGTCTGCTGCGTGGTCTGATTGCCCGAGGTCTCACCGTTCGTATTGCTTCCGTCATCGCTCTCAGGGCCGATGCATCCGTACATGGATGCGGTCACTACCCCTAAGATCAACGCAAAAATCAACGTTTTGCCGATATATTTCATTGCTCTTCCTCCATACTTTTTCGGTCAGCATTAGTATGCGCACGCAAAGCCGACGCTTGCATGGAAATTACCGCCTTATTGACAAATTTTATACATTTGTGTATAATAAAATAAAATGACAACATTTTTCACAAAGGAGAAATGACGTGAAAGCACGCTTATGTTTGATACTGACGCTTTGTTTGCTCTTCTCTTTCTTCCTGCCCTCGTCGGCGCAGGAGCAAGACGCGACGCAAAGCGAACAGATCCCTCTGCAGGCGCTGCAGACAGAAAGCTGTGAGCCGGGTGGGACTATCACGCTGCACCTCTCTTTGCCGGAAATGGATCTTGCCGGCGGTTTTTTGACGCTTGAATACGACACCTCTCTCTTTACACTCAAAAGCATTTCTCTTTTGCAAGCGACCGAGCTTTTGACGCTGACGTATAAGGATCACGGCGGCAGCATCCGAATCCTTTTGGACAGCGCACAAAACGCGCACGTCAGCGGTGCATTCCTTGCCCTGAGCTTTGAGAGCAACGAGGAGATCCAGCCCGGTGCTTACAAAATGACCTGTACCGTGCCGGATGCCGCGTCCTTTTACGCGCTTGCCGAGGACGGCAGCACCTATCCCTTACACGTCAGCGGCTGCGCGACGGACGTCATCATCACAGCGCCCATCCTGCCCGAATGCCCTGCCAAATACCTTGCCTGTCAGGAAACCAATCCCGCAAACGGCCAATTTTTGGTGCGTATCTGCGCCCTCGTTGCGCCCGATGCCACACTATCGCGCGGCTCATACGGCTTTACCTGCACCGTGACCGATGCGGACGGCGTGCGTGAGCTGACGCTTGCAGGCTCGGCTCTTGTCGATCAAATCGAGGGCGGTGACGAAATCTACACAGCCGAAGCGCTGGGCGGCCGCATTTATACCGCCACGCTGACGCTGCCCTGTACGGGCGAGGTGCGCATTTTCATTACCCCTTACGTGCGCGTGCAGGATCAGATCCTTTATGCAGGAACCTATACGCTTTTGTACCGCGACGGTGCTTATATCGGTACAGAATATTAAGATTTACACAAAAATCTGATAAAAAATACCGTCAGTATGTTGACAATCGGACAAAAATAGTATAAAATGATAATTGTCCAAATATTTTAAAAAGGAGATTTTTTACCATGAAAAAATTATTGGCTCTGGTACTTTCCATGCTCATGGTTGCTTCTTGCTTTGCTCTGGTCGCAGTTGCAGAGGAAGAAACCACCACTGCTGCAGAAGAAACCACCGAAGAAGCTCCCTCTTACGTCAATACTCTGTTGCCGTTCAACCAGAACATGAAGGT
>JAZQYT010000237.1:0-2615 GCA_045633665.1 Eubacteriales bacterium | reverse complement strand
CCCATGTGAGAGCAAAGGATGACCATAGCGCCCTGAGCCTTGAGGTACTTGATGGTAGGCAGAGCCTCTACGATTCTCTTCTCGGAGGTGATTACGCCGTCCTTAACGGGTACGTTGAAGTCGCAACGAACCAGGCACTTTTTGCCGGAAACGTTAATGTCTTCAATATTCATCTTGTTGTAAGTCATGGATTTGTTCCACCTTTCACAATTAATTTTTTCCATCTAATACTATACCATATTTTGGACGCTTTTGCAAGAGAATTTGCACAAAAAACCAAAAATCGGCAAAAACATAAGACAGGGCATATACATGCCCTGTCTTGTTGTGCAATATGGTATTATTCTGCCTCGGGTTCAACGATAACAAGAGAGAACTTACCGATCTTCTTCTTGTTTTCCTTACCGTTTACAAAGGAAGCGATCTCATACTTGGCAACCTCTTCCTTGAGGAACTCGTCCTTGATGGGGCTGTCCATCCAAACGCCAACACCCTGTCCCTGCTCGTCAACGCCATCGCAAACCAGCAGCAGGTAAGTGCCTGCGCCGAACTTGCCTTCCTCATACTCGCAGGTCAGCGAGCTGTTATCGGCAAAGTCAACGAATTCGTCCAGTTGGAGAGGCTCACCTGCAACGGTGGTCTCAAAGTCGGTGTTCCATGCGAACAGCTTGATATTCAGACTGCCAAGGTCATCGCTGTAGCTGGGTGCGGTAACGCTGCTCTCGTACAGGTAGCCACCCTCGGGAATGACGAAACGAATGCCAACGCCCTTATGGTTTGGAGCGATTGCCTGCGGAGACTGAGCCTTGTCTTCCCAAACGTCAATGTAAACGTCTACCAGATCCGGGATACCGTCATCGGTGGTTTCCTCTTCGGTGGTGGGCTCTTCGGTAGGCTTTTCGGTCGTAGGAGCCTCGGTGGTTGCTGCGGTGGTCTCTCTGGAGGGCTTCTGCTCTTCAGGCTGGTCGCAAGCAACAAATACGCAGCACAGCATCAGTGCTGCCAGGATAATTGCAAGAATTCTTTTCATGGTATACAAACTCCTTTCAAAAGTTTCTATGTAGGTATTATAGCAGATATTGCCTCGTTTGGCAAGAGGTTTGACAATTTTTTTGCATTTTTCAAAAAAATACTTGACAAAATAAGCAAGCAGGCGTACAATATATGCGGACAACCGCATAAAAAATCAGGGGTGCTGAAGACGCAAACGTCAACGGCTGAGATACGCAGACGCGTGAACCCTTAACCTGATACGGATAATACCGGCGTAGGAAGATTTGCACATACTTGAGATTGGAATCCTCAACCGCACGGAGATTTTTCGTGCGGTTGATTTGTTTGGGAACCACTAAATATTCTGCCATCGGCGAAGCGGCGGAATCTTTTCCGTCATTCGTCACAAAGAATCTTTCGTATAGAATCCACTATACGCGCAGATTCTTTGTTTAGACTGACGAAAAATCTTCTCACCGCCCGCTCGACGCAGAATACTTAGTGCTCCCCATTATCAAAGGAGGAGGATGTATGAACACATCTCAAAAAACAAAGCGGTTGACCGTCAGCGCGATCATGCTGGCAACCGCGGTCATTCTCGCGCTGATCAGCTCACCCATTCCGCCCCTGCCCTTTGGCGGCAGCTTTACGGTGGCAAGCATGCTGCCCATCGTGCTGATTGCCTACATGTACGGCACCAAATGGGGACTGTTTTCCGCGTTCACCTACGCGGTCATTCAGATCATCATGGATCTGATGCTTGGCAAGGGATCAACGCTACTCGCTTATTTCCTACCCACCAGCGAGGACTTTATGGGCTTTGGCGTTGCGATCGGCATTCTGATTCTGGACTACTTCGTAGCTTACACCGTGCTTGGTCTTGGCGGCGTGCTGCGAAATAAGCTGCCCAAGGTGCCTGCCATCATTCTTGGCGTACTGATCGCCCTTGGCGCACGCTATGCTGTCCACATCGCATCAGGCTTTCTCTTCTTTGGTTCGTGGGCGGAATGGTTCTTTACCCAAGAAGGTTTTTATGCCATCGGCGACGTGATCCTGAATGCCTTCAGCGGACAGCTGCTGGCACTGGTATACTCGATCTTCTACAACGGTCTTTACATGATCCCCGAGATCGTGATCACGGCAATTTGCGCCTCGGGTATCGCGTTCATTCCCTATATCAAGAAATACGACGTCAAGTCTTGACTTTTTCCCCGTCTTGTGCTATAATCGCACTTGCAGCTTAGCTAAACGGCCGCGCCGTATGTTGCCGAAAGGTATTACGGTGAGGAAAGTCCGGGCTTTACAGGGCAAGGGTAGCTGATAACGTCAGCCGCGGGTAACCGCCGGGAAAGTGCAACAGAAATAAACCGCCGCGCATGCGGTAAGGATGGAAAGGCGAGGTAAGAGCTCACCCACTTCTATGGTAACATAGATTTGCTGTAAACCCTACTCAAAGCAACACCGTTCGGGGAATGTCTGCCCGACAGCCGCAAGGACCCGATGGGTGGCATGAGCGTTTTCGCTCGGAGCTTTTTGGTGACAAAAAGCAAAGATAGATGGCCGTTCTCGACAGAACCCGGCTTACAGGCAAAGCTGCAAAAAAGAACCAACCGCGCGCGGTT
>JAZQYT010000236.1:0-4543 GCA_045633665.1 Eubacteriales bacterium | reverse complement strand
CTGTTGACGACTCTGATATTATAACAAATCATTTTCGATTTGTCAATACCTTTTTTCAATTTTTTTCGATTTTTTTGAAAAATCTTTTTTTGCTTCTTCTTTTCGTTTTTTTGGCATTAAATCCGCCCGTTTCTTCTGCCGAGAGGCGATTTAACAATTCGTTCACAAACAAATTCCCGATACATGGTATAATCAAATCAATGGATCCGTGCTTTTCTGCACGGAGCATAATACTTAAAGGAATGAAACAATTATGAAAAAAGCAATGTCCGTTCTTTTACTGCTTTTGATGTGTGCTTCGATCTTTGCCTGCACACAGACCACCCCGCCCGAAAACTCGACGGATACCGAGAATCCGACCGAGCAAACACAGCCCTTGGGATCCGAGCCTGCGCAAACCGAACCCGAAACCGAGGGTAAAACGGAAGAAGCTCCCTCCGACGAGCAGACTACAGAGGAGATTCCCGAACCCGAGCAGCCCTCTCCCGTAGCGCTGTATCAGTTAGCGCCCGAGAGAGACAGCCTGATGCAGTCCTACGTGATCAAAACCGAGAATGGCAAGCTGATCGTGATTGACGGCGGTATTGACGGTACGGGCAAGGATCGCGATCCTTATATGCCTGCCGCTCTGCGCTCCATTTTGGGCATCGGTCAGAACGATTACTTTGAAGTAGAGGCCTGGTTCCTCTCCCACGCGCACAAGGATCATATGTATGAGCTTTCCAAAATGCTTTCGGAATACTCCGCAGACTCCAACTACAAGATCAACAACATCTATTTCGACTTCCCCGAATTCGGCAGTAATGAATATCCCGCCGCAAACGGTGATATGGAAATCTCGCAGATCCGCGAGAACCTTAACAAGTATGGACAGGTCATCGGTGCGCAGGTACCCGAAGGCTCGACCTACTATGATCAGATCAACGGTGCCGTGATCAATACAGAGGCCGTTTCCAAGGGACTTTCCTTTGAGATCGACGGTGTGCGCATTGACGTACTTCAGACCTGGGACAAGGCGGACGGTACCTCCAATCTCAACGATACCTCGCTTGTTCTGCGTGCCATCATAGGCGAGCAGAGCGTGCTTTTCCTGAACGACCTCGGCACCCTTGGCGGCCGACGTCTGCTGACTACCTACGGGGATGCGCTCAAGAGCGATATCGTGCAGATGGCGCACCACGGTCAGGCAGGCGTGAATAAGGACGTATATGAAGCCATTGATGCGCAGGTTCACCTGTGGCCCACACCCATCTGGGTTTGGAAGAATGAAAACGGCACCTATCAGATCGACGAGGTCAGAAAGTGGGTATACGGCAAGAATTTCTTGGAATCCGACGAATACGACATCGTGGCATGTCTGTATTCGAAGTATCCCACTCGATCCACCGAGGTGAAAATGTGGAATAAAGTGATTGATCTGATGAAAATCGAATTCCCCTACATCGTACCCGAGCGAGAGATTGAAACCACCGCTCCCGAAACGGTTGAGCCGTTCGAGCCCGTAGCGCACGATTACGTGGCGGATGGATTGGTAGCACTTTACAGCGGTACGCAAAACACGCGCGGTGGCTATGACGCCGAGGCTTCCGAATGGGAAGATCTGGTTGGCGGTCACGACATGGAGATCAAAAAGGACAGCAACAACTATTTCACCGAGCAAGGTCTGCGCGCAAGCATGGCAAAGCATGAGTTTCCTCAGGCTGTTGTGGACACGATCAATGGCGAAAGCTTTACGATCGAGGTCCTGCTTGGCGACTTTACCTCGCTTGGCAGCAATTTCAACACCTTTATCAGCAGCAGCGACGACCATTTCGCGCTGTTCCGCCGCAACTCTGAGAACATCCTGGAACTCAAAACGCTGGGCAACGGCAGAATCAAGATCAAGGGCGGACTGGAGCTTTTGCAAAACAGCCTGATCACCATTGTTTACACGCAAAACAGCGAGTGCTGCATCTACGTCAACGGTGAGCTTGCAGGACAGATCAATACCGCTGCAGGTTCTTTGAGTGCAGGCAACTTCTTTATCGGCCACAATGATTCGGCCAAAACCTTTGACACCACCTATCGCGCTGTGCGCTTCTACAGCCGCGCGCTGAGTGCAGACGAGGTCAAGGCAAACGCAGCTGTGGACGGCTACGGCGGCGCAGACGGCCAATAACCCTTTGCATAACGAAAATCTTTTCCCGCGAGAGCGTGCCTTGGCACGCTCTCGCTCGCTTTTTGTTTGCCCTGCATGCGCACTTTTTTGCAAAAATGTTATTGACAAACGCGCATTTTCATGCTATACTCTATCCGTATATGTCAAACGCTGGGAACGGAAGCAGTAGGCATTTCCCTTTTGTGCAGAGAGCGAACGGTTGGTGAGAGTTCGTCAAAAGCGTGCCGAAGTCGTCCGGGAGCGGTGCAGGTGAAAGTAAGTAGTCTGCAACGGTAGGTGTAAAGCCTTTCACGCCGTTATCGTGAATTTGAGTGCATACCCATAAAGGGTGTGAAATCAGGTGGTACCGCGTTTTCTCCACGTCCTGATACAAATCAGCGACGGTGGAGTTTTTTATTTTTTATACGAAATTATAAGAAGGAGAAAATAGACATGAATTCCTACAACGAATTACCGAAAACGTATTCCCCCGGTGAATTTGAGGACAAGATCTATGCAACATGGTGCGAAAAGGGCTACTTTACCCCCACCATTGACAAGACCAAACCCTCTTACACCATCGTCATTCCCCCTCCAAACATTACAGGTCAGCTGCACATGGGACACGCGCTGGACAACACCCTGCAGGATATTCTGATCCGCTATAAGCGTATGGCAGGCTTCTGCACGCTGTGGCTGCCCGGAACCGACCACGCATCCATCGCAACCGAGGCAAAGATCGTGGAGGCTATGCGCAAGGAAGGCATTACCAAGGAAGACCTTGGCAGAGACGGTTTCCTTGAGCGTGCATGGGCTTGGAAGGAGCAGTACGGCGGCAGAATCATTTCCCAGCTCAAGAAAATGGGCTCCTCCTGCGACTGGTCGCGTGAGAGATTTACCATGGACGAGGGCTGCTCTGAGGCTGTCAAGACCGTATTTGTTAAGCTGTACGATAAGGGCTTGATCTACCGCGGCAACCGCATCATCAACTGGTGTCCCAAATGCTTGACCTCTATCTCGGATGCAGAGGTGGAATACGAGGATCAGGCCGGCCATTTCTGGCACATCCGCTATCCCTTCAAGGACGGCAGCGGCTACCTTGAGGTTGCCACCACCCGTCCCGAAACGCTGCTGGGTGATACCGCCGTTGCGGTTAACCCGAACGATGAAAGATACAAGGACATGGTTGGCAAGATGCTGATCCTTCCCTTGGTTGGCAGAGAGATCCCCGTGATCGCAGACGATTACGTTGAGGCTGATTTCGGTACCGGCTGCGTCAAGATCACCCCCGCGCACGACCCCAACGACTTTGAAGTCGGCGCACGCCACAACCTGCCCGTGATCAACGTTATGACCGACGACGCCAAGATCACCGAGGACTACCCCGCATACGCAGGCATGGACAGATTTGTTGCAAGAAAGCAGATCGTCAAGGACCTGGAAGAGGGCGGCTTCTTGAACAAGGTTGACAACTACGCGCACAACGTTGGCACCTGCTACCGCTGCGGCTCGACCATTGAGCCTCGCGTTTCCTTGCAGTGGTTCGTCAAGATGGAGCCCCTGGCAAAGCCCGCGATCGACGCAGTACGCGACGGTGACATCCGCTTCGTTCCCGAAAGATTTGAAAAGAACTACTTCCACTGGATGGAAAACATCCGCGACTGGTGCATTTCCCGTCAGCTTTGGTGGGGTCACCGCATTCCCGCATTCTATTGCGACGATTGCGGCGAAACCGTTGTCACTAAGGAATCCTCTGCGATCTGCCCCAAGTGCGGTAAGCAGATGCGTCAGGATCCCGACACGCTGGACACCTGGTTCTCCTCCGCGCTCTGGCCCTTCTCCACGCTGGGCTGGCCCGAACAAACCGAGGATCTGGCATACTTCTATCCCACCAATACGCTGGTTACCGGCTACGATATTATTACCTTCTGGGTATCCAGAATGATCTTCTCCGCACTTGCATATACCGACAAAGCACCCTTTGATACCGTACTGATCCACGGTCTGGTACGTGACGCACAGGGACGCAAGATGTCCAAGTCCTTGGGCAACGGCATCGATCCTCTGGAGATCATTGAAAAGTACGGTGCAGACGCGCTGCGTTTTGCACTTGCTACCGGTAACTCGCCCGGAAACGATATGCGTTTCTCGGACGAAAAGATCGAGGCTGCCAGAAACTTTGCAAACAAGCTGTGGAATGCATCGCGCTTCGTTCGTATGAATCTGACCATTGATCAGATCGCGCTGCCCGCAGAAAGCGAATTGGCAACCGAGGACAAGTGGATTCTGACCGAACTGCACAAGACCATCGAGGGCGTGCGCTCTAACCTTGATAAGTACGAGCTGGGCATTGCACTCTCCATGCTCTACGATTTCATTTGGGACATCTTCTGCGACTGGTACATT
>JAZQYT010000235.1:0-2848 GCA_045633665.1 Eubacteriales bacterium | reverse complement strand
CCTTTCCTACTCGCGCTGCTCTTGCTGCTCCCCTGCCTTGCAGCATGCAAAACACCGCCCTCGCCCGATACGGGTACGGATACTGAAACGGGTACGACCGATCCCGCGCCGGATACTCCGCTGACACTTGTCAAGGATGGCGCAAGCGAATACGTGATCGTGCGTCCCGCCAATATCAAAGCTGACGATCCTGCATTTATGGCAGCCATTCTGCTCCGCGACACCGTGGAAAAGCTGACGGGCGTAGCTTTGCAGATCGTCACCGATGAAGAGTCGAGATACGCTCTTTCCGAAAAGGAGATCGTAATCGGAAACGCACGCAATGCATCGTATGCCCAAAACACGGTTTACGTATCCCAAAGCAAGCTGTATATCGGCGGAGAAACGCAACTTTTGTCCGATATGGTCGCTGCATTTTTTAGCAAATGCTTCAACTATGATATCACTTCACAGGAGGATACACAGATGGCTGAACTTTCTGTCCCCGCTGATCTTATCATGAATCAGGCGGGTAATATCATAACAGATCAGGCGCGTCAGGACACTACTGCCTGGGGCGACACCATTACGTATGCCGACGAGGTTGCAAATCTTATCAACTTCCGTTATCTTGATCAAAGACGTGATACTGCGGAAATCACGAACGGAGACGTGCGTCTGGTTTACAACCTGGATAAAAAAGACAACAAACAAGTCTCCGGGCTTTACAACCAAGACGGAATTCCCTACCTGACCAACACGATGGATGCATTCGTCATCACCGAAAGCGGTGACAAGCTGTATTCCTCGCGCTCGGGTAGCAACGCACGCGGCAATATCTACAGATTCGGTTATTACTATTACGATATTCATTTCTTGGATCAAGGCTTCTTGCCTTCCGTTTATGAATTTGACGAGAGCGCAGGCAGCTACGATCTGCTCGCCAAGGCGCGCAAGCCCTCCACCCACGACATTGAATCCGTCGTTTTGAATGACGGTGTACTGACCGCAATCGTCCAAAGCACGTACGATCCCTATTTCCATTGGAACGTGAAGTATAACGCGGAGAATTACAACGCAATTCAGATCACCATGCGCACCGAGTATGCGTCAAACGTTACGCTATATCTCAGAGCAGGCTCTTATGACGGTTTTAACAGTGATCAGATCGTTTCCTTCTCGGTAAAGCCCGGCGACGAGTACTGCACCGTAATCGTTCCTCTTGTTTCTATTCCCGATTACACGGGCAAGGTGGAATCAATCCGTGTGGACTGTGGCGATAAGGTTGGTGAGAAGATTGAGATCACGGAAATGAAAGCGGTTAAGATCAACACAACTGCAGCGACCTCCATGAAGCTTGACCGCAACCTGCACGTTTACGGTGACAAGATGCATCAGCAAATCCGCGTGGTTGCAGATGGTGACGCTCACGGCTTGAAAGGATTCGGCATGGTGACTCGCATTGAGCAAAGCCGCGTATCTTCGCTTGTCATTGCCGACAAGAACGGCAAGCACAATTCCATTGACGGCATTGACGCTGCCTCAGTACAATACGTTGGCTTTGACGTGGCCGATGCGGGAGTGTTTGGTTACATTTTCCCTGCCGAGGAACAATACGTCGGTGAAGTGACCGTCACCTTAGAAGACGGCTACTACGTGATCACACAGACCTATACCCCCTCTTCCACAACTCTGAAAAGCCATGATAGCTACTCGATCGGTCACCGCATCTACACCGACAAGGGACACTCGTTCGACGAGCTGGAAAGACAGGCTTATATTGAACGTAACCCGTTGACCGACATCAAGATCGTCAACAAGAGCGATAACGCAAAATACGTCGGCTACAACAGTCTTGTCGGCTGTTACACATACACGCTGGACGGCACCGACTTCAATAAACCTTATTATAAAGAACCTCAAAAGCATTATATTGTTGATTCACAGATCGTCGGAGACGATTATGACCGTGAGATTTATATCTTTGCGCACACAAACAATACGGGATGCCTTGAGTGCGGCGTGGTACTTGACGAAGCTGACAGACTGCTGCCCATCAGCGTAGAGGTCTGCAAAAATTTCAAGGGCGAATACGAAGAGACTTTGTTTGATCCCGAGGATATGCACTACGGCTATTCGATATTCCCCATCACAGTCTCCAAGAACCAGACAAGACAGTTCAAGTCGATCAACCTGTACCAGAACTGGGGTAACTTCCCGCTCAAGCAGCTCTCCTCCATTCAGTTCATCGCACCTTATTATCATCTCTCCTGCGGTACGACAGAGACCAACTGTATAGCCCCCTATTACGTTTACGGCAAGGATTACTGGACGCTTCCCGACTTCCGCGCCATGTCCTCTCCCTTGTGGCCGGGCCAACCGCAGCATACCAGTGCAGGCAGACTTTATTGGCTGCAATATACGGATGCTGATGGCAATTTCTATGGCTCCGAATCCCAGACCGCAGACATTTCGTCCTCCGGACCTGTTTACGTAGACATCGATATGTCGTATCTTTCCGATGACGGTAAGATCCAAGTCGATTACAGACAGGTGGAGATGGCGCAGTCCGACGAAACCAGAACATACTACACGCTGGATCTGACCGTGCTTGAGGATCTTGAGATCAAGGATTTTGTCAACAATTTCTCGTTCTTCTCCATGGACGGACGCGCGATCGTTTATAAGAAGCTTGGCTATCTTGACCAAAACAATCAGCCGCAAACGGTTGACTTGAAGCTCAGCGAGCATACCGATTACTACAAACTCGGTAAAGAGGGTGCGTATTTTGATTACTACATCGACTCTGATCCTTCCCATAAGGGTACGGATTCGGTCAACATGGCTGTCGTGATCAAGGGTTACAGCA
>JAZQYT010000234.1:0-2742 GCA_045633665.1 Eubacteriales bacterium | reverse complement strand
GCCCGTGCACTGTGTGAGTTTAACTGCCTTCACAGCACCCGTTGAGAAAAGGTGGGGGCCTGCGCAAAGGTCGGTAAATTCACCCTGCGAATAGAAGCTGATCACAGCATCCTCGGGCAGTTCCTCGATCAGCTGCACCTTGTAGGGCTCATCCTTTTCGGTCATGAACGCGATCGCCTGCTCGCGGGGCAGCTCGAATCTCTCAATTTTATGGTTTTCCTTAACGATCTTCTTCATCTCGTCCTCAATCTTCTTCAAGATGTCGGGAGAGAAGGTAATGTCGGAATCAAAGTCATAATAGAAGCCGTTGTCGATGGCAGGACCGATGGTCAGCTTGGTCTGGGGGTACAGGCGCTTGACAGCCTGTGCCAGAATGTGGGATGCGGTGTGACGGAATACGTGCTTGCCGTCCTCTTGTGCAAAGCTGAGCAGCTCGACGTTGGCATCGTCCTCGATCAGCTTGGTCAGCGCAACCACCTGGCCGTTGACCTTTGCAGCAATGATACTGCGATCGATCAGCTCCGCTTCTCTTGCTGCGTCATATACCGTCATAGCGGACGGATATTCGCAAATCTTGGATCCGAAATTGATTTTCATGATAGTTTTTCTCCTTTATGTGATTGAAATTGTTTATAAAAATAACCCCGATACAGCATGCGCTGTATCGGGGTGCAGACAACAAAATCCGCACGGTTCCACCCGAACGTTTCACTCGTATGGTATGCAGTTTTCAGATATAAGTGGTATCCTTTTGGCGTACAACGCGTCTTTCCAGCACCCGACGCTCTCTGTGGATGTAGCTTGCCCCAAGGACGTGTCTTATACCGTTTGGGAATCAATACGTTTTTCTGTTCATAGCAGACCTGGGGTTGACGATCTCGCGCCAATCCAAGTCACCGCGATCCAGGGCCATGATCAGCACCTCGGCAGTTGCAATGTTGGTCGCAACAGGCACGTTGTTCTGGTCGCACATGCGCATCAGCTCATTTTCGATCTCGCCTGCGCCTCTGCCCGGACGGGTATCTCTGAAATAGAGAAGCATATCGATCTCATTATAAGCTACACGCGAAGTGATCTGCTGTTCGCCGCCCTGCTCTCCGGCAAGCAGCTTTTCAATTTTCAAGCCGGTCGCTTCGGAAATGTACTTTGCGGTAATGCTTGTCGCACAAAGATTGTGCTTGCTGAGCACGCCGCAATAAGCGATACAAAATTGCGTCATCAGTTCCTTTTTCATGTCGCTTGCAATGATAGCTATCTCCATAGTGTCTCCCTTCCGTAATACAGGTATGTCATGTCCCCTTATTTGCAAGGCTTATGCAAAGCCAATTCAAACTTGATATCATTATAACACGATTTTGCTCTTTTTGTCAATGATATATGCAAAATATTTTCGAAAAAATTGTTTCTTTTGTGAAAAACGTGACTATACAAAGCACAAAATCTATGGTATAATGATTATAACGATGACAAAGAGAGGTGTTCCCTATGATCAATCAAATGAACGAATTGCTGGCTAAGTACGATCCTGCGGTAGCAGAGGCCATTGGCGCAGAATTCAAAAGAGAACGCGACGGTATCGAGCTGATCGCATCAGAAAACTTCGTTTCCCTGCCTGTGCTTTTGGCAGCAGGCAGCATTGCCACCAATAAGTATGCCGAGGGCTATAGCGGCAAGCGCTACTATGGCGGATGCGGGTGCATTGACGTGCTGGAGGACCTGGCATGCGAGCGCGCAAAGCAGCTGTTCGGTGCAAAATTTGCCAACGTGCAGCCCCACAGCGGCTCGCAGGCAAATACTGCAGTATACGTTGCACTGCTCAACGCAGGCGACACGGTCATGGGCATGAGCCTTGCCGAGGGCGGTCACCTGACACACGGCAGCCCCGTCAACCTCTCGGGTAAATATTACAACTTCGTTCCCTACGGCGTTGGTGCTGACGGCTTGATCGATTACGACGCGCTCGAGGCGCAGGCAAAGGTCGTTCGCCCCCGTATGATCGTGGCAGGCGCATCCGCATATCCCCGTGCCATTGATTTTGCACGCATGGCAGACATCGCGCACGGCGTCGGTGCTTACCTGATGGTAGATATGGCGCACATCGCAGGCCTTGTTGCCGCAGGCGAGCATATGTCCCCCCTCCCTTACGCGGACGTTGTGACCACCACCACGCATAAAACCTTGCGCGGCCCTCGCGGCGGTATGATCCTTTGCAACGACGAAAATATTGCAAAGGCCGTCAACAAGGCCATCTTCCCCGGCATCCAGGGCGGCCCTTTGATGCACATCATTGCCGCAAAGGCAGTTTGCTTCGGCGAGGCGCTGACACCCGCGTTCAAGGAATATCAACATAACGTGGTGCTCAACGCAAAGGCTATGGCCAAGGCACTTCTGAACGAAGGCTTTGACCTTGTCACGGGCGGCACGGATAACCATCTGATGCTGGTTGACCTGCGCCCCATGCACATCACGGGCAAGGAGATGGAGCACAGACTTGACGAGGTACACATCACGGTCAACAAGAACGCCATCCCCAACGACCCCGAAAAGCCCTTCGTGACCTCGGGCATCCGCGTCGGTACCCCCCCTGCCCCCACCAGAGGCCTTACCGAGGCCGACATGGTCACGCTTGCCAAGTGCATGCGCATGACTGCACAGGAATTCGACACCCGCGCCGACGAGGTCCGCGCAATGGTCGCCGAGATCTGCAAGAAATATCCGCTTTATGAGTAAAAGATAATCGGA
>JAZQYT010000233.1:0-2631 GCA_045633665.1 Eubacteriales bacterium | reverse complement strand
ATTCAACTCAAAACAAAACTGACACCACTCGAAAAGCGATGTCAGTTCGTTGCTTAAAATTTAATATCTTCTACCTTAGAACTCTTTTTTGTGCTGTCCGTACAATTTGGGGCAGTTCATTGTGAAGAAGCCCCTGTTTATTCCGCTAATTTCTCAGCCCCATGGGGCTTTTATTTTTATTCTTGCTTGCTGCCCTGGCTCAGAGCTGCTGCGCGATAGGTGCCTTCGGTCTTGGCACATTCCTCTGCCCAAAGCATGGCCTGGCGGTCGTAGACTGCCTGCGGAATATCCGGTGTGCCTTGGGACATGGTCGGCCACAGCATATCTCCCGCTGCCTTGGGATCTGCACACGCAGTGTCATTGCGCCAAGCATCGCGTTCTTCCTTGTTGCGCAGATTGGGGATCTGTACGGTAATGCCGCCTGCCAGAATGGATCTGTATGCAAACAGGCCGGGCAGGAACATATCCAGCGCTTCATAAACGTCGATGGTGTCAGCATTTTCGTCGCCAAGGATCTTTTTGATAAAGAAATACATGGAATAGAAGTCGGAGCCGCCGTGTCCAAAGCCCTCAGCCTTATCCTTCATGCCGTGATCGGGGAAGTAGGAGCGCAGCGAGCTTGTTTCATAGCCGCCGTCGTATTCGTCCTTGTTGACGTAGATCTTGGCAATATGTCCGTCCATAGCGTCCTCGCGTCCGCACTCCATGCGTCCCTTGGAACCGTACATGGTGTACCAGATCGAGTTCTTATACAGATTGCCGTGGATCGATTTGACAATGCCGCCGTTCTCCAGCGTGACCAGCTCCATGCCAAACTGTCCGCATTTGCGTCCGCAGCGCAGGCCGCGGGCATTTTTGGTGCCTTCAAATCCCACAACGGATACGGGGCGCAGACCTGTGGAGTGAATGATGGGGCCTAAGGAGTGCGTGCAGTAGAAGGTGGCATAGCCGCCGTTGCGCCAGTGATCGGGCTCACCGTAGGTGATAGAGGGCCAGATGGATTCGCAATTGTGAATATATTCGCCCTCGCCGTACTCAAATTCACCGATCTCACCACTGTCGTAGAGCTTTTTCATCTCGTAGGAGGCAGGCATATAGCAATAGTTTTCACCGTAAGCATAGACCAGACCGCTTTGCTCAACGGCCTCAACCAGCTCCACAGCCTCCTTCATATTCTGAACGGGAAGCACCTCGGAGAAAACGTGCAAGCCCTTCTTTAAGCAGCGGATCGCAAAGGGAGCATGCTCGTTTGCATAGTTGGCCAGCACCACGGCATCCATATCATGCTCGATGAATTTGTCAAAATGGTCATAGAAGGTGATATTCAAGCCGGCAGCTGCCTCTCTTTGTGCGTCCAGAGCCTCGGGGCTTTTATCACAAATGGCAACGACCTCAGCGTGGTCTGCTCTCTTGCAGTAGTTGATCATGCTGGTGCCGCGGTAGGCACCCAAAACGCCAATACGTACTTTTTTCATGAGATATGTTTCCTTTCATTTGTGTGATGAAGAATGGATTGTCGGTCGATCGGGAGCGGTCGGCTCTCTGTATCATCATTATATCACATTCCATGCCCTGCAGTCTGTGGCTAAATTCCACATATTAATGGAAAATGGTCACTTCGCGATTGACTTCTTGGTAAACATATGCTATACTGTTGCCATCTTATCAAAGGAGGAAGGATCATGGCCGAGCAAAACGTTTGTCGTTTCGTCCCTCGCGAGAGCAACGATCACAGCATTCATACCGTCCATTTCGTTTTGGAAACCAAGGAGCAGATCTATACGGGCCTGCGGCTGAAATCGCTCTACACCGCGTATTTCGTGCTGCAAGGGCAGGGAAAGCTGCATACGCGCGGTCAGGTATTTTCCCTTGAGAAGGGGGACGTATTCTTTTCCTTCCCGGCGGAGCCGTTTGCCATTGAGTCGGTAGTGGATTTTCAATATATGTATATCAGCTTTTTGGGAGCGCGCGGCAATCGGATTATGGATAAGCTGGGCATTTCTCCCAAGAATATGTACTATCCGGATTGCGCAGAGCTTGAAGCCGTTTGGCTGCAGGGGCTTGGCAGTCCTGCGGAGCTTTCGGATATTTCCAGCGAGGCAGTCCTTTTGCACACCTTTGCCTATCTTGGCAGGCGCATGCCCGAGTTTGCCTCTCATGAGAGAGGACGCATGGATCTGATCTCTATGATCCAGAAGTACGTGGACGAGCATTTTTCGGATCCCGATTTTTCCTTGGAGCGGCTGGGCAGCGATCTGAAATATAACAAGAAATATCTGTCCACGGTCTTCAAGCGGCACGTGGGCGTGGGCATTGTGGAGTATTTGCACACGGTACGCATCCAGCATGCCTGCACTATGCTTCGTCAGGGCTTTACAAGCGTCAGCGACGTGGCACTTCGCTGCGGCTATCCGGATGCGCAGTATTTCTCCAAGGTATTCAAGCGCAGAATGTCCATCTCTCCACGCGAATATATGGCGTCGATCAAGTCCGAGTCATCCTCGTTACATTCATAGCAAAAAAATATCCACCCGCCATAGCGGGTGGTATTTCAGTTTCGGGCATAGCCCTAATACTACTGGCTGCGCACAAGTGCGCTTTTTATTGGCCTGCCAGCCATGCAATTGTTAC
>JAZQYT010000232.1:0-2983 GCA_045633665.1 Eubacteriales bacterium | reverse complement strand
CCTCGTTTTCAAACATTTTATGCTCCAGGTAATGCGCAATGCCCATGGGCATATTGCAAGCATTTCCCTGTTCATCCAAATATTCGCTGTCCATCGAACCAAGTCCTACCTGCAGCACGGCATAGATCGACGAGCATTTCTTGGGATACACGTAAATGCGCATACCGCTTGCGTGCAGGATCTCGGTATAATGCTCACCCAGCTGCGCGTTGCGTCGCACGGTTCGTTTTATGATATGATTATTCATCGCCTTCTCCCTCCTCACCGGTCATGGTTCCGTTGAGAAAATACACGGTGTCCGGCACAACTGTATTTGCAGCCCGCATCACGTCCTTGGCAGTAATTGCTCTGACTCTTTCTATGCATTGCTCGGGGGTGAGCACAGAGTCGTAAAACACCTGCCTGCCAAACCAATAGGCTTGCAGCGCGGAAGGAGAATCCGTGCATTGACGCAGGATATTGATCAAGGATTTTTTTGCCATGGCAAGCTCTGCGCGGCTCACGGGCTTTTTCTGTAGCTGATCAAGCTGCGTAAAGATCTCATCCTTGGCAAATTGCATGTTCTGCGGTAAAATCCCGCAGGAAACGGTCATAATTCCTTTATGCGCCACGGCCGAGGAATTGCAATGATAGCAAAGGCTGTGCTTTTCACGCAAATTCATGAAAAGTCGGGACACGGAGCTGCCGCCAAAGATCTCATTGAATACAGACTGCGCCATAGCGTCGGGATGGTCGGGCGTAATGCCCGTGCGGAAGCCGATCTCCAGCTTCCCCTGCGCAACAGCCATATCCTCGGTGAAATATCTCATCTCTGCGGGCGGCGGCAAGATCACGGTTCTGGGCATTTGCGCTTGCTTTGCGGGGGCGCATGCGAACAGCTCTGCAAGACGAGCCGCTACGTCCTCGGGGGCATCGCTGCCCACGTAAAAGCACTCGATGCGCGTGCACGCCAAAAGCTTTTTATGATGCTCGGTCAGCATCTCGGGGGTAAAGGCGCAAACCTGCTCCACCTTGCCAACCAAAGAGCCACCATATGGCTCATTCTCGCACATGCATTCGCGCAATCTCATGCGTGCATAGGAGCGCGTATCGTTGACCTGTGCGCGTATATCGTCACAGGTATTTTTTATCTCGCTTTCCACGATCTCGCGGCGCAAAAGGCCGTTTTCATCGCGCAATGGGTGAAACAGCATCTGATTGATGACGTGCAGCCCCTGTTCCAAGGGGTTGATCTTCTCGCCCTTTGGTAGATATCTCGTTCCCAGCGTATCCAAAACGAAGCCAATGATCTGGCAATCCCCGAAAAAGCTGTTTCTGTAGGAAAGGGATGCACCGTACAGCATATCCATCGCAAAGTTGAGATGCTTGATGGTGGGATACTGCTCGGTTCCTCTGCGCAGCACGGAAAACAGCAGCGTAGTCAAGGGAGAGGCCTCTTTATCTGCGGGCAGAATAAAGGAGATCGAAAGCTGCGCGTTTTTGAAGCGGTCTGTCCGAATGGCTCTCAGATTGACCGCGGGGGTGATTTTATATAAAGTCGGAATCATTTTTTCTCCATACGTACATAGTATTTCTATATTATCATACACCCAAAACAAAAAAATTGCAAGAGTTTTGCGCATTTTACTCTTGCCATACAGGCAAAATTCATTTATAATAATATTAACACATTTTCACGGAGGTAAATTATGCCCTTTATTGACGTCAAAACCAATACCCAAGTTACAAAAGACAACGAGCTTGCATTAAAAGAAGCGCTTGGGCGCGCCATTGCCATTCTGCCGGGCAAGAGTGAGAGATGGCTGATGCTGGAGATCAAGGACGGCTGCCGCATGTATTTTCACGGTGACGATGCGCCCTGTGCCATGGTACAGGTGCAGGTATTCGGCAAGATCGATGCGCAAAAGTGCGAGGAGATGACAGCCGAGGTCTGTCGTATCATGAATGACGTGCTAGACATTCCGGTGGACAGCACCTACGTCAAATACGAGGAAGTCAGCCTGTGGGGCTGGAGCTCGCAGAATTTCTGATATGAACAAGCTGCTTTTGGTGGACGGGCATTGCCTGCTCTTCCAGATGTTTTACGGAATACCTGCACGCATCGTGGGTAAAAACGGGCGTGCGATCCAGGGTACCCTCGGTTTCGTGGGCGCTTTGCGCAAAATGATCGCCATGACGCGCCCTTCCCACGTTGCCGTCATTTTTGACGGTGAGGTGCATAATCCGCGCACCGATCTGGATGCCGATTACAAGGCCAACCGCGAGGACTTTTCGGATGCGGACGAGGATGACAACCCCTTCTCCCAGCTGCCCGACATATATCGCGCTCTTGACGTTATGGGCATTTCGCATGCGGAAACCCTCGATTGCGAAACCGACGACGTGCTGGCCACCTATGCAAAAAAGTACGGACGCGACACAGAGATCGTGATCGCTTCGCAGGACAGCGACTTTTTTCAGCTGATCACGGAACAAGTGTGCGTGCTGCGCTATCGCGGTGAGCGCTCGGTACTTTGCGACGTCTCTTACATACAAAGCAAGCTTGGCGTTCGCCCCGACCGGTATGCTGATTTCAAATCTCTGACGGGTGACGGCTCGGACAATATCAAGGGCGTTCCCGGTGTAGGCACCAAGACGGCTGCCGCGTTGATAGGACAATTCGGCACGCTGGACGTGCTTTTGCAGCACGCAGAGCTTATCGAAAAGCCCAAATTGCGCCAGGACATCGAGCAAAACGCGGATCGCCTGCGGCTCAATCAAAGGTTGATCGCGCTGGATGGTACTGCGGCAATTCCCTTTTTGCTTAATGAGCTTGCCTATACCGATTGCGAAATGACTACAACGCAGGTGCTGGAGCAGATCGGATTAAAATAAGGACTTGACTGCAATGCCAAGTCCTTTTTCTTAATTACTGATTCAGTTTATCTTCAATTTTGTCTGCAGCAGCGTCCATATAGTCGTTCTGCATCATTTCGATCCAGCC
>JAZQYT010000231.1:0-15622 GCA_045633665.1 Eubacteriales bacterium | reverse complement strand
CTCATGCCTGCGCCCATGATGATGGCGGAAATCGAGCCGAATACGTAAGAGAATACCTGTGCGGGGCGTCTGACCTTGGTGTCCAGACGGCGCAGCTCGTCAAGGTCGTCCTTCTGCTTGGGGGTGTATGCGGTGCGAATTTTGCTGATGATGTAGTCCTGATCGTTTCTGTTCATGATAAAATACCTTCTTTCTTGTTTTCTGGCGATATTCTACCACTCGTTTGTTTTTGAAATGATACCGATTTGTTAAGGTTTTATTATTCATTTCTACCAATGGTTGTGTATTTTCCTCTTGCTATATGCGGGCGGATATGATATAATGAGAAAAATCGAAAAAAGAGGTATTCCATGAAAAAACAGGGATGGATATATGTTTGTATTGCCTGCGCGCTGCTGCTGGCCTTTGCCGCGCTGACCGTGCTTTTGTGTTGCGTGGACGTGAGAGCTGCGGGAGAGAGCCAAGCCCCCGTCGGCTTTGCTGCGCTCAATGAGGCGGTGTTCGATGCGCTCGGGCAGAGTGAGATCGCATTGACGCTTTCCAAGGTGGGCGGGCTTTTGATCATTGCTGCCGTCGGCGCGTTCGGCGTGCTGGGGCTTGTGCAGGTGATAAGACGCAAGGGGCTCTTGCGCGCGGATCGCGAGCTTTACTTCATGGCGTGCGGTCTTGTGTTGCTGGCTGTCTTTTACGTGATCTTTGAGATCTTTGTGATCAACTGCAGGCCCGTGCTTGACGAGGGCGAGCTTGCCGCATCCTATCCCTCCAGCCATACCATGCTGGCTGTTGCGGTGTCGGGTATGGGTATGTCGTATCTGCACGGACTTTCCAAGAAGCATGCGCTGATCTATGCGTGCATCGGTGTGCTGAACGTCGCGTCGGTTGTTACGGTGATCTGCCGATTGCTTGGCGGTGTGCATTGGCTGACCGATATCGTGGGCGGCTTGCTGCTTGGCGCGGCTGTTGTGTGCGCATACCGCGCGGCATGCACTTTTTGGAGTAAGAAAAAGGAGCAGGGCATATGAAAACAAAGCTTGGATTTTCCGTATTCATCGGTGTGGTTTTTGGTGTGGTCACGTTTTTGCTTTCGCTGCTGATCGTGCCGCCGACCACGGCAGCCGTGTTTGCGCTGATCGCATTGGGCATAGCCCCGCCCTTTATGCACGCCTCGCTGGCTATCGAGGAAAGAAGAAACAACAAGCGCTTTGCGCAGGTGGAAAGAGATCAAAAAATTACCTATTATCATAAGGTGAACGGCAATTTCGTATGGGGAAAGGCATTGAATAACGGCAACGTGTATTTTTGCGAGGGCAAGATCGTGGTTGTTTCGGTTGAGAAAAAGCCGTATTTGATCGTGGAATTTCAAGACAGCGAGATTTCCAAATGTGATTTTGAGGATATTCACATGCACCTGTATCTGACGGACGGCAAGGAGCTGCACGTGATGATGCCGAATGCACGGGAGAGTGCCGAGATCATCAGAGCGCATAGGAGAAATGGGTGAGTAAGGCAAATATGCAAAGAGGAGCTGCGTCAAATGGTTGACGCAGCTCCTCTTTGGGTTTTAATTATCCTGACTGTCCAGCACGCAGTCAATGATGATGCAAACGGCAAGCACGGCAACCGGATCGTAATCGCGGTCGTTGACGTCGATCTCGTAGGTATCCCCCCACGTAAACCATTGCTTTTGCACAGAGGCCACGTGGCGGCCTTGGTCGGTAACGTCGTAGTCGTGGTCAAAAAAGTCGCCCTGTACCTCCCAGCCCGGGCCTTCCACCGTGTAGTAAGGCGTGAACAGCGAGAACTCCTTGACCACGGTGGCCCGGATCTCTCTGTTTTTTACAATATGATAGCGCGGACGGAAGCGGAACAGCTCCTGCTCAATGCGATAAAGCTCGTTGCCTCCGCGATCCAGAATGGCGAGATTTTTGCCGAACGAGAAAAACTCGCTCTTGACCGTAAAGATCTCGTTTTCCATGCTGTCGTATACGGTAAAATTGTCGTTCCAGGAAAATATCTTTTGTTTTACGTAGAATTTCATGATTGGATCTCCTTTCGGATGCGCTCTGCATAGCGCACGGTTTCCATGGCGTCCTTGGCATAGAAGTCGGCTTTGATCTGTGCGGCGTATTCCTCTGTCAGCACCGCACCGCCCACCACCACAAGGCAATCGGGGGCTTGCTCGTGCAAAAGGGAAATGGTGCGCTCCATGGCAGGCACGGTGGTGGTCATCAGCGCACTCAGACCGCAAAGCGGTGCGCCATGCTCCCGTACTGCTGCCAGCACGTCCTCGGCAGGCACGTTGTTTCCAAGGTCAATAACCTTGAAATTATAGTTTTCCAAAAGCAGCTTGACGATGTTTTTGCCAATGTCGTGAATATCGCCCTCCACCGTGGCAAGCACGAAGGGGATTTTGTTCGCATCCTCTTGGTTTTCCTGCTCGGCCTTCTGCCTGATCTGCTCAAAGGCTGCGCCCGCAGCCTCGGCTGCCAGCAAAAGCTGGGGCAGATACAGCTGCTTTTGCTCAAAGCGTGCGCCCACCAGGTCAAGCGCGGGGATGATCTCTGTGTTGATAATGTCTAAGGGCTCACGCGTAACCAAAAGCTCTGCCGTTTCGCGCATGGCGGCATTGATCAGTCCCTTGATAATGGCGTGCTGCAGGGGCGGCAGCATATCCTTGCCCGCTTTGGTCGGCGCGGTCACCGTACCGCCCACGGGATAGACGCGATCAATATAGTCCGCGCACCCCGTATCCATGCCGTGCAGAGCGCGAAAAGCAAGGTATGCATTGCGCATCGAGGCAGAACCGGGGTTCATGATGGCCGCGGAAAGACCGTTTTCCATGGCAAGGGTAAAGAAGTGCGCGTTGAGCACATCGCGCTCGGGCAGACCGAACGAAATGTTGGAAACGCCAAGCACCGTATGGCAGCCAAGCTCCTCGCGGATCGCCCGTAAAGCCTCCAGCGTGATCGCAGCCGCATGCGGATCTGTGCTGATGGTCATGGTCAGCGTGTCGAAAACGATATCCTTTTTATCAATGCCGTAGGATTCGGCTGTTTTGAGAATGCGTTCGGCAATCTCCACGCGCGCCTCTGCACTGCAGGGAATGCCTTTTTCGTCCAGCGTCAGCGCCACCACCACGCCGCCGTATTTCTTGACCAGCGGGAAGATGGCGTGCATGCTTTTTTGCTCACCCGTGACCGAATTGATCATGGCCTTGCCCGCGTAGCGGCGCAAAGCAAGCTCCATGGCCTCGGGATTGGAGGTGTCTATCTGTAAGGGCAGATCGGTCACGCTCTGCAGCTCGTGTACCACGCGCCAAAGCAGCTCGGGCTCGCAGATGTCGGGAATACCCACGTTGACGTCCAGAATGTGTGCTCCCTGCTCGGCCTGTGCAACGCCCTGGTCAAGCACGTACAGCATGTCCTGCTCGATCAATGCTTGGCGGAAGCGCTTTTTGCCGGTGGGATTGATGCGCTCACCGATCAGAAGGGGCGCGTCCTTGAAATTGACGGCATGCGTATAGGAGGACACAACCGTGTCGGTTTTCTTGATAATGGGTGCGGGCTTGATATGTTTGATGCGCTCGACCATGGCAGACAGGTGCGCTGGCGTTGTGCCGCAGCAGCCGCCCGGCAAGCGCACGCCCAGGGATACAAGCTCGGCCATCATGATGGCAAAGGTGTCGGCATCGATATCGTAAACCGTATTGCCTGCCGCATCCGTGCGCGGCAGCCCTGCGTTGGGCATCAGCAGCACGGGAACAGAGGCGCAGGCAAGCAGACGTTTGGCTATGTCAGCGAGCTGACGGGGGCCAAGCGAGCAATTTGCGCCGACGGCATCCGCGCCCATGCCCTCTAGCATGGCAACCATGGCCTCGGGGGAAGCACCCGTCACGAGCTTGCCGTCCGCACCGTATGCGTTGGAAACGAACACGGGCAGCGTGCAATTCTCCTTGGCCGCCAGCAGCGCCGCCTTGGTTTCCGCGCAGTCGCCCATGGTTTCGATCAGGATAAGATCCGCGCCTGCCTGCGCGCCAAGGCGCACGACAAGGGCAAAGATCTCCACGGCACGCTCAAAATCAAGCGCTCCGTAAGGCTGCAAGAGCTTGCCCGTAGGGCCGATGTCCAGCGCAACGTAAGCGTCTGAAATCTGCGCTGCGGCCATCGCCCCGCGCACGTTTTGCACGGCAGCGGGAATGATGCGTACAAGCTCTTCCTCATTATAGTGCAGCGTGTTTGCGCCAAAGGTGTTGGTGGTAATGATGCGGCAGCCTGCCTCCAGGTAGGCGCGGTGAATGTTCTGCACCACGTCGGGGTGCGAGAGATTCCAACGCTCGGGCTGCTCACCCGGCCCGAGCCCCGCGGCCTGCAGCAGCGTACCCATGCCACCGTCCATACAAATAATTTGATTGGCTAATGTTTCAGTCAAAGACATAAATGCCTCCGTTTATTTTCCGAGAATATCGGAAAGATTGGTCATAATGGCCGCGGCCACGTCGGGCTTGTTCATGGAATAGACGTGTACGTGCGTGACGTTGTTGGCAAACAGATCGATGATCTGATCGGTTGCGTACGCAATGCCTGCTTGCTTCATGGCTGCAGGATCGCTGCCGAATTTATCTAAGAGAGAAAGAAATCTGCGCGGCATATGCGAGCCGGAGAGCTTGATGGCGCGCTCGATCTGCGCAGCGTTCGTGATGGGCATGATACCGGGCAGCACGGGGACGGTGATGCCTGCCTCGCGCGCCTTGTACATAAAATTATAGAAGAGATTGTTGTCAAAAAACATCTGCGTGGTCAAAAAATCGCAGCCCGCGTCCACCTTTTCGGCAAGATAGCGCAAGTCGTCCTTTTGCGAGGCACTTTCGGGATGCACCTCGGGATAGCACGCGCCGCCAATGCAAAAGTCCGCACCGCTTGCCTTCAGCTCGCGCACAAGGTCAATGGCGTGGTGATAGTCCCAACCCGTGCGGTCCGCGTCCTGCAGATGCGCGGGAATGTCGCCGCGCAGGGCCATAACGTTCTGAATGCCTGCGGCCTTGATGGCCTCGATCTGACGGGACACAGTCTGCTTGGTGGAGGAAACGCAGGTCAGGTGCGCCAGCATGGGAACGCTGTAGGCTTGCTTGATGTGCTTGGCAATGTCCAGCGTGTATTGACCTGTGCCGCCTCCTGCACCGTACGTTACACTCATAAAGGGCGGCTGCAGAGCAGCGATCTGCTCAATGGCGTGCTCCACGCTTGCAAAGGTGGAATCAGTCTTGGGCGGAAATACCTCAAAGGAGAGGGAAAGCTTATCTTTTTGTAAAATCTCGGTCAGCTTCATACAGGGATCCCTCCGTAAAATATCATTGTATTGATTATACACCTTTTGCAAAATCATGTCAAGAGTGGGATGCACGCGCTTGACAAGTGTATGGTAGTATGGTATAATTTGCATATAACATTTGAGAAGGGGAAGACAATTATGGTGAAAATGACAACGAACCGTATGCTGAGCGCAATACTTGTGCTGATTATTTTGATGGGATGCCTGAGCATCCCGGCGCTTTCTGCCGACAGCGCTATTGAAGAAAAAGCACCGTCTGGCTGCGTTAACGTAGCGGAAGGGGCGGCAGTTTCGGTTTCTAAGGCATCCTCTAAGGTATCCGGTGAGAACTCGTATGAGATGGCAGGCGAGAATTGGTGCAAGGCTATGCTGGTGGACGGCAAGATGAATACCGGCTGGTCAACCAATCCTTACGACGTGGAAACAGACAAGACCAAGCCGGTTGCGCTGACGCTCGATCTTGGCGAGGCGACCGAGATCTGTCGCGTAGTGTTGTTTCCTACGGGCAGCGGAAACAATTTCCCTGTGACTTATACGATCTCCACCTCCGTGGATGGGGAGAAGTATACCGAGCAGGTGCAGAGCGCGGGCAATCCCGGTGTCAATAAAACACCCAACGTGCATGATTTTTCGCCCGTGCAGGCAAGATACGTCAAGATCAACGTGACCGAGCGTTATGCTGTGGAATCCGCAGGCGCGGGACAGGCCTCGGACGGACTTTTGGTACAGCTTGCCGAGGTTGCGGTTTATGGAAAATCCATCCAAAAGGCTGCCTTGAACAAGCATGCCCTGGAGCTGGCCGTGGGTGAGAGCGCACAGCTTTCCATGCAGTTTTCGGGCTTTGATAGCGATCCTTCCGTGACTTGGAAGTCGGACAATGTTTCGATTGCAGCGGTGGATGCAAACGGAAGGGTGACGGCCAAGAGCAAGGGCACTGCTACCGTGAGCGCAACAGCCGGGAGTATTACCGAGACGTGTACCGTACAGGTCGTGCAGGAAAAGAGCAGATTTGATGAAAATATCATGATCTCGATCTTCTGGCCGCCCACAAAGGACTATATCAACGATGAGCAATATAAGCTGATGGCAGATGCCGGCATTACCTACGTCATGGGATCGGGCGATGCACTTGGAGCCAAGGAAACCCAAGAGAAAATGCTGGAGCTTTGCAACAAGTACGGCATGCTCATGACGGTGGGCGACGACCGTCTTGGCGGTAATCTTTTGCGCATGAGCGCGGATGAGATCAAAGCCGTGGTGGACGAATATCAAGACGTGCCTGGTGTGGGCGGCTACTACATGCTGGATGAGCCGTTTAATCCCAACACCTTTATTGAAGCATATCGCGTGCTCAAATCCGTCGAGCCGGATAAGTACATGCACCTCAACTTCCTGCCTGCAGGCGCGTATGCCAACATGGATACGTATATCAGTCAGATGAACGACTGGTGCAAGCTGTGCGCATCGACCGGATATCCGCTGGATTATCTGATGTATGACCGTTATCCGTACAGTGTAGCTGCGGGCAGCATGGACAGAGTAGGATTTCTTTCCAATATGGCGGCATGCCATCAGGTAGGCCTTGCAAACGACGTCAAGACGGGTGCGTATATCCAAAGCGTTTGCATTCCGGGTGCATACCGCCGCCCGACCGACAGCGAGATCCGCTATGAGATCTATATGTATATGGCGTACGGTTACAAGCAGATCTCTTACTTTACCTGGTTTACCCCCGTGGATCGTTCAGAGCCCTTTGAGGACGGTATTATTTCCTCCACGGGCGTGCCCAATAAGCACTATGCGGCAGTGTCCCAGATCAACCACGAGGTATTGGCGCTGGGCAAAACGCTGATTGGCTGTGATGCGTTGGAGATCTACCTCAATGGTGAGACCTGGGGACAAGAAAGCATTCCCGAGGATTTCCCCCTGCAGCCGGATGATAATAAGAACTATACCGTATCTCTGCTCAAGGACAAGGAGAGCGGCAGAAACTACCTGATGGTGGTCAACAACAATTTCTCCAAAAAGCAAACGCTCTCGCTCAAGTTTGACGCTTCGATCACCTCTTTGGAAAGCGTCAGCAAGACCGATGGCACGCTCTCGGCGGTGGATATGAACGGCGGCAAGCTGACCTTGGAGCTGGCGGCAGGTGATGGTGTGCTGTTTGCACTCCCCGAAGGACTTGATTTTGCAAAGAAGATCGAGCCTGCCCCCGTGGGGACAAACCTTGCAGCCGATGCCGAGATCACGTGCAACAGCTCAACGGGTACGTCGGAGCAGTATATGGATAATCTTAACGACGGCAACCGCGAGTGCGAAGCAAACGGCACGCTCGGTTGGGCTTCCAATAAGACCAAACAATCCGAGATCGTGGTGGATCTGGGGTATGCAACCAAGCTCAACCGTGTGGACATCTATCCCGCAGGCAGCGGCAAAACGCTTGGCAAGGGCTTTGGAAAAACGGTGGTCATCAGTGTATCCGCCGACGGCAAGAGCTGGCAGAAGGTACACGAGCAGAGTGACGTCAATGCAAGAAAAGAGATCCCCAGCTTTACCTTTGATACGGTCAATGCGCGTTACGTCAAGCTGGAGATCACGGGATATACGGGCGCTTTGGCTATAGCCGAGATTGAGATCTTTATGGACGACGGCTCGGTGGGCCCTGCAGGCACGGACAATAAACCTGCTGAGGAGATCATATATACCGAGGGTATGAATATTGCCCTGAACAGACCGTTTGAGGTGTCCAGCGATACAAGCCAGGAGTACGTTGCCTGGGGCTGGGCAGGAAAGTTTATCAATGACGGTGTGACCACCAACGGCTGGACATCCAATGTCAAGATCCACGACAAGGCTGAGTCCACCGAGTACGTCATCATTGATTTTGGTGATTTGTTTGCCGTTGATCGCATCGTGGTGCATCCCATCACCGATCTGTGGCCCGTGGATTTTGAGATCCTTTTGTCCGAGGACGGTGAGAATTGGATCTCGATCGACAAGCAAACGGGCAGCAAAAAGCCGGGCAAGCCTTATGAGGTCACGCTCGACGAGCCGATCGCGGCTACTATGGTCAAATTCGAGGCAACCAAGCTGCGCGATACGGCCGCGGACGGCTATATGCTGCAGCTCGCTGAGATCGAGGCCTACGGCAAGCCGATCTGTGACAAGAGCGCTCTGCAAAGCGTCATGGATGAGTACGTGGCGGCAGGCGGTGACAAGACAGCCGAGGCGTACGTAAAGGCACAAGCAGGGATGGAGAACGAACTTTTGACCTCGACCTCGATGGACGTGCTGATCCGCACGCTCAAGGCGGCAATGCCCGTACCCGAGCAGAGCAGCGAGCAGGAGAGCGAGCCTGCACCCGAGGATAGCGAGAATCAGGGCGGACAGAGCGGCGTGCAATCGGGGAATTCCGATACCTCCGAAGAGCAGAGCGATCCCGCGCCTAAGAGCGGATGCAAGAGCGCGCTGATCTCCTTGGCCGCACTTGCTCCCGTGGCCATCCTTGCGCTCCCGCTTTGCTTCAAGAAAAAGAAAGAATAAATAAAGGAAGAAAAACACAGGGGCTACGCCAAGTGATTGGCGCAGCCCTTGCTTTTTTATTTAATTTTTGCTTGTCGAAACAACTTCCTGTTCGTTTACAACTCGCTGGGCATCCGAGATCAGCTTTTCCACAAAGGTGGAAAGTACGAAGAAGGAGCCCTGGCCGTTCTTGGGATCGCCCGGATCGTCGGGGGAGTCCACAAGCTCGATTGTCATGTAGGATTTGAGGTTGGTGTAACGGTAGAAGCGGTAAATGGTGTGGCGCTCCGTGCCGTCGGGGTCCTTGGCGGTAATGGTCAGCTTGAGCTGGCATTCGCTGTCGGGCAGGTCGCGGAACGCAGCCATTTCCTGCTCGGAAAGGTCGGTCGCGCCCTCAACCGAGGCGTACAAGAGTCCCTGATACAGCTTTCTGAAGTTTTCTGCCGCCTGGGAATTCTGTTCCTTGCCCGTTGCCGCGTGCAGCATGACCTCATAATCCAGTTTCTCACCGTTGGCGGATACCACCATATTGGTAGAGGACACGGTGGAGAGGTAGAGGTAACCCCATTCTCCCGTCTTGCTGTCAACCAGCACGTAAGAGCCGTCGGGTGTCTTGTAATAATCACCGCTGCCCCAAACGCCCAGCGTGCAGTTGGAGGTGGAGGCCTTGACCCAGGACTTCTTGGCTACGTTGTAGACCTCAAAGCACTTTTCATCCTCGTTGTAGCGCAAAGGCGTGTTGCCGGTGGGATAGAAGGTCACACCGTTTCGGTCAGCGCTGCCTACCACCATGGAGGAGGTATCCTTGTCGGTAAAGTAGATCTTGGGCGTCAGGGTTTCGATGGTGAACCAGTCGCCCGTGTTATTGTCGATCAGAATGTACTGATCGTCTGCCGTTACGTAGACCGTACCGTCGCCCCAAGAACCCATGCCGTCGGTCAGCTCACTTGCCAACTTGCTTTTTCTGTCCAGCATGAACAAGTATCCGCTCTTGGTATAGAAATAGTCGGTCAGGTAAGCAGCCTTGCCCTCAATGGTGTTGGAGCTGATCACATCCCCGCTGGCATTGAGCACGCGGACGTCTGCGCAAAGCTTGTATTGATTCTTGGCGTCTGCACGGAAGTACATGTAGTATGTGTAGCGTCCCGAATTCTGATCCTGCGTGGATTCAATGAACATGTAATCTCTCTGATACTGGGGGTAGGGGTATTGCACCGTGCCTTTGGTTACGTACTGCGCGGATACCATATAATCCGAGGTGTGAACAGGGGAGAGCACGTTGCCGTCGGGATCGGTCAGCACGAACCTACCGTCCACGTTCTGTACCTTGTAGAGCAGTCTCTCATCCTCCGTACCCGTCACGTGTCCCTCGCCTCGGCCGGGTAAAAAGACCATTTGCGAGGTGGCGGAGTTGTCAATGGAGAACTTGATATTTTCCTTGCCCCAGGAATAGATCAGATCCTGCACGTAGGCAATGTTGAGCTGCACGAAGTAGGAGTCGTACCAATCCACGTCGCTCCACTCAATAAATGGAATGGCGCTTTCGTAAAGCTCTAAGATCATGGGGGTGTAGAGGTAGAAGTATTCGCCGTCCTCGTCCTTGGTCATGATCTCACCGTAGGCGTAGTAAATGCCGGCAGAGGACTTGGCGCTGATGCTGATGCGGTTGTAGGTGGTGTAGGTATTGCCGTCCTCATCGGTGTCGTCAAAGTAGTAGGAAACGATGTGGGCAGGCTCCAGCACGCCATATTCATCCATCATGTCTGCATCGGGATCCAGCTTGACCACGCGCAGAGGAGCTAAGGAATACAGGCTGTAGAGTGCAGAGTTGACGTTGTCAAAGTTGGGGAAGTAGCCCTGCATGTATTCCGAGTCGGTCTTGTAGGACATGGAGGAATACATGGTGTTCTCGCGTTCCTCGAGGTCGAGGTAGGAGAAGTCGCATACCTTTTTGGAGTATTTCTCCAAAAGCGTGTCGTAAAGCTCGTCCGAAACTTTGGCATAAGTATCGGCCAGTTCCTTTTCATCGTACTTTTCGGGATCAAGCAGATCCTCAATGTCAAGTCCCAGGCGGTTGCATGCCTCAAGCAGGATCTCTTCACCGATCTTGTCGTGGTCAATACCGCTTTGAATGATGAAATGCTCCACGTCAAAATAGGTGTTCATGGAGGCGGGATAGGAAATCATAGGTGTCAGCAGTACCTCGATGGGCTGCAGGATGAAGTCCTCGATACCGGAGGCAGAGAGGATGTAGATGGTATTGCGGCCTTCCAGCTGCACGTAGTAGCCTGCGCCCGAAACAATGGCGTCACCCACGATCACGGTGTAGGCCGTGCCGTCGCCTGCCGTTACGGTAAAGCGAGCGGGTGCGTACTCGTATTCGTTGCCCTCCTCGTCCTTGCGTATCTCGGCAACAAGGCCGTATTCCGCAAAGCGGATGGTACCGTCCGGCTCACGGTCGGGATCGGTCAGTCTTTCCATGGAAATGGTGTAGCCGCAGGCATTGGCCAGCGAAGCAAAGGATTCCAGACTGTAGGTGGTGGTGCCATAGCCTTCAATGTAGAAGGAGTTGGTGTCCTTTTCGCGGATAAAGGTGTAAGAGCCGTGCGCGTTATGCACCTGGATCTTGTCAATGCGGTTGGCAGCCTTACTGCCAAGTGCGGACGAAGCGTCGTATGTCAGCTGACGGAACATCATCACGCGTCCCGAAAAGCCCACGACCTCGGTTCCCTCGGTTTCCACCACCGCATAGACCTTGCAAGCACCTGTTTCGGGGTTGACCTCGATCAGGGAGTCGTTGTCGGTAACGAAGTAGCCGTCGTTGTCCTGCGGCAGGGGATCAAACGTCCAGTTGGGGAACGATCCCTCCAAGTGGCAAAGGTGGTAAACACCGTCGATCTTTTTGACGTAATACTTGGTGGAGATGACCTCAACCTGTCCGTCCTCGGAAACGATGCGCACCTGTTCGGTATAGGTCAGAATGCTGACGAGCGCGCGAACACCGATCAGTACCGCGATCAGAATGGCAAAGCTGACGGCCAGCGTGATGGCCGCGTTTTTCTGTACGCGGTAAAGCGACTTTTTCTTGGCCGCCTTGCGCTTGATCCAATGTGCGTAAAGGATGAGGTCACCGTCAAGGGCGGGCGTCTCACCCGGCACGATTTTTTGTCCCTTGCCGTCGGGGGAGGTGTACCAGCCGTCAAACGTAAATCCTTGGCGCTGCGGAATGGGCAGCGCAGGCAGCGCCTGATCTGCCTTGACCTCCAGAGAGCGGGTAGATACCTCTCCCTTTTCCGGCTTGAAGACAAGTGTGTAAAATTCTTCTTTTATCATAAATATTTTCTCCTGACGTTCTTGTAAATACCAACGCCGAAGCAAATCAACGCGGGGATCGCGGCAAACGCGATCATAATGGGCATGGGATTGTGGGTGGTGGCAACCGACTCTGCAATGTCATAGACCATAAAGGCCTTGAACTCCAGCGTGACGGGAATGACCTCGCGTCCCATGGAACGCAGCGTGCCAAGCACCACATCGGCATTGCCGTAAGCGTCCGAGGCAAGCACCGTATCCGACAAGAATTCGGTCGATGCGATGCAGCAAACGTAAGAGGGCTCCTGCGCTACCGAGTAGTTGGTCTCCTGCGTAGTGCGGTTTTCCACGGTCAGCGTCATCAGGCTGAAGGGGTATTGGCCCGCAGGCTCGTAGATCTCACCGTCCACCGTACCGTTTGCAGTTGCGGGAGCGGTAAAGATGTTGTGCATGGTGCGCGAAATGCCGTTTTTGTAGTAAGAGTAGTAGGTGTAGGCTTGTGTGTCGGTGGTCTCGTCCTCCAGGATGTAGGTGATCTCGTAGTTCTTGGCAGGCTTGATGGCAGTCGCCTGATTGAAGATCACGGCAGGGGGATAGCCCGCTTCACGCAGATCAGAGGTAAATGACGCGCCCTTACCAAGCGTTTCGTAGGTAGCGATCAGGGCATAGCCCTGGCCGTCCACGTTGGCCTCCTCGTCGCGGATCAGATAGTTGTCCGAAAAGCCTGCGCTGTCGGTCTTGGCCGCAACCGTAATGCCCCAAAATTCCAGATATTCTTCCAGATTGGGTAGCGAGGGGGTGTCGGGATCACAGACGTACAAAAAGGAGTAAGCCTTGTCCAGAAAAGCGTCCAGCTTGTCGATCTCATCGTGATCGTCCGCAGGATCACCGAAAAAGTCGGTCTGGGGAGCGTAGGTGATGATCAGACGGCAGTTTTCGGGGATCTCTTGGTTGGCAAGATCCAGCGTCTGCACCTCAAAGCCCGCAGCCTCTACCAGCTTGAGAAATTCGGTCTGTCCCTGCACGCTCTCACCATGGTTGACGGTCAGGCAAGCAATGGGGGATTCGGCACGCGTGACGGCCAGAATGCCCGAGGAAAGCTTCTTTTCTCCGTTGTATGCCCAGGGCTCGGAGGCGGTGTCGTTTGCGGTGAACAGAGCGTCCACGGCATACACGCGGTATTCCGTGCCGAAGGATACGATGATGTTGGAGGAGTAGATGTTGGTCGCGCTTGTGGCCTTGAACTTCTGAATGGCAGAGGGATTCTTGGTGATATTGATGTATTGCACGTCAATATAGTCGGAGAATTCCTTTTGCAGACCAAGTGCGGTAAAGTGGATGTAACGGGTATACTCATTGTCGTTGAGCGTATCGGGATCGGTGCAGAAGATGATTTCCACCTTCAAGGGCTCCAGTCCCTCTTTTGCGCGCTGCTCGTTGACTGCGTCAACGGCACCGGGCAGATTGTTTTCCAAAAGGGTAATACAGGAGTCCGAAACGGTATAGAGCGTACCCTCTTGCGAGAGGTAGCGGGGAATGGCAAAGTCGATCAACCAAAGTCCCTTGGCGGCAAGTGCGTGGAAGCCTGCGTTGAGTAGCAGTACGCCCAGGATGACCAAAGCACTCACGGCATAAAAGACAGTCTTTTTCGTAAGCTTATGCATCATGCGTGCTTCCTCCTTATCAGAATGATCATGCCTGCGCCAAATGCGATCAGAGCGGGAACGGTTGCCAAAAGGATCGTGATATAGGTTTTTTGTGCCACCGTAATGGTATCAATGGTAGAATCCGCAAAGGGCTTGGAGGTCAGCGTGGTGGGAATGCGGTCGTTACCAATGGTCTCAATGGAAGCCATCAGCACGCTTGCATTGCCGTAAACGGGGGAGTGCAGCGCGTCCTCGCTTGCAAACTTGGTAGAGGCGCATGCCAGGATATAGCCCGTGCCGCCCTTGCCCTGCTTTTCGGAAAGGGTCATCATAATAAATGGATTCTCCGCGGAAGCGTTTGCAACGGCTTGACCGCCTGCCCATGCCTGCGCACTTTCGCTCGAGGTCAGAATCGGAGAGAGCGTGCAGCCGTCTTTTTCATAAGCTCCGCTGCCATTTGCGGCAAAGCCTGTAGCGGGGGAGATGACGGTCGCGCCCGCGAATACGACGGGGCTGTAGCCTGCAGCTTGTGCAATATTAGCACCGCGCCCATTGGTGGTGTAGCTGCCCAGCAGCGTGTAGCCGTCAACGGAAAGGGATTGCGAGGTGTCCTTGACTGCGTAGCAATGCTCAATGCCCGCAACCTCGGAGTGCATAAAGTCAATGCCCCAGCTCTCCAGATAGGTCTCAAAGTTGATAAAGCTGCCTGCAACAAAGGTATCGGAGTTAACGAATACCATGTATGCGCCGCCCGCCTGCATATAAGCGTCCAGCTTGACGATCTCGTCCTTGACGGAAATACCGTCGTTGACGGCAAAATCCTTGGCAGGATTGTAGGTCACCAGCAGCTCGCAGTCTTCGGGGATCTCAAAGTTCATCAAGTCAAGGTAGGTGTAGCGGTAGCCCGCATCGGTCAGCAGGTTGAGGAAGGCGTTATCGTATAAGGTCTCACCGTGGTTGACGGTCAGGTACGCCATGGGTGTATCCTTTTGCGCTACGTGCAGAATACCGGTAGCCAGACTCTTTTCGCCGTTATAGGCGATGGGCGTTTCGGGGTCTGCGCTGTTGAATACGTAAAAGTCGTTCAAGGGGCGCAGCACGTGGCGGTCACCGTATGCAATGACCACGTTGGTGTCCGCGTATACGTTGTATTTCTTTGCAAGAGAGGGGTGATTCCAGATGTTGATGTACTCGATCTCGATGTGATCGGGGAATTCTTCGGCAAGCTCCTTGGCGGTGTTAAGCAGGTACTGCTGTACCGGCTGCTCCTCCCAGGCTGCCTTATCGTCGCAGAAGATGATGCGGATCTTCTGCTTTTCGCTCAGCGATGCGTTGTCGGCATCGATTTGCGGAATAATGCTGTCCGCCACGTAATCGCGGCAATCGTCCGAAAGGGTAAACGTGCCCGAGGCGGTCATGTCAATAAACCAGGAGTAACGCACTGCAAGCGTCTGGAAAATGACGTTGACCATCACGACCACGGCAATGACGCAAATCGTCAGTACCACGGACAAAGAGCCATAGCGAAAGCGGCGGCTTGTCGCTGTTCTTCTCATGTTGCGTGCTCCTCCGTATTAGCCCCAACGGCGCTTTTCGTATACTCTGACGGTCAAGAACAGGAATACGAAGGTCAGGGAGAGGTAGTAAAGCAGCGCGGAGAAGTCAAACATGCCGTAGCTGAAGGTGTTGAAGCGGCTGAGCACCGAGAACCAGTCCACCACGAAGCGGATGGCGTAGCTGTCGATGAGCGTGTTGACAAAGCTGAGCAGCACCATGCCGAGAATGACCGAGATGGTGACTACTGCAGCGGCAAG
>JAZQYT010000230.1:0-1735 GCA_045633665.1 Eubacteriales bacterium | reverse complement strand
CTTGGCCTCCGACTTCCCTTGCAAAAAATCGGGCGCGCAGACGCACCCGCAAGCTTGCCCACCGCCGCGCCGGAGGATATCACCGATATCAACCGCTTGGTGCGTCTGGATTACCTGCTCAACGGCTGCTTCACCAACCCGGAGCTTTCCGTCGCTTTGGCATCGAAGCTGCTTTTTATCAGCGAGCGTCAGCTGGAGCGCATCGCCAAAAAGGAATACGGCAAGCCCTTCCGCCGTGCACTCTGCGACCGTCGCCTGGAGGCGGCGGAGCAGATGCTGCTTGAAACGGATTGGAGCGTCACCCGCATTGCGGAAACGGTGGGCTTTGCAACAAAAGCCGCCTTCTGCCGCGCATTCAAGGGAAAGCACGGCATCAGTGCGGCAGAATACAAAATGGCGAAAAACTCTACCCGTTAAGGGGTTAAATCAGCTCTCCGGCGCTATCCAGCTCAGCATCCAGCACCACGCGGGCAACCTTCACCTTCGCCACGTAGGAGGCGACCTCCACGTGCGCGGGATGCACCTTGTAGGTGTGCAGGGCATCCAAGCTTTCAAAGCGAGTCACCAGCATCATATCATAAGACATATCGGTGCGGGAAACGTCACGCCCCAGCTGCATAAACTTGATCTCGGGGATCACGGCGGGCAGCTTCAGCAATCGCTCACGCACGATGGCCATATTTTCCTCACGGGTCTTGCCCTCGGCACAGTCGGCAAATTTCCACATAACAACGTGTTCGATCATGATAAAAAACCTCACTTTTTGTTTGTTAATCTCATTTTATCACAAACACCGCCCCCCGTCAAGCGAAACTTTGCCCCAAGCCCTTGCTTTTTGTGCCGAATTATGCTAAAATATTATATTATTATCATTCCTTTGCCTACAGAAAGGACTTTACTATGATTAACGACCAGAAAATCTGCTTCTCGGGCGTACAGCCCAGCGGTAACCTGACCATCGGCAACTATCTTGGTGCCATTAAGAATTTCTCGGCATATTCCGAGAAGTACAAGTGCTTCTACTGCGTTGTAGACGAGCACGCAATCACCGTCCGTCAGGTGCCCGCAGACCTTCGCCGTCGCACCTATGAGACCTTGGCACTCTACATGGCTTGCGGTCTTGACCCCGAAAAGAATACCCTTTACGTGCAGTCCCACGTAAAGGAGCATGCGGAGCTTGCATGGCTCCTCAACTGCTTCACCGGCTTTGGCGAGCTGTCCCGCATGACACAGTTCAAGGACAAATCCCAGAAGCACGCGGACAACATCAACGCAGGTCTCTTTACCTACCCCGTACTGATGGCGGCGGATATTCTGCTCTATCAGACCGACGTGGTTCCCGTTGGTATCGACCAGAAGCAGCACGTTGAGCTTTGCCGCGACATTGCGACCCGCTTCAACGCCATCTACCCCGACACCTACACCATTCCCGAGCCCATTATGGCAAAGAGCGGCGCAAAGATCATGTCTCTCGCAGAGCCCACCAAGAAGATGAGCAAATCCGATGAGAACACCAACGCGGTCGTTTACATTCTCGATGACAGAGATACCATCATCCGCAAGTTCAAGAGAGCCGTTACCGACTCCGACACCTGCATCCGCTACGCAGAGGGCAAGGACGGTATCAATAACCTGATGACGATCTATTCCGTATTCACCGGTAAGACCATCGAGGAGATCGAGCGTGAGTTTGAGGGTAAGGGCTACGGCGACTTCAAGATGGCTGTGGGCGAGG
>JAZQYT010000229.1:0-11713 GCA_045633665.1 Eubacteriales bacterium | reverse complement strand
GGAGCAACTTATGAATTTGCAGATTTATGAAAAAGATAAATTCGTCGAAATGGATTCTATGCACGATTCAATAGCAACAAACATTTCGATAAAAGATAAGACCTTGCTTATCACATACGACAATCTGAATGAGGGAGTAATAGGGCGAGATGGACTGCCTTATTATAAAAACAAAAAATTGACAATCGAATATGTGATAGATTCATACTGTGATGTGAAATTCTTTAGAAGAAACAAATACAAAAATGTTGACTTATTAGAAGAAAACAATAAATTCTATAAGCTTATCAATGGTTGTTCATTTATGTCGTATAAGTACGCAATTGACAGCTTTGGAGAGATAATACTGTTTTTTAATATCCGAGAAAAAAACAAATATTGGTGCTTTGAGATCAGTATGGATGCAGAAAAAATTATATATCATTGGGAATAATGGTAAAACCCCGACAGACCTCAAAAATCTGTCGGGGTTAATTATTTGTTTTCTGCGGAGCAATTATGCCTTTTTGGACCGTCGAGGCAGGCGTAGCCGTAGGGAGACGGTCCCTACAAGGAGAAATCAAACTTCCTTATGAGAACCAGCCTTTCGGCAGGTGATTTTTCATGATTTGAATTGCCCGTGCCATATCAAGCCCACAGGGCAATTCACACCCGCAGGGCAATTCATTTTATCGCCCTTTGGCGACAAATTTCCTGCACACTTCCCTGCCTTCGACATAGAATGATATTGAGAAGCGCAATGCTTCCAAAGCCGTATGGCGATTCATTTTTTTCGGAGGTTTTTTATGAACAACTGTCTGTGCAATCTGTTTGAAGATAACTGGGTATGGCTGATCATTCTCGCTATCATTCTCATCTACTGCTGCAATGGTGGCTGCAACAACGGCTGCGGCGGCTGCAGATAACACCCATAAAAATACCCCTTGCGGCTTTGTCCGCAAGGGGTATTCATTATTCTAACTTCAGGCTGTCACAATTCAAAAATGCATGCGCGCCAAGCAGCGAATCGGTGGGGATGACGCGCGAGGCACCGCAATCGTGGCAGGTGATCAGAATGCCGCCCTCCAGTACCTGGGCTTCGTATCTTCCATCCTCTTCCCCGGGCAGCACGCCGTCCGGCAGAGGCGCCTTGGGAGGACACTTGCAATAGATCTTGCCTTCGGCATCCAGGTCGTTGATCACAAACATAATGATATCAAAGATCTGCGGATCGGTCAGCATTTCTTCCCCGTCACCCTGCAGCGCGCTGATATCCTCAATGCCGTTTTCTGCCAGAAGATCCAAAAGCTCCAGCTCGGTGCGTGCAAGCTCCGCCTTGACCTGATTGGTTTCGCCAATACAGCAGATGTTGATATCCGAATAGGGGCATTGCAAGGAAAAAAGATCCTTACCGAAAAATACCGACTTATTCAAAAGAAAATTGTGGGGCGAGGGGCAGAACATGCAAGGCACGGTCAGTCTGATCTGATCATCCTTGTTGTACACCAGCTTCATTTCGCTTTGCCCACAGGTACATTTGAGCTTGATCATTTCCGCACTCAGCGAAAAAACGCCAACCGCACTCATCACGCCTGCACCGCATGCGGGACAGCGGTAGGCTACCGTCGTTTCTTTGGGATTGATAATCATGTAAATCTTCCCTTCTTTCGTGAATTCCCCTATATTGTATGCCGCAAATGGACAAGATGGCACGGACGCGTCCATGCCACTTTGTCTGTATCGAGGGTTATCAGATACTGATGTATCTGTAAACCTTTTCGTTGTAGGACCAGTCCGGGGTAGTCTTATCGAGACGGTTCTCCTCGTACCAATCGTTGACTGCTTCGCCCGTAGCACCAACCATTGCGTCGTAGAACCAGGACTCAAAGCCCTCCTGGTCGTAAACCAGAACTGCATAGTAGGTGGTTTCCTTGGTTTCGGTCTTGCCGTCCTTGGTGGAGGTGGTGGTCTTTACCAGCTCGATGACACCGGAGTTCTCACCGGGCTTTGCCTTTTCCAGCCACTCGTCAGCACCGGCGATGTTCTGCTTCTTGAGCGTACCGGGAACGTAGTTCTCAGCAGCATTGTAGTCGGATGCGGAGATCTCCTCGTGCATATCGTTCAGAACGTCGATCAAAGCGTCCATGTTCTTGTTCTCCTGCTTGGAGAATTCTGCATAGAAGGCCTCAGCGTCTTCCTTTTCGGTGAACATAGCGTAGCCGAAGTGCTTGGTACCCTCGGTGTTGCGGTAAGTCTCGGTTTCCAGCAGGTATACGGTTACGGTATAGGTGTAAACCTTAACCTTGTTGGGAGCGGTAGTGCTTGCACCGGTAGTCTGCTCACCGGTGGTAGTCTCTGCGCTCTTGGGAGCAGCAGTGGTCTGGGCAGCGGTGGTGTTGGTAGACTCGGTCTTGATGGTCTCTTCCTTCTCGGTGGTGTTCTCAAAGTAGGTGATGTCACCCTTCTTTGCAGCCTCCTGATCCTTTTCGTGCTCGCCCTCATGTGTGCAATCATCGGTGTGCTCGCCTGCATCGTAACCGAAGATCCACTTGCTCAGATCGGTGGGAGTAGCAGGATACTTGTAGCCGGTGGTCTTGGTAGCGTTGAACTTGGTAGTCTGGATAGCTTCGGTCCACTGGGTTTCGTTGAACTTCTTGAGCATAGCCTCTTCAGCTCTGGTCTCGTCGTTGTCGTTTTCCTTTAAGAAGGACGCCCAGTTCTTTGCACGGTAAGACTTGAGCTCAGACTCCTTGAGCAGCTCCAGAACGGCTGCCTTGTAGGCATCCTTGTTCTCTGCTGCAGCCAGCTTCTTTGCCTTTTCAAGGATCTCTGCCTTTGCAGCCTCGAAATCAGCATCGTTCTCGTACTCCTTGGAGGTTACGGAGAACTGGTAGCTGTGGTAATCAGCCATCAGGAAGTTTGCGGGGTTATCCTTAACGTACTGCTCGATTGCCTCACGGGTTTCGTCGGACAGGATCTCAGCCTCCTTGTCCTCGGTCAGCTTTTCAGCGAACTTGGAAGCAAGGGTGGTCAGCTCCATGCACTCGCGAATATCCTTTACCTTTACGCCCGTACCGTAGGACGCGGACAGGTAAGCGGAGAAGGAGCTATAGTAAGCCATGCCGAACTGCTCGTACAGAGCCTTGTTGCTCTCATAGCTTTCCTTCATATGCTCGATGGAGTGATCGATCTCTTCATAATCCTCATCGGTCAGCGCAATGCCTTCCTTGTTTGCGAATTCGCAATAGGTCAGGATATTGGTTACGTAGTCCTCGGTCAGGCTCATGTAGTAATCAAACACGGTAACAGGCTCTGCACCCTCGGCTGCAGGCATGTTCTGATCCTTGAAGGACTTGTTGGGATCAATGCCCATCAGATCGTACACGCTATCGTACAGACCGGTATTCTGGTAAGCGCTGTACAGCTGATAGTAGTACTGGTAGTAATTGTTGAACTGCGTCATGAAGAAATAATTCATCATGGTACCGGTTACACGGTAATTTTCGGTCTCTACGGCAGTCTGAGAACGAGCGATCAAGCCGGTATCGTTAATGAAACCGATCGCACCGATCAACAGAGTAACCACGACCAAAATTGCCGCGATGCTTACAAAGATACCCGTGCCGGATACCTTCTTTTGCTTGTTGGCCTTGACGTTCTTGTTTTCGTTTGCAGAACTCGCCATGGCTCTTTCAATTCTGCTTCTGTTTCCTTTTCCCATGTCAGGGTTCACCTCTATGTTATATTTTTTGATTATGTTACAGGCAGGGGCGATGTCCGATATACGGACATAACTCCCCCATCCAAACAGTCACGCACTATTATAGCGCATGAATGGTATGCAAATATAATCGATTTGTAAACAAATACTTAATTTTTTCGTTTTTTTAAAGAATTTTGCCAAATCCTGCATCAAACGTGCATAATAACGGGCAGGATCATCGGTCTGCGCTTGGTTTGCGCGAAGATAAATTTGCCAAGATCATCCTTGACGCGGTTCTTGATCGCATAGAAATCCGCATCTCTGCCCGACAGGCTCTTGTCCATAGCCTCGGCCGCGATCTGTCGCATCTGCTCCATCAGATCCTCGGATTCACGCACGTACACAAATCCGCGCGACACGATATCGGGGCCTGACAGCACGTATCTTGCGTGCATATCCACCGTGGCCACCACCACGATCAAGCCGTCCTGTGACAGATGCTTGCGGTCACGCAGCACAATGTTGCCCACGTCGCCCACGCCCGAGCCGTCCACCAGCACCTTACCCGAGGGAACTGTACCCACAAACTTAGCACCGCTTTCCGAAAGCTCCAGCACCTTGCCAATATCCGAAATGAAAATGTGATCGGCAGGCACGCCCATACTTCTTGCCAGCTCGCCGTTGGCAGCCATGTGCTTGTATTCACCGTGGATGGGCATAAAGTAGGTCGGTCTTGTCAGAGCCTGCATCAGCTTGATCTCCTCCTGGCAGGCGTGTCCCGATACGTGTACCTCCACGACAGAGTCGTGCAGCACCTTGACGCCCATCTTGGAGATCTCGTTAACGATGCGGTTGATCAGACTTTCGTTGCCCGGGATCGCGCTTGCAGACAGGACCACCAGATCCTGCGGACCCAGCGTGACCTGATTATGCTCACCGAACGCCATGCGGTACAGAGCGGACATAGGCTCGCCCTGGCTGCCCGTGGTGATCAGCGTCAGCTCCTCGGGCTTGTATCTCTTGATATCCTGCAGCTCCACGATCACACCGTCCGGCACGTGCATATATCCCAGCTCTCTTGCCGCGCTGACGATATTGAGCATGCTGCGCCCCGTGATGGCCACACGTCTGCCGTGTCGCACGCTTGTATCGATGATCTGCTGTACGCGATGCACGTTGGACGAGAAGGTCGCGATCACGATCCTCTTATTTTTATTGACAGAGAAAATATACTCCAGCGATTCGCCCACCTTTTTCTCGGAAGGGGTGTATCCCGGACGCTCTGCATTGGTGGATTCGCACAAAAGCAGCAAAACGCCCTGCTTACCAAGCTCGCCAAGGCGCGTCAGGTTCATGACCTCGCCCTCAATGGGCGTCAGATCCAGCTTGAAGTCGCCCGTATGCACCACAAGGCCGACGGGCGTGCTGATGGCAAGCGCACAAGCGTCAGCGATCGAGTGGTTGACGCGGATGAATTCCACGGCAAAACTCTTGCCAAGTGCAATGCTGTCCCCTGCCCGCACGCAGCGCAGATCTGCCTGCCAGGGCAGCTTGAATTCCTCCAGCTTGTTTTTGAGAATGCCAAGCGTCAGCTTGGTGCCGTACACAGGCACGTTGAAGCTGCGCAGAAAATACGGAACTGCACCGATATGGTCCTCGTGTCCGTGTGTCAGCACCACGCCCTTGATCTTATCCCTGTTGCTCTCCAAATACGACATATCCGGAATGACCAGGTCAATGCCGGGCATATCCTCGTCCGGGAAGCCGATACCGCAATCCACGATCAGCATCTCGTCGTCGCACTCAAACAGCGTCATGTTCTTGCCGACCTCGTTCAGCCCCCCCAAGGGAATGATGCGCAAGCGGCTGTCGGGGTTTCTTTGCACGGCAGCGGCCGTCTGCACCTTTTGCGCAGCCTCGGACTTGCGTCTACCGGTGCGCACGTGCGTTTTGCGCTCCGAGGTCTTTTTGGGTGCGGGCGCAGCTGCCGGCTCGACCATCTCGGGCTGCTTGACTGCCGCCTTGGGGGCTTGGGGCGCCTTGGGAGCCTTAGGCATTTTTGCCTTTTGGGCAGGCTCTTTTTCCGCTGCGGGCTTGGGAGCATCCGCCTTTTTGGTGCGCTTTGCAGGCTCTGCATCCTTTTGCTTTGCGTCCTTGGACTTTGCGTCCTTGGAATTTGCCTCCTTGGCAGCCTTTTGCACGGGCTTTTTTTTCTGCTCGGCCTCAACGCTTGCGTAGATTTCCTCAAGTGCTTCGTTGATGATCTTTTCGCTGATGCTCTTGTTCTCGCTCTTTTTTCTTGCCGATTGCTTTTTTTCGGCACCGCCGGTATTTCGGTTGGTTTGTTTTGCCATACATTTCTCCGTGTGCGCGCGGATCTCCTTTCTTTTTTGCGCACAAAAGCCGAGCCCTTTCTCAAACGGTATAACGACCCCCGTTTAAGCCAAAGAGCTCTTTTTCAATTTGTATTTGCAGAAATGGAACTCATTTCAATAACGGTCACATAAGTTGTATTAATTATACCACACATTTTCCGAATTGTCAACAGGGGCGCAAAAGCTTACAAAAGCAGACAAAGTGCAAGCGTCACCCCCGCACCGCCCAAAGCCCCAAGCGCAAAGCCGATCAACGCCTGCGGCCACCTTTTGGTTGTCCGCTTGACCGATTCCTCCTGCCCCATGCTCTGGCGGATGATCTTGGTCGCCTCACCGACCATATCGCTCCCCTGCACGTTGGCCTGCTCGCGCTTTAGCACGAAATACGCCTCCTCGAACATCGAATCCTCTCCCAGCTTGACTACGTACATTCTTTTTTGCGCACCCTTCAGCATGTCGTCCTCCCAAAACATTTCTTTATGGCAAGTATTTCCCGCAAAAACGGCCAAATTGCAGCCAAAGTCAAAAAAATCACGCCAAAGGTACAAAAACACCCTGTTCGTGCCTGTACGACATTTTTTATCCATCAATGCCAAATTTTAAGAAAATTCACCATTTATTTCCATTTCTCTCTTGACAAACAGTATGGGATTTATTATAATAATATTACGGTAAAAACAGCACTATATATAAAAAGGAGATTGTAATTATGAAATCAACGGGCGTCGTACGCAAGGTAGACGAGCTGGGCAGAGTTGTGCTTCCCATCAGCATTCGCCAGACCATGGACATCAAGGAAAAGGATCCGCTGGAGATCTTTATTGACGAAAACCGCATCATCCTGCAAAAATACCATCCCGCATGCGTGTTCTGCAACAATGCCGACCGCATCGTGTACTTCAACAACAAGCGCATCTGCGAGGATTGCTTGGAAAAGATCAAAACGCAGCTTTAATGCACAGAAAGGACTAAGACCATGAAATTAACCGATATGAAACATGCGCTTGCGCAGGGGGCTTTTGACGCGCGCCTTGCCGAGGTTTACGGTGCAGAGGCCGTTGCAGCACAAAAGACGCGCTACGCAGCAGCTATGGACGCCTTCTCCCTTTTGTACGGTGCCGACCGTGACGTTTCCCTGTTCTCGGTTTCGGGCAGAAGTGAGCTTTCGGGCAACCACACCGACCACAACCACGGCTGCGTGGTAGCGGCCTCCATCAATCTGGACATTATTGCCGTTGCCTCTGCCAACAATGACAACGTCATTCGCGTTAAGAGCGAGGGCTTCTCCATGGACGAGGTGGACATTACCGCCTATAACGCTCCCGATCCCGAAAAGTTCGCCACCTCCGCATCCATTATTGCGGGCATGAGCGCACAGTTTACGCAAAACGGCCTTTGCACGGGCGGCTTTGACGCTTATACCACATCCGACGTACTCAAGGGCTCGGGCATTTCCTCCTCGGCTGCCTTTGAGGATATGATCGGCAACGTTCTCAACCATTTATATAATAATGGCCGCGTGGACAACGTGGAGATCGCAAAAATGTCGCAGAAAGCCGAAAACCAGTTCTTTGGCAAGCCCTGCGGCCTGATGGATCAGGTGGCCTGTGCGCACGGTGGCATTGTTGCCATTGATTTTGCCGATCCCGCAAAGCCGATCATCCGCGGTGTTCCCTTTGATATCACGGCAGCGGGATACGCGCTCTGCATTGTCAACACGGGCGGCAACCATGCCGATCTGACAGACGATTATGCCTCCATCCCCGCAGAAATGAAATCCGTTGCGGCTTACTTTGGCAAAAAGGTGCTGCGTGAGGTGGACGAGGCCGACGTGATCGCAGCCATCCCTGCGCTGCGCGAGCAGCTTGGTGACCGTGCCGTTTTGCGTGCTTTGCACTTCTTTGCCGAAAACAAGCGCGTGCTGGCACAGACCGAGGCACTCCTTTCCGACGACCTTGACGCATTCCTTTCGCACGTTTGCGCATCCGGTCAGTCCTCCTTCTGCTACCTGCAGAACATTTACACCACCAAAGCGCCCAACGAGCAGGGACTCTCGCTTGCACTTTGCCTTGCCGAGCGCGTGCTTGCGGGCAAGAGCGCTGCATGGCGCGTACACGGTGGCGGATTTGCGGGTACCATTCAGGCATTCGTGCCTGTCGAGCTCGTTGAGCAATTCCGCGCAGCGATGGACAGCGCTTTGGGAGAGGGCGCTTGCCTGCCCTTGCACATCCGTCAGGTCGGTGCGTGCAAGATCGCATAACGGAGGCTGAAAATGTCTTTTTTTCAAAAGAATTCATCCCCCATGCTGCCAAATCAGCCGCCCAGAGAGCGTGAGCCCCGACAGCGCAAGCCCGCAAGCAAAAAGGACAAGGTGCTGCTTGGGCTGGTGCTTGGCTGTTCGGCCGCTTCCACCCTTTTGTACTTTTTCATGATCTCGCTGTCCGAGCATATGGAATATCTGATCACGGCACAGATCTTTGGCCTTGGCGTTCCGATCTTCTATGCCGTAGCGGGTGCGGCCTTCCTCTTTACTTATATCATTTACAATCGCGCCTTTACGCGTGATAACGTCACGCCCGAAATGCTGCCCGACAGCATGAACGAGGAGCAAAAGCAGGCGTTTATTCAAAGCGGTGTGGATCGCAAGCGCAAATCCAAATGGATGATCATTGTGCTTTTTGCGCTGTTCACCCCTCTGGCCATCGATTTCTTGATCCTGACCGCCATTCCCACGCTGTTCGGCGGCGTTTTGGAGCAATATATGGGTGCATAACATGGCAAGCTACCGTATCTGTACCCTGTTTTCAGGCTCCAAGGGCAACTGCACATACATAGAAACACCCGAGGCAAAAATTCTGATCGACATGGGCAAGAATTGCAAGGCTGTCTGCGCAGCGCTAAGCGAAATCGGTGTGGATCCCGCCTCGCTTGACGCTGTGTTTATCACGCACGAGCATCGCGACCATATTGACGCGCTGCCCGTATTCTGCAAGCGCTATCCCCTGCCCATTCACGTGCAAGCGGCAAGTGCCGAGCGATTGATCTGTACAGCACCGCACCTGGAAAGCATCATTCACATCTACCCCGATGCAAATGCCTGCTGCGTGCGCGTCGGTGACGTGCAGGTACAAGCCTTTCGCACACCGCACGACAGCCGCGCCTCGGTTGGCTATCGCCTGACGCTTGACGGTGAGCCTTCGACCGTGATCGCATACGCGACCGACATCGGCTACGTCACGCCCGAGATCCTGCAGAATCTTTTGGGCTGTGAGGCTGTGGTGCTGGAATCCAATCACGATCCCGACATGCTCATGGACGGGCCTTATCCGTACGATCTCAAGCTGCGTATCCGCAGCAAAAAGGGCCACCTTTCCAACGAGGATTGCGCAGCCGTGGCGGCACAGCTGTACGCAAGCGGCACCAAGCACATTCTGCTGGCGCACCTGTCGGAGCAGAACAACACGCCCCGCCTTGCCTTTCACGAAACCTTTTGCGCCATTGGCGACAAGGATTTCAATCTGCGCGTGGCGGACCCTGTGCACGTCAGTTGGCTGTTGCCTTAAAATTTGCGAATTACCGTAGGGGCGACCGCAGGTCGCCCTACGAAGAAAAAGGAGTATAAATGCTCAATGTAAAGCTCATCACGATCGGCACGCTCAAGGAGTCGTACTTGCGCGAGGCGGCCGAGGAATACAAAAAAAGACTGGGGGCTTACTGCAAGTTCACGGAAGTGAATTTGTCCGAGATCAAGCTGTCGGACAAGCCCTCGCAAAAGGAAATTGACGCAGCCCTTGAGGCAGAGGGCAAGCAGATCCTTGCCGCCATGTCGCCAAGGGCCTACAAGATCGCTTTGTGCGTGGAGGGTAAGCAGCTCTCCTCGGAGCAGCTTGCGCAAAGGATCGAGCAGATCGGTCAAACGCACGGCGAGGTGGTGCTTGTGATCGGCTCGTCGTTTGGCCTATCTCCAAGCGTCAAGAGTGCGTGCGATCTGCGGCTTTCGGTATCCGCCCTGACCTTTCCGCACCAGTTGATGCGCGTGATCCTCTTGGAGGCCACCTACCGCGCGTTTACCATCATCAAGGGAACGCCCTACCACAAATAACTGCCACGATGGGTGTCATGCTGCGTGACCGACACCCCAAGTGTCATCCTGAGCGTAGCAAAAATCCCAATCTGTCATCCTCGTGTCAAGCGAAGGATCTCGATTGGGATTTTTGCGCAGTCGAAGTTTTGCAGAGTGTAGCGGTATTTCGCAATAAATTGCGAAATGGCGCGGAGCGGAGCAAAACCGCAAGCGCGATAAGCGCGCAGCGGGATCTGCGAACGGTTTATGACATGCTTTCCTGCACAAAGTAACATTTGGACATAATCGGTTCCGGATCACTTTGAAATTGAAACAAAGGTTTGGCAGACATTGAGCAAACCCGTCGGAGATCCCACTTCGCCATGACACAGGGGACAGTCCCACTGTATCATGGCCTTCAGCCACGACACAGAGGACAGTCCCCGATATCATGGCTCGTGCTTTTGCTCTACTCCGTGTCCTGCTTGCGCGACGGACACTCCATTCCGCAAAAGTTCGACTCCGCGCTGCGCGCTGCGCTCAGGATGACACTCGGGGGATGCTTGCGCCAATTTTTCCCCGAAATTCGGTACTCTATCGTGTCCGCGCTCAGCGGACTTTTTTTGAAATTTTTTCTTTTTCTTGTAACCATCCGCCACCAATTTCCGTCTTTACAGGTGAAGGACAAAATTCACAGTCACAAGGAGGTGCTACGCGTGGACGACAAAACAATCGTTGCCCTGTACTGGGAGCGCTCTGAAGCAGCGATTGAACACTCGCAGCAAAAATACGGAAAATACTGCTACCGTATCGCCGACAACATCCTGCACAACCATGAGGATGACGAAGAATGCGTCAACGACACCTGGGTGCGCGCATGGAATGCCATGCCTCCCGAGCGTCCGACACTTCTGCAGGCATTCCTTGGCAAGATCACGCGCAATTTGGCACTTGACCGCTACACGCACGACCGTGCTATCAAGCGCGGTGCGGAAATTGACGACGTAGCAGAAGAATTCTGGCAATGCGTGCCAAGCGACGAGCCGTCCATCGCGGATCAGTCCGCGCTGCACGCAGCGATCAACAGCTTTCTTTCTTCGTTGCCCCAGCGCACGCGCATCGTGTTTTTGCAACGCTATTGGTACATGTGCGGCATCGAACAGATCGCTGCCGAAACAGGCCTCTCCCCTGCCAACGTCAAGGTGATATTGCACCGCACGCGCAGGTCCTTCAAAGAATACCTGGAGAAAGAGGAGTTTGATATATGAAAAAGAAACAATGGCTCAGATCCTTAAATGGCGTGGACGACCAATACGTCGTCGAGGCCGCGCCCTCGGGGGCTGCGCGTAAGCGCTCGGGTAAAACCGTCCGCATGATCAGCATCTTGGCCGCCTGCATGACCTTTGTGCTACTGGCAGGCACGCTTGCGCTCTTTATCCCCTATCGCACCACTCCGCCCAGCGTTGCAGCTTACGCAGGCAGCGACTACTACGGCATCATTCAAAAGCTCAACGACTTCAACTTCGATCCCCCCGAATACAAAAACACCTTCGAGCTGCTGCTTGACCTGCCCTCCAATCTGTTTGCCAAGGC
>JAZQYT010000228.1:0-3143 GCA_045633665.1 Eubacteriales bacterium | reverse complement strand
ATGTGTGGCGTACGCTGGGTTCATGCGACGGCATTTACGACCTCTCGGGACTGGGACTGATGATCGGGTTCCGAACCAAAAAAGATACAAACGCGGTGATCACCGCCTGCCGTGAGCACGGCGTGCTGGTCATCAAAGCCAAAGATAAGGTTCGCTTGCTGCCCCCCTTGAACATTGAGCAGGACGTGCTGGCGCACGCGCTCGACGTCATTGTCGCGGTATGCAGCGAAGATGATGTATGATATGAATTTTTATCAAAAGCATTTTCTCAAGCTCCTGGACTTCTCTCCTGCCGAGATCGGTGCGCTGATCGATTTTGCTGCGGTTCTCAAGGCAAAAAAGAAGGCAGGCATTTCGCACAAGCTTTGTGCAGATAAAAATATCGCGCTGATCTTTGAAAAGACCAGCACGCGTACACGCTGCAGCTTTGAGGTTGCTGCGCACGATCTTGGTGCGCACGTGACTTATCTGGAGCCCACAGGCTCGCAGATCGGCAAAAAGGAAAGCATTGCGGACACCGCACGCGTGCTTGGCCGCATGTACGACGGCATTGAATACCGCGGCTACGGTCAGGCGCTTGTCGAGCAGCTGGCAAAGCACGCAGGCGTGCCTGTCTGGAACGGCCTGACCAATGAATTCCACCCCACACAGATCTTGGCCGATTTTCTGACCGTCCGTGAGCATCTGGGGAAACTTTCGGGTGTCAAGCTGGTCTACATGGGCGATGCAAGATACAACATGGGCAACTCACTCATGGTCGGCTGTGCCAAAATGGGACTTGATTTCGTGGCTTGCGCACCCAAGAAGTATTTCCCGGATCAGGCGCTGATCGATCAATGTCAGGCCATCGCGGCACAAACCGGCGCAACGCTCAGCTTTATTGAGGACGTACAGACCGCCGTCAAGGGCGCGGACGTCATCTACACCGACGTTTGGGTATCCATGGGCGAGCCTGTGGAGGTCTGGGCAGAGAGAATCGCGGATCTTGCACCCTATCAGGTCAATGCAAAGGTCATGCAGATGACGGGCAAGGATACCATCTTTATGCATTGCCTCCCCTCTTATCACGACATGAACACCACAGTTGGCCGCGAGATGGGCGAAAAATTCGGCAGAGATGCCATGGAGGTCACGGACGAGGTGTTTGAAAGCCCCGCCAGCGTGGTCTTTGACGAGGCAGAAAACCGCATGCACACCATCAAGGCAGTCATGGCCGCAACGCTTGCGGATATTGACATCTGACCGTAAAATCAAAAAACAGAGCTTTTGCACAGCGCAAAGGCTCTGTTTTGTTTTTTTACAATCCCCCCTTGACATCGTAACATTGTTATGCTATAATAGCATCGTAACATTGTTACGCATCTAAAAAGGAGGCGTTATGGAACAGGAACTCATCTCAAAAAAGGAGCTTTTGGAGCGATACGGCATCTCGTACGGTGCGCTGTACCGATGGAAGCGCAAGGGCTTGATCCCCGAGGACTGGTTTATCAAAAAGTCGACGGTCACGGGACAGGAAACCTTTTTTCCAAAAGCATTGATCTGCGAGCGTGTGGAGCTGATCCTCAAAAGAGGCGACGATCTCTCCTTGGACGAGCTTGCGGGAGAGCTTGGCAGCAAAGCAAAAAAGCAAGCAGTTTTGACCATCAAAACCGCATACGGCGACCGCACCTTTTCCCTTTCGGATATTCAAAGCATCACACTGGATAAGGGAAACGGCGAGCAGGTCGATCTGACAAATCTTATCAAATAAGGAGAATCGATTATGGATATGAAAATTTCGGGCAGCGGCACTGTTCCCGCCGGAGAATTTGAAAACATCAAGATCAGCGGCAGCGGCAGACTTGCCGGGCATATCAAATGCGCAAGCCTGCACGCCTCGGGTGCAGTACGCGGTGACAGCGTGGAGTGCAGCGGTGATATTCACGTTTCGGGCAGCGCCCATTTTGAAAAAGAGATCAAGACGGGCAGCTTGTACGTATCGGGTGCTATGCATTGCAATTCTGATTTGACCGCAACCCAAGAAATCAGGCTTTCAGGCGGCGTGCATTGCGAAGGGAAAATCAAATGCGGTGAGCTTCGCGTTTCCGGTGGATTTCACGCAGAAGAAAGCATTGAAGCGGAAACCGTGTGTATCAGCGGCGGTGTTGCAACCGACGGGCTTCTGAATGCAGAGGATATTGAGATCAAACTCGATGGATCGGGCAAAAATACCATTGGCAGCATTGGCTGCAGTAAGCTGCTTGTCGAGCAGCGCAGAGTTAAAAAGCTGTTTGGCATCCGCATGGGGTATCTCAACGTCAAGGACGCAATTGAAGGCGATGAGATCGATATCGAACACGTCACCTGCCCCCGCGTTTCGGGACGCACGGTCAAGGTTGGCAAGGGCTGCAAGATCGACCTTTTGCAGTACAGCGAGAAATATGAGATCCACGAAAAGGCCAAGGTTGGCAGGATCGAGAGGATTTGATCTATTTTATATTTTACGTCAAAACAACCGTAGGTGGGCTTCGAGGACGTCGCCCCCTACGGTTGTTCTTTTGAAGTCCCCTTTCTAAAGGAATATTCTCGCAAATTTGTAATTTTTCGTTGTTTTTTTAACTGTTATTTTACTTTTTTGCGCAATTTCACGCGCCTCCGAGCAGTTCGCGCAGCCTTTCCATGATCTTTTTCTCCTCACGCGACACCTTGACCTGCGAAAGTCCCAAGGCCGATGCGACCTGCTGCTGCGTCATATTTCGCCAATACCGCAACAGCACGATCTTGCGCCACAAGGGATCCAGGCGACTGATGGCTTGAGAAAGTGCAAGGCTGTCGAGCATGCGTTCTGTTTCATCCGCACTGTCGCGGTCGGGCAGCGTTCCCTCCAGCGTTAGGCTGCCGTCGTCAAACACGGTTTCCGAAAGTGACGACACGGGCGCAATGGCATCCAGCGCAATGGCCGCGTCCTCGGCAGAAACACCGCACCGCGCAGCCAGCTCCCCGATGGTGGGTTCCTTGCCCGTTTCGCTGATCATCCTGTTCCTCTCCCCCAGCAGCAAAGCCCCGATGCGCTTATATTCCCTGCCCACCTTGATCGGGCCATCGTCACGCAGGTGTTTGCGGATCTCCCCCACGATCAAGGGTACGGCATAGGTCGAAAACGC
>JAZQYT010000227.1:0-12109 GCA_045633665.1 Eubacteriales bacterium | reverse complement strand
AAAAACAAATAGGAGGGGGGCGCGGGGGGGGGGGGCGTCGGGGCCCCCGTCCCTTGCATTAGGTGTTATTTTTTGCGAGAAAAGCGAACATCCAGACTGCACTTGCTACAATCTCCCGTGCGATATTTTCGCTTGTTTCGCAGTCCCATGGGGCTGCTTTTTTTTACTTGTACCGCAGAAATCACAAAAGACATGTTGCATTTGGTGAATTTTAGTGATATAATAAAGATATACTGTACGTTATTCCGCGAAATTTGAGAAGGTGAGGAGTCCCTTATGGTAAGAATTCCCGTATTCCCCGTCGGACAGCAGGTGTATGAAGACTGCAGCGTCACTGTCAATCAAAGAAAAGCAAAGCCCTATACGGCACGCGTATCTGCCATGCCGTTCAATCGCTCCTGGCCTGGACATCAGCGTCCCTTGGAGCAGACCGAGCTTTCGGGATTTTTGTCCCTGGAGGCAGATGAGGAGGTCAGCATCAGCGTCACCTGGCCCGTAGCACCCGCAAAGGTGCTGGTGCGTCCGCTTTCTCGCGGTGTTAAGGTCGAGCTTCAGGGTGCTACCGCCACCTTTACGCTGCCCGGCTGCGGTCAGTATACGGTCGAGGCGGACGGCCACCATCACGCGCTGCACGTTTTCGTCAATCCGATCAAGGAGACCGACGGCCTGCGCACCACGTATCGCTTTGCGGGCGGTGAGCATCACATCGGCTCGATCGAGCTTGCCGATAACGATACCGTCTATATTGACGCGGGCGCGGTGGTGTACGGCTCGTTTTACGCCATCTGCGCACAGAATATCCGCATTTTCGGTCACGGTATCATAGACGGCAGCCGCGAGGAGCGCACAAGCGAAACCTCGCTTCTGGCCGGTGATTACGAAAAGCCCATCCCGCGTGACAGCCAGGGCATTCGTGCCTTTATGCACGCGCGTCGCGTGCTGCGCGGCAATCTGCGCTTTTACAGGTGCAAAAACGTATCGGTCGAGGGCGTGATCTGTCGTGACAGCGCATCGTTTGCCATCATTGCGGCAGGATGCGAGAACGTTCATATCGAAAACGTCAAGACCGTTGGCATGTGGCGGTACAATTCGGACGGTATTGATCTGTTTAACTGCTCCAACGTGACCGTGCGAAATTGCTTCTTGCGCAATTTTGACGATTGCATGGTGATCAAGGGCATTTGCGGCTGGGACGAGGATTGCAACCGCAACATTACGGTGGAGAGATGCGTGCTGTGGTGTGATTGGGGCAGAGCGCTCGAGATTGGTGCCGAGACCAACGCGCCCGCCTTCTATCATATTCTGTTCTCGGATTGCGACGTGATCCACGGCTCAACCATACAGCTGGATATCCAGCACCATAACCGTGCCGAGATCCATCACGTTGCGTTTGAAAATATCCGTGTGGAGTACACGCAATATCAGCAAAGTGACGTGCATCAGCAAAGTGAGGAGCAACAGTATCGCAGCTCCGAGCCCGCACAGCAGCCCGTGCTGCTCAACGTGGCGCTCTACGATATGGGGCTGTTTTCCAAGGATGGCCTGCACGGCTGCGTGCATGATATCTTGTTCAAGAACATTTACGTGCTGACCGATGCCCCCATGCCCATGCCTTGCTCGGTATTCCGTGGGTTGGATGAGGTACACAGCGTTCAGAATATTTGTGTCGAGGGGCTGTACTTCAACGGGCAGAGAATCACCTCGCCCGAACAGGCCAATTTCGTCACTGGAGCGCACGCGTACGGTGTGACGCTTGTATAATGTCGGAACCAAAAGGAGTTGAATTTCATGAATGCGCTGCATTTTACCCTGATTGGTGTGGGCGCTGCCGTTGCCGTTGCGGCTGTGGGCGCTGCCATCGCCGCACCCTATATCCATAAGCTTTTCAAAAAATCCTTTGGCCGCAGTGATCCTTCACCGGACAATCAAAGTCGATTTTTGGATGGCTTGCGCCAAAAAGGCTTTGAAAAGCAGGTAGAGGTGGTCAAGCGCGGTTGGGATAAGCTTGAAAAAACGCCGCACGAAAAGGTGTACATCACCTCGCACGACGGCCACAGGCTCAGCGCCAAGCTGTATGCCCCCGAAGCACCCCGGGCCACCGTTTTGTTAGTGCATGGATATCACAGCAAGCCCGATATGGATTTTGGCTGCGTGTTTGAGTTTTATGCAGAGAGGAATATCGCGATGCTGATGGTGGATCAGCGTGCGCACGGGGACAGCGAGGGACAGTATCTGACCTTTGGCGCAAAGGAAAAGTACGATATCCGCGACTGGGCAAGGTATCTGGTCGAGCGCTTTGGAGAGGATCACAGTATCGTGCTGGATGGTGTTTCCATGGGCTGCTCCACCGTGCTGTTAGCGTCCGCTCTGCCCGATCTGCCCGTGCAGGTCAAGGCGGTCATTGGGGATTGCGGATATGCCTGTGCAAAACATCAGATCGCGCAGGCGCTGCGCGAGGATATGCACTTGCCCGTCTTTCCCGTGCTGCCCGTGGCAAGCCTGCTTTGCCGCATTTACGGCGGTGCGTTTTTGGGAGATGCTGATGTGGAAAAGGCCATGAAAAATGCCAAATTGCCCACGCTGTTTGCCCACGGCTCGGCGGATGATTTCGTGCGCCCCTATAATTCGGAGCGTAACTATGCCGCCTGCACGTCGGAATACAAAAGGCTTTGCCTGTTTGAAGGATCACCGCACGGACTTAGCTATCTGGATCACAAAGAAGAGTACGAAAAGGAGATCCTTGCGCTGCTTGCGCACGCAGGAGTCATTGAGTGAACATAAAAAAGCAGTGCTTGCGACTTTGTCGCAAGCACTGCTTTTTGTTTTTTAGTTCTGCGGATTGAAATTGCGATCCAGGCGAAGTCCCATGGTGTCGGATACCGGCATCGAGAAGGTGACGGTGCCAAGCTCGGGCTTTTCGTTTGCCTGGCTGACCAGCGCCTGCATGATGGGGCGGCGCTGTGCCTCGGTGGCAACGATCAGGATCATGTCCTTTTCCTCTGCAAGCGTCATGCCGAAGAAATGCTCGTCGCCCTTACCGTACGTACCCTTGGCACGCACGATGGTGCCGCCGCCCGCGCCTGCGGCGCGTGCTGCCTCCATGGCGATATCGGAGCAGCCCTTATTGAGAATGGCCACGATCAGATGTGTATTGAATTCCATTTTAATAACCTCTCTTTCCTCTGCTTCGGTGCTGCCTGTCAGAACCATCATGGAGTGTGCGCCACCCATGCTGTTCAAGGGAATGACAAGACCGATGCCGCGACCGGGGATATCGATCTCCATCTGGTCGGGCAGTGTTGCAAGCACGTCCTTTGTCTGCTGTTTGCCGACAACCGCTGTTAGCATGATCTTTTCTGTCTGCTCAATGCCAAGCAGATCCAGTATTTTGTTTTGTGCCGTACCGTGGCAGGGTACAGTCGTATATGCTGCCAGCTTATGGCGCGAAAAGTATTTCTCGTATGCTGCGTGATCTTTTTCGCGTGCGATGATCAATAATAGATTGAGTTCTTTCATATATGCTTCTATACTCCTTACAGGTCGATGATATCGTCATCAATGGGCACAAATTCTGCCTCTGCGGACTGCTTCTTTGAACCAAGGCTGCGGATGTACCAGATAAGGCCCGGGATCTGTACCGCGATCAGAGGCGTCATGGCCACGAAAGCAACCACACCGAATGCGTCCGACGCAGCGTTTCCGCCAACTGCTCGGCAAGCACCCATGGCTAAGGGGAGCAGAAATGCGGCCGTCATAGGGCCGGAGGCCACACCTCCCGCGTCGAATGCGATGGAGGGGAAGGGAGCGGGTACGATAATGGTCAAAAGCAGCGCGATTGCGTAGCCGGGAATCAAAAACCACATGATATTAATGCCGGTCAGCACGCGCAGCATGGAAAGTGCGATCGAGAACGCCACACCGATTGACAGGCAACGCAGTACTACCTTGCGCGAGATCGCGCCTGCCGTGACTGTGTTTACCTGCTTTGTCAGCACGTGTACCGCGGGCTCTGCCTGCACAATGAAGTAACCTATGACAGCGCCGATGGGAATGATGATGAATCGCAAAAGTCCCTTACCGGGATCGGCAAGGCCGACACCGAGCTGGTAACCGCAGGGCGAAAAGCCGATGTTGGCGCCAAGCAAGAACAGGACAAGGCCTACGTAAGTATAGCCCAGACCGACTAAGATCTTATGCAGCGCACGCTTGGGCAGCGCATTGCCGGGCTTTTTTGCGCAAATGGCATGGAATACGAAAAATCCTGCCGAAATGGGGCCGAGCGCGATCAGCACCTCCCAGAGCTGGTGCGGCAACTGACGCAAAAAGGGGAGAAGGACCTGATTGGATTGCGTGATGGTCTCCACAGCACCCAGGTCACCGGGATCAATCTCACCGCCCACGATAAGGCCAAGGATCATGACGGCCGAGATGGGGCCGACCGAGGAGAGTGCGACCAGACCAAAGCAGTCGTTATCGGCAGCCCCGTCCGAACGGGAGGAGGCAACGCCCACGCCAAGCGCCATGATAAAGGGAACGGTCATGGGGCCTGTAGTCACACCGCCCGAGTCAAAGGCAACCGCCCAGAAATTCTTCGGAACGAAAAATGCCATGATGAATACGCCGATGTAGCAGATCCAAAGCAGGAGCGAAAGCTTGACCTTGAACAGGATGCGCAGCATGGCGACCACCAGGAAAATGCCTACGCCAAGACCGACCGACGCGGTCAGGATAAAGGGCTTGATGTTGGGAACGTAGGAGGCGAGCACCTGCAGATCGGGCTCGCAGATGGTGGCAAGGAAGCCGACGAAGAAGGAGAGAAAGATCACAAGCCAGATCCTGCGTGACTTGGTCATTTGCGAGCCGATGTACTCGCCCATGGGGATCATGGACATATCCGATCCGAGCGAGAAAAGTCCCATGCCAAGGATCAGAAGGAGCGCACCTGCCAAGAAAGAGAGCAACGTACCCGTGTGGACGGGCGTGATGGTTGCAACCAACAAAAGGGTGATCAGCGTGACCGGCATAACGGCGGCAAATGATTCCTTGATCTTCTCAAGTAATACCGTCTTTTCAAACAATTTTCAAAAACACCTCACTAACAAAAATATACCTATTAATTATATTATAGCGGAACGTGTCAATATATTGGTGAACATTTTGTAAAGTTGTGTTTGACAAGCAGCAATTTCTGTGGTATACTCAAATCAAACAAGAATTTTCACACAGAAAGTGGTAATTATGACGACACAACAAGAAATCGGCACGTGCCTGCCGTACGATTACGACGACGTGCTGGATACTATACTGGATATCGGCTGTCGCCTTTTGGAGGCGGGAGCGGAGGTCAGACGCGTGGAGGATACGGTTGAGCGACTGTGCCTTGCGTACGGTGCGCACGACGTGGATGTTTTTTCGATCGTGGTGCTGATCGGTGTGACCTCGGAGGGCCCGAACGGGGATCACTATACGCAGATCCGCAAGGTGGGCAACATAGGCAACAGCCTTGTGCGCATCGAAAAGCTCAACGCGCTCTCTCGCAGGCTCTGCGCCTGTCCCGAGGATCCCTGGCTTGTCAAAGATGAGGTCAAGCGCATCTGCCAAAAGCAAACGTATTCCGGATATCTGATGTACATAGCAGCAGCCATTGCTGCGGGCGGCTTTGCCGTCTTTTTCGGCGGGAACTGGATAGACGGGCTGATCGCGGCACTCATCGGCCTTGAGATCATGTTTTTCAGCCGCCACACACCTGCCAAGGTCAACAGCACGCTCAAAACCTTTGTCACGGCCTTCGTGTCGGGTGCGATTTCGCTGGGGTTTTGCGCACTGATCCCGGGAGGACAGCCGGATAAGATTATGATTGGCACCATTATGCTCATGATCCCCGGGCTTGCGCTGTGGACGTCGCTGCGTGATCTGTTTGGCGGCGATATGGTGTCGGGGCTTTTGCGCTTTGTGCAGGCCTTGTTCACGGCTGCGCTCATTGCCGCAGGCTACGGTCTTGCATGGCTGACGTTAGGAGGTCTTGTATGAACTGGACACAGGTTTTATATCTGACCGTGGCGTGTACCGTTGCCATGGTGGGCATTGCGCTGATTTTTGACGTGCCGCCCAAAAAACTGTTTTGGGCGTTGATCGGAAGCGCCATTTCCTGCCTTCTGATGCTGATCGGGGATATGCTTGGGCTGGATCTGCTGATCACCAACATGATTGCGACCGCTGTGCCGTGCGTGTATTGCGAGATCATGGCACGCGTGCTCAAAACGCCCACGACCGTTTTCATGATCCCCACGCTTTTGCCCCTGGTGCCGGGAAGCAGGCTGTATTATACCATGTTTTATCTGTTCAGCGGCGATCAGGCTCTGTTTATGGAAAACATGTTGGCAGCGGTCAAGATCTGCACGGGTATTGCGGTGGCCATCATTCTGGTCACGGGTGCTATGCGGTGGATCGAGGCGGCCAAGAAGCAAAGATTGGAAAGAGAAAAGGAACACGGATAAAGAAAGGGGCTGCGTCAAGGCAGTCCCTTAATTTGTTATGTGAAACAGAGAATCAACAGCCGTAGGGGGCGACGTCCGCGACAGCCCGTCTATCCCCGGTATGTAGGGACCGGCGTCCTCGACGGTCCGCGATCCATGGTTGCATTTTAAATGGACCGTCGGGGACGCCGGTCCCTACAAAGAGTTTCTATGCCCACGGACAGTTCGCCGCTTGCGGCATGAAGTCTGTTCCTAAAAGAAGTTGTTGTTGCAGGACGGTGCGTCGCTGACGTCGCCCCCTACAAGCGAACGGATTGTTCGCCCGTTAGGCAATCATAACTGCAAAATTGACGCGCGTCAATTCTGCTTCTGCACACTTTTATACTCGTCGTAAAACCGATAATAGGGACAATGGCCCGTGTTGTGCGATAGGAAATCGCACATATCGTCCTCGTCCAAGGATACAAGGCAAACGTATGCGTCGTATTCCTCGTCATAATCGTAAAATTCGCAGCTCTCGCAATTTCCTTGCTTGCGTTTGTTTTCGGTCGCCATGAAATCATACACCTCTCTTTGGCTATCATTATAACATAAAAGCAAAGGCATGTCAATGAATTTTGCTACGGTACTGGACAAGGCCGAGCTTTTGTGTTATAATAGATTGAAACCGTAATAAAGGAGTGTTCTCTTGATGGCAAAGAGTCAAAATAAAACCCCCGAAAAAGAAAAATCGTCCAAAACGTTTGCATCCGGCGTCGGATTTGATTGGATCCGCGTGGTTTTGGGTGTCCTTATTTTGTGTGTGCTGCTGGCCGTGTCGCTGGATATGATCAACGATCAATTCGCCACCAAGCAGGACGAGCTGATCGAGGAGAAAAAGGATGACTTTGGCTGGATCGTGATCACGGTGGGATACACCGTGCCGCTCATCCTTGCCTGTGCCGTGCCCGTGGCCATGTGTCTGGGCTCTAAAAAGGATGCCCAACGCAAGCATCTGATCAAGCTTCTGATCGTGGCGGGTGCTGCTGTGTTTGCCATTGGCATTTTGTGTCCCAAGCAGCTCTCGGATCTGACAAAGCAGCGCGAATTCTGCCTTGTCTTAGAGGAAAGGGCAGAGGAGGAAGAGGATTTCGTATATCCCGAGGATCAGCCCAGCGTCAAGGAGGTCACGCTGCAGCTGCAGCGCACAGTGGAATGGACTGCCAAGGCAGGACTTGGGCTTGTCATCGTCGGTGCATATCAGGGCATCAGATATAAAAAGCTGCGTGACGGTGAAGAGGACGAGGAAGTCCCCGCGGACGAGCTGGCGGACGAATTGCCCGACGTGGATTGGCAGGAATGATAAAGAATTTCTTCGAAATATTTCCCGTAAAAAATCCCGTAACTTTTTTTCAAAAACCTATTGACATTTTTGAATTTTCTGCTATAATTAAGACATAGTCTTAATAAGGAGCGGATATGAGAACAAGAAAGACGCATCAGACCGAGCTTGTCATGCAGGCTGTGACCGCGTTGGATCATCCGACAGCGAATGAAGTGCTGAAGACTGTACACGAGCAGGATGCTTCCGTATCAAGGGCAACTGTGTTCCGCGTTCTTGCCGAGGCGGCAGAGAACGGGGAGGTACAGCGCCTTGTGCTGGCAGGCAGCTCGGATTGCTTTGACGTCACGCTGGGACAGCATGCACACATGGTGTGTCGGCAATGCGGAGCCGTCAGCGACGTTGAGATTGCCGATACGTCAGCGCTTGAGCAAAGCGCTATGGCGATCCCTGGTGCGTGCATCGATGTCTGTCACGTACAGTTTTTCGGACTTTGTCCGGCATGCAACAAAGAGACCAATTAAAAAATCATAATCAAAATACAAAGGAGAATTTTACACATGGAACTCAGAGGATCTCAAACCGAAAAGAATTTGATGGCTGCATTTGCAGGCGAATCCCAGGCAAGAAATAAGTATACCTACTATGCATCCAAGGCAAGAAAAGAAGGCTACGAGCAGATCGCAGCGATCTTTGAAGAAACCGCTAACAACGAAAAAGAGCACGCAAAGCTGTGGTTCAAGGAACTGCACGGTGGCAGTGTTCCGGACACTCTGACCAACCTGGCCGATGCCGCTGAAGGCGAGAACTACGAGTGGACCGACATGTATGCAGGCTTTGCAAAGACTGCACGCGAGGAAGGCTTTACCCGCATCGCTTACCTGTTCGAGGCTGTCGGTAAGATCGAAAAGGAGCATGAGGAAAGATACAGAAAGCTGATCGGTAACGTAGAGAACAAGATCGTGTTCTCCAAGGATGGCGAGGCTACCTGGGTCTGCCGTAACTGCGGTCACATCGTCATCGGTAAGTCCGCTCCCGGTATGTGCCCCGTTTGCGCACATCCCCAGGCTTACTTCGAGATCAAGGCTAACAACTATTGATAAAATTTTTGAGGCTGCCTGCACGGCAGCCTCTTTTTTTTTGTATACGAAAATGCATAAAACGAACGAATATTCATTAAATATACAGCAAGTCGTGAAAATGCCACAAAAATCTTGCTTCAAATGTGGTATATTTGTACGGTATTTGTGGGATTGGGGCTTGACAAACCGCACTTTGCGATGTATAATTATTCATACATTCAATCAAAGGGTGCGTAATCACCCATATAAGGAGATCAATCATGAAAAAGATTATTGCTATGATGCTGGCTCTGATGCTGGTTATGACCGGTATCGCCGTATTTACCGCTTGTGACGGCGGCGACGAAAACAAGGGTAACACCGAAACCACAACCGAAGCTGCTACCACCGAACCCGCACAGACCGAGGCTGATACTCCCAAGGTTCTCAAGATGGCTACCAACGCTTACTTCCAGCCCTATGAATACTACGAGGGTGACAAGATCGTAGGTATCGACGCTGAGATCGCTGCTGCAATCGCAGAAAAGCTGGGCATGACGCTGGAAATCGTGGATATGGAATTCGATTCCATCATTACCGCTGTAAACGAAGGCTCTGTTGACTTCGGTATGGCAGGCATGACCGTCAACCCCGACCGTCAGAAGGAGGTTGACTTCTCGATCTCTTACGCAAACGGCAAGCAGGTTATTATCGTTAAGGAAGGCTCTGCTATCACCACCGCTGACGATCTGTACGCAGAGGGCGCATCCTACAAGGTAGGCGTGCAGCTGGGTACCACCGGTGACATTTACGCAACCGACGATTTCGGTTCCGATAACGTCGTTACCTACTCCAACGGTAACGAGGCAGTGCTGGCACTGCTGGGCGGCAGTGTTGACTGCGTCATCATTGACAACGAGCCTGCAAAGGCACTGGTTGCTGCAAACCAAGGCTTGAAGATCCTGGACACCACGTATGCAAACGAGGACTACGCGATTTGCGTCAAGAAGGGCAACTCCGAGCTGCTGGCTAAGATCGACCAGGCAATCAAGGATCTGACCGCTGACGGCACCATCGATGCCATCATCGCAGAGTACATCAAGTAAGACCCAAAGGTCATCCAAAAACGTGGGATGGGAACACCATCCCATGTTTTTTGGGGTTATAAGAGAATTTAGTTAAGGATAATTGAGATGAAAAAGCCTTTTTCGAAAAAGAAAAAAAGACTGATAATCAACTTAAGCCTGATCGGCATTTGCATCGTGCTTGTCGCAGGCGTGTTCGCGGTGGATGCCATTGCCAACCTCAAGGGTGAATTGGATCTGGACGCGGCGCAGGCGCAGGCTTATTTGGAAGAAACGCTGCAATCGCTGCCCACCACAGGCGCGGAATGCTCCAAGTATACTGTGGAGAATACCAAGATCGAGGTGCTGTCTGTTCAGCCGGGTAAGGCACGCGAATTCGTGGTGCGCGTCAGGTACAGCACACCCGACGTACAGGGCATGTACGATGCCAATAAGAACGCTCTGTTTGTTTCGGTGTACGAATACGTGCAGCAAAGAGAGGCAGACGGCAAAAAGGTCAACGCAACGCTGATCCAGATTCAGGTAGAGCAAAAGATTCTGAGCCTTTTGGAGGCGCAGCCGGGGACCGAGGGCGAGGTGGACGTGTATTTTTACGACGTCCGCGAGGAAAAGCCCGTGATGTACCTGTCGGACGAGGCGTTGGACGCGCTGCTTGGCGGTTACGTGTCGGTCAAGGACGATATCAATGCAACGTATACCTTTACCGTGGACGGACAGGAGGTTTCGATCGAGCATGACAATACCTTCCGTAACGGTATCAATCAATGCTTTGGCCTTGTCAACTATGAGTCCGAGATCCCGGATACCTCCTCGCCTCTGCAGCAGAAGATGCACGATCTGGGCGACGAGTTCTATCGCAACTTTATAGAGGACAACCGCTGGCTGTATCTGCTTGAAGGACTTGGCAACACGCTTGCCATCACCGCACTTGCGCTGCTTTTGGGTATTGTGCTTGGCGTGGTCACCTCGCTGATCCGTATCGTGCATGATAAGACCGATAAGTTATATTATCTTGATAAGATTGTAAAGCTGTATATCTCGGCCATCCGCGGCACGCCCGTCATGGTGCAGCTGCTCATCATTTATTTCGTGCTGCTCTTACCCGTGGGCATTGAAAAATTCCCCGCAGCCGTGCTGTGCTTTGGTCTGAATAGCGGCGCGTACGTATCCGAGATCATCCGCGGTGGCATCATGTCCATCGACCAGGGACAAACCGAGGCAGGCAGATCGCTGGGCTTTGGATTTTGGCCGACTATGTGGCATATCGTCATTCCGCAGGCCTTTAAGGTGGTGCTGCCCAGCCTTTGCAACGAGTTTATCACGCTGCTTAAGGAAACGTCGGTCGCATTCTATATCGGTGTTGCCGATCTGACGCGCGGCGGTATCAAGATCCGCTCGCAAACGTACAGTAACTTTATGCCGCTTTTGGCGGTGGCACTCATCTATTTTGTGCTGGTGCTTGGATTGACCAAGCTGGTAGGCATGCTCGAAAGGAGGTTACGTAAGAGTGAACGGTAATGATGCGATCATCAGCGTAAGAGGCTTGAATAAGCATTACGAGGGCAGCGTGCATGCGCTGGACGGTGTCGATCTGGACGTTGCGCGCGGTGAGGTCGTGGTTATCATCGGCCCTTCGGGCAGCGGTAAATCTACGCTTTTGCGCTCACTCAACCTCTTGGAAACGCCCACCTCGGGACAGATTCTGGTCGGTGGTGTGGATCTGATGGATAAAAAGACCAATATCAACCTGCACCGTCAGAAGATGGGCATGGTGTTCCAGCATTTCAACTTGTTTCCGCATATGACCGTGCTCAAAAACATGACGCTCGCTCCCAGAAAGCTGCTGGGAAAGACGCGCGAGCAGGCCGAGGAGAGAGCTATGCAGCTTTTGCACACGGTAGGACTTGCGGATCGTGCCAAGGCATATCCCAGCCAACTTTCGGGTGGACAGAAGCAGAGAATTGCGATCGTGCGCGCGCTGTGCATGGAGCCTGAGGTTATGCTGTTTGACGAGCCGACCTCCGCGCTTGACCCCGAGATGGTAGGCGAGGTGCTGGAGGTTATGAAGGATCTGGCGAAAAAGGGTATGACCATGCTTGTGGTCACACACGAGATGGGCTTTGCGCGCGAGGTTGCAGACAAGATCGTATTTATTGATGAGGGTAA
>JAZQYT010000226.1:0-1681 GCA_045633665.1 Eubacteriales bacterium | reverse complement strand
CAAGCGTTTCATTTGCTTGCGTCAGGCAAACGCACACGTCATCCGCACACATGGTATTTGCCACGTGCATGGGAATCGTTCTTTTTTCCGCGCCGTCACCAATCGTCAAGTCGCAAAGATCGGGCAATCTCAAAAGCATATCAATATCTCCTCCTTGCCTTTTACTGATGCGATTATACCACAAGGCAGCACACCTGTCAAGATACCCCAAGGAATTAAATGGAGCAAAGCAAAGTTTTTATCCAAAAGTACTTGCCAAAGTACAAGCTTTGTGATACAATATTGCGGTATGCATATTTTCCGTGAAAGGATCCAACGATAAAATGAATTCCCCCTCCGTTCAATCCACAGAAGACCGTGCACCGCTTGGGCAGTTCTTGCGTATGGCGCTCACACTTGCCATTCCCATTGCCCTGCAAAATCTTCTGACCTCCTGTGCTTCCCTGATCGACACCTCCATGGTCGTACCCCTGGGAAACGTATCGATCACCGCCATCGGCGTTGCGGGCAGACTCCCCTTTTTCATCAATCTTTTCTGCTTCGGCCTTTGCTCCGGCAGCGCAACCATGATTTCTCAGTACTGGGGCGCACGCGACCGAGGCGGCATCCACCGCACCTTCGGTCTTTTGACGAGCATTGCGTTCGTTTTTTCCTTGATTTTCAGCGCGCTTCTGTTTTTTTATCCCACACAGCTGATGCGAATCTTCAACGATGATCCCGCCGTCATTGCGCTTGGCGCGGAATATCTTCGGATCTTCAGCTTTGGTACGCTTTTGACCATCTTTAACCAGGTGATCGGCGCTGCCCTGCGCGCCACGGAGCAGGTTGCCGTACCGCTTTTGTCCTCCGTGCTCTCCGTCCTGGTCAACACCTTTATGAACTACTGCCTGATTCACGGAAATTTCGGATTTCCCGCCATGCAGCTGCGCGGTGCCGCCATTGCAACTGTCATCGGTATTGCAGCGCAATCGCTGGTTCTTTTCGCCTACGTTCTCTTTTTCAAAAATGCATTGCGCGCTCCGCTGCGTGCCTATCGCTTCTGGGACACCGCCTTCATGCGCCGCTACGGCAAGATCGTATCTCCCGCGCTGATCAACGAGGTGCTCTGGAGCCTGGGAACCAACATTTATATCATGGTTCTGGCGCGCCAAGGCAACGACTACTACTCCGGCTATACCATTTTCGAGATCATCCAGCAGCTGTTCTTCGTCTTCTTTGCGGGAATTTGCCACGCCTGCTCCATCATCGTCGGCAAAACGGTCGGAGAGGGGCGACACAGCCTTGCCAAAACCTATGCCAAGCGCTTTCTCATTATGACACCGCTGATGGGCATCTTCTTTGGTATCATCGTCATTCTCACCCGATATCCCATCCTCGGGCTTCTGGAGATTGAAACCGCGCTTGCCAAGGAAACCGCAGCACAATGCCTGTTGGTTTACGCACTGTGGTTGGGCTTCCGTATGATCCCCTACACCGGCATATGCGGCATCTTCCGCGCCGGTGGCGACACGGCCACCGGTTGCATCATTGAGCTTTGCAGCATGTATCTGTTCAGCATTCCCGCCGTCATCCTGCTCGGCACGCTGACCGATATTCCCTTTGTTCCCCTTGTGCTTTGCATGTACGTCTGCGAGGATTTCCCCAAGGGTATCATGTGAAGTCGGATCGTAGCCATGTCGTT
>JAZQYT010000225.1:0-5273 GCA_045633665.1 Eubacteriales bacterium | reverse complement strand
TCCATCTCCCCCACGGCTTCTGCGTCGAAATCTCTTTCCATTGTGTTCGATCTTTACGCTGCTTCATACGAATAAAAAACAGGGCTGCCGCAAGCTTGCACAAGTCCGTTAAAAACGGACAATTGAAAAAAAGAGCCTCCTATGGTAGAATAGATATATCTACCATAGGAGGAATTTTTTATGCCCAGAGGATATCGACACATACAGAATTATGAAAAAGAAATATTGGAATTAAGAGCGCAAGGAAAAACAAGACGAGAAATATGTGAGAAATTTGGATTCAGTATAAAACAGATGGAGAATTTCATCACCAACTACAATCGCCGACAAGAAAAAATAGCCGCAGGAATAGCCATTAAGAAGAAAGGCAGACCAGCAAAGGATAGCATAGTAACTGAAGAAGACAAGCTTGCCGATCTGCGCTACAAGCTGACTCGTAAGGATGCACGCATCAAGCAATTAGAGATGGAAAACGAACTGATGCGGGATTTTCTCTCGCTCACAGAAAGGAAGTGAGGACAAACGTAAAATATATGGTCATCTACCGTCATCGGGAGAAGTATAGCGTCAGCGAGATGTGCCGGTTCTTTGAGGTATCGAGAAGCGGTTACTATGGCTATGTCAAAAGAATGGACATTCCTGCATGGGATCTTCCGCTTGCCGAAAAGATCCGAGAGTGTCAGGAGCATAGCCATAGCACCTACGGCTATCGTAGAGTACAAATATGGCTTGAAAAACAAGGAATACACAAGGATCCCAAGACCGTGCTTCGCGTGATGCAGAAATACAATCTGCTTTCTGTTGTAAGGCGCAAGAAGTACCGTAATTATAGCGAATACCTGCATAGATATCCTAATCTGCTGAATAGAAATTTCCATGCTGACCGGCCGAATCAGAAGTGGGTAACAGACATTTCGTACATCAAGACAGGACAAGGCGTATTGTATCTTTCGGTCATTCGCGACCTCTATGACAACAGCATTGTTGCCTACAAGACTGGTACTGAACAGAATATCAACCTCGTTCTATCTACGATCAGAGCAGCAAAGAGAAAGGAAAAGGTCACCGCAGAGTTGCAGCTCCACAGTGACCAAGGCTTTCAGTACACCTCACAAGCGTATTATAGCCTAACAAAATCATACCACATTACGCCGTCAATGTCAAGACGTTGGAATCCATATGACAACGCTTTAGCCGAAAATTTTTTCTCGATCCTTAAAACCGAGTGTATCTACCGCGCGAAGATCCGCACCTATGAGGAGGCGCGCCTCCTCATAGGTGCATACATACAGTTCTACAACAATGAGCGTATTCAACTAAAAACAAAACTGACACCACTCGAAAAGCGATGTCAGTTCGTTGCTTAAATTTTAATATTTTCTACCATAGGGGTGTTTTTTTGTGCTGTCCCTACAATTTGGGGCAGTTCAATTCATCGGGTATTTTTTATTACGTTACTTTTTAGCCGCCTTTTTTGCTGCCTTCTTGGCATAAGCCTTTTTGAAGATAGCCTTGCGGAACAGGATCACTGTGTATACAATCCACGCGGCGGCCAGGACGGCAAGCGCGAACCAGCAATGCTCGATGGTATCGCAAATGTTGAAGAGCAGAAGCAGCACGCCGCCAAAGGCGATGGCGGGAATGCCCTGCAGCACTAAGTTGTTGGCTGCGGGGGTTTCAAATTTGGGATCGATCTCGCGCAAGAGGATCATGCCGTTGCTGGCCGTACCCGTCAGCATACCGAACATCGAGAAGAACGCCTCGTTGGGGTATTCGGGATAGAGGTGATTGCAGGCAAGACGCAGGTAGACAAAGGTCACGATCGCACCCAGCGTGCAAACGATTGCCAGCTGCCACCACATGCCCGAGAGCTGTGAGAGGTCAATGGCTGCCACGCCTGCGATGATCATCAGATCGAACATAAAGCCGCTGATACGGTCAAGCAGGTAGTTGTTGGTCAGCTCGCGGTGCATCAGCTTGCCCTTTTTGAGCATCTTAATCACCCAGCGTACCGCGGCTGCAAGAATTGTGCCGAGCAGGAAGTTAAAGCCCCAGATCAGGTTGACGTTGATCAGACGCATGATCAGGTAAGCGATCGCGTAGACCAGAAAGACCATGCAGAAGTTGATGGTGAATTTATCCACCGATTCGGTCACGGGGATCTCTCCCTCGCTGACAAAGTCCTCTAAGGTGTCCTTGATGCCTTCCTCGCTGCGCAGCTTGAGCTTGCCCTTTTTGCGCAGGATATTCATGTAAACCACACCAACCACGCTTGCTACGATAAAGCCGACCGTTGCAATGGTCAAGCCCCAGGTCGTGCCGCCTGCAAAGCCGAAGTCGGTTTCGTACATCTTACCGTAATTGAGCGCCTGTCCCGTGCCTTGGCCGTAGCCAAGCGCGAGAATGACGCCGCCACCTGGGAAGAAGCCGATCAGATAGAACAGCGCCACGGTCACGGCAAGACCGACAAGGCCCTGAATGACGTAGGTGGCAGCGGTCAGAATACCTGTTTCCATGACCTTGCCCGCGCTGGTCTTTTGCGAGTCCTTGGCTTGCTTGAGGCCAAGTGCGATAAAGCCGATGCCGAGCGCGTGGTACGTAATAATCTCCATGGTGGCCTGATTGACCATATTATCATAAAAGGGAAGCAGCTTGAGCAAGAGGATCAGAAGACCGCCCAACAGCGAGGTGGGGATCAGACTCTTACGGATAAAGGGGATCTTGCGGCGCAGGATGTTGCCCACAAGCAACGCCAAGATCAGAATAAATATCTGGATTAAAAACGACCAGACGTTCTCGTCGCCAAAGGATGCGATCGAGGCGATATCCTCGGTGGGATCTTCGGGGGTGTCTGTCGCGGTGGTGTCAACGGACGTATCGGGGGCGGATTCGGCATAGGCGATCACGCTGCCCATGGACATGCAAAGCATGCAAACAACGACCGTAAAGATCAGAAAAATAAGAGATTTTTTAGTCATTTGCCATCCCTTCTTTCATTTTGGTGTTACAATTATAACAAATTTTGGCGCATTTGTCAATAAAAAACGCCTTTCTTAGGTGTAGATTTACCGAATTGTGCGTGAAAAATGCGGGAGTGCGATGCGTTCGCACTCCCGCGTAAGAAAGGATCAGCTCAGCGAGCGGTACAGGATGCGCAAAGTGTCTTCGTCTGTGACTTGCTCGTCTGCGATCACGACCAAGCCCTCTGTCGTCAGCGTGATCTGCTTACCGGCGGCCCCGATGATCTCGTTTGCCTTGACGTATTGCATGCCGTAATGATTGAACGTGGTCTGTCCTTGGCAGGAAAATCCCAGGGATTCTAAGAAGGAGACGGGAAGGTAGATGGCGTCATCGCTTGCCAGCAGTACGCCAAGCGTGTTATCCTCGATAAGCCTTATTGATTTGCCGCCCACAAAAGCGTTGTAGGAGCGGGATTTTAGCACGATCATGTCCTCGGTCAGCACGTCGGGGAGCTTGACGGTGGTGGATGCGGTGGTGTAGCGGTAGTTGTATCTGCCGCTGGGGGCCGCGTCACCCTGATCCAAAAATTCCATGATGTCGCCCGTGGGAACGGAATTGTCTGCCCATTTGAAATCAAAGGTGTCGCCCGCACCGATCAGGTTCTTTGCAAGCTTGATCTGCAAAACGTTGCCCGAAAGAGTGTATTTCGCGCTACCGACGCTTTCAAATTCCCAGGTATCGGTACCCACGAATTTTTCGACAGATACCCAACCGTCTTTTTGTGAGCGGTTGATCATAAAGTCGTAGCCGTACCAGCCTGTTGCATCATCGCAGTCCGCGTTGATGAAGAGGTTCATCCAGCGGTTGCCCTCGGGGGCGGTGATGTCATCGGCACATTCTGCGTAGAAGTAGAGATAGGAGGAATCGCTTGAAACCTTGGCAGTCACAATGTCGTTTCTGCCCGAGAAATTGACGTACATGCCGTTCTCGTTGCCGCCCACGTGGCCGGGTGAGGTGCGATCCACGATGTCGCCCTCGTAGTCGCGGTATTCGGGGCCGACGGCGTACCATTGGCCGATCGAGCCGTCAATGTCAATGGCCCATTGGCCAAAGGCGGATTCGATCTGTCGCGTACCCTTGTAGGTGCGCAGATTTTTGGCTGTCTGATAGAGGTAGTTATCTCCAAAGCCGCCCTTCATGGGCTCCAAATCGCGGGAGAACTCGGGATTGAACTGGTCAACAAAATAAGTGGTGTAGGGGGAGCTTGGATCGTTGGATACGTGGTATTCGCCCGCAAGGATCTGCCCGACGCCCGCAGCACCTGCGCCCGCACCCGACCATCTGCCCGCGATCCATTCGTTCCAGCCTGTCAGCATGAGTACGGGGGGATTGTTTTTATAGACCTTTTCAAATTGCTCTTCATAAGCAAGGCCAAGTCCCGTGGTGGTGTTCATGAGCGCGTATCCGAAGTTCCAGTCGCCCTCGTAATCCGGCACGCGGTGATCTGCCCAGCTGCGGCCTGCCTTGTAGCCGAACATATTGGTTGCCCAAAAGCCGCACATGGCGTACATTTGCTCAAAATCACCCTTATTTTCACCATATCCCTTGCTTTGGGTATTGCCGCTCCATGCCCAGCAATTGATGCCCTTGCGCTGGGAGTACCAGTTGGAGGCACCGATCGCCCAGGAATAGCGGATGGTGAAAAATTCCTTTTGCTCGGGTGTCATGGTGACGTCATCTGTCAGCATCAGAAGCGGCTTGCCCTCCCAGTAAAACCACAGATCCTCGTAAAGTCCGGGGGCGTACAGGTTTCTGTAAAGCTCGGCAAATTCCGCATCGTATGCGCCGCACAAAAATACGATCTTGGGAACGGCATAGCCCTCTTGGCGCACCTCTTCCCAAACCTTGAGCAGGGCTTCGTAGCTGACCTGGTGGGTGTTATTGTTGGTAATATCAAAGTAAACGAAATCCACGCCCGCTTCCGCAAGCATGTAGGCGTGCTTGCGCAGCACCCATTCGTCGTTGGAGGAGTAGTAGCCGAAGTAGGGCTCTGCCCAGTAGTGCGGATGTCCCTCACCACCCTCCTGCATGACCTCGTAAAGCTTCTCAGTGCCGCCCTGCAGGTATGCAGCATAATGGTCGGAGGCGGGGATTTCGGAGATCGTGTTCTGGTCGCGGTCTCTCCAAAGGAAATAGAACATGCCAACTAAGTTTGCCGAGGGATCCTTGGTGTCCGCAGCATCCGGCATCGAGCGGTCGGCGCCGTCGGTGGCCACCCACGTGTCGGCAAAAACGTCGCGCGTGGCGGGCAG
>JAZQYT010000224.1:0-3363 GCA_045633665.1 Eubacteriales bacterium | reverse complement strand
CCGTGACGGTTGCGGCGGTGCTACCGGCTCCTCCAAATCCCACAATCTCGAATCTCTCGAAAGCTGCGGCGCAGAAGTTCAGAAGGGTAACGCTCCCGAAGAAAGAAAGCTTCAGCGTTTGTTCCGTAACTACGAAGCGTGCCGCATGATCAAGCGTTGCAACGACTTCGGCGCAGGCGGTGTTTCCGTTGCCATCGGTGAGCTTGCAGACGGTCTTTTCATCGACCTCAATGCTGTTCCCAAGAAGTACGAAGGTCTCGACGGCACTGAACTTGCTATTTCCGAATCTCAGGAAAGAATGGCAGTTGTCGTTGAAGCTGAAAACGCAGAACGTTTCAAAGAGCTTGCTGACAAGGAAAACCTGGAAGCAACCATCGTTGCAAGGGTTACCGCTGATCCCAGACTCGTTATGGTCTGGAACGGCAAGGAGATCGTTAACATCTCCCGTGAATTTTTGAACTCCAACGGTGCAAAGAAGCACATGGACGTCAAGCTGGCGGATCCCGAGGGCTTTGCCAAGGCGATTCCCGAGGATTTTGCCAAGGGCATGCAGGCGCTGGCGGGCGATTTGAATATCTGCTCCCGTCGCGGCCTTAGCGAGCGCTTTGACTCCACCATCGGTGCGGGTACGGTGCTCATGCCGTTTGGCGGCGTGCATCAGCTGACGCCCATTCAGGCTATGGTGCATAAGATCTCGGTGGAGAAAAAGCACACCAACACCTGCTCTTACATGGCGTGGGGCTATAACCCCTTCATTGCCGAAAAATCTCCCTACCACAGCGCATACCTTGCTGTTGTGGAGTCTGTTTCCAAGCTTGTTGCGCAGGGCGCAAAGTTTGAGGACGTATATCTGACCTTCCAGGAATATTTTGAAAAGCCCGGCCGCGATTCTCGTCGTTGGGGTAAGCCCATGTCGGCGCTGCTTGGTGCTTTGATGGCGCAAAAGGATTTCGAGATCGCATCGATCGGCGGCAAGGACTCCATGAGCGGCTCGTTTGATTCTCTGGACGTACCTCCCACGCTGGTCTCGTTTGCGGTCACCACGGGGGACGCCTCCGAGGTTGTGGGCGGTGAGTTCAAGGGCGCAGGCCATAAGGTCGTGCTGCTGACTCCCCAAATGGGCGAGAACGGTCTGCCTTGCGCGGATAGCGTCAAGGCGCTGTTTGATACGGTACACGAGGGCTTTGCATCCGGTAAGGTGCTGGCCGCTTGGACTCCTACGCTGGGCGGTGTTGCCGAGGGCGTGCTGAAAATGTGCATGGGCAACGGCATCGGCTTTGCATTTGACGCAGGCGTATCTCTTGATACCATCTTTGGCTACAATTACGGCGGCTTTATCTTAGAGCTTGCAGATGACGCTTCGCTTGACGGCTTGCTTTTGGGTTACACCACGGCAGAAGCCAAGATTGCGTACGGCGAGAGTGCCGTTTGCCTTGACGCGCTGCTTGATACCTATGAAAACAAGCTGGAGAGCGTGTATGCATGCAATATCGAACATAAGCGCGGCGCACTTCCCACCGTTTCCTATACGGGCGGATGCGCTGCAAAGGCTCCCGCCATCCTGACTGCTAAGCCGCAGGTGATTATTCCGGTTTTCCCGGGTACAAACTGTGAATATGACAGCGCAAAGGCCTTCTCGGATGCAGGCGCAGAAGCAAAGATCTTTGTGATCAATAACCTCTCGGGCGCGGGCATCGAACGCTCGGTCGAGCAGTTTGCAGCACTTTGCCGCGAGTCGCAGATCATCTTCCTGCCCGGTGGATTCTCGGGCGGTGACGAGCCGGACGGCTCGGGCAAATTCATCACATCCTTCTTCCGCAATGCTGCGATCAAGGAACAGGTCAGCGACCTCTTGGACAATCGCGACGGTCTGATGGCTGGTATCTGCAACGGCTTCCAGGCGCTGATCAAGTTAGGCCTTGTGCCGTACGGTAAGATCATCGACACCGATGAGAATTGCCCCACTCTGACGTATAATACCATCGGCCGCCACCAGTCGCGCGTGGTGCGCACCCGTATCTGCTCTAATCTCTCTCCCTGGCTGCAGGGTGTCAAGGTCGGTGACGTGGTCAACGTGCCTATCTCGCACGGTGAAGGGCGATTCCTTTGCTCCGAGCAGTTGGCGGCACAGCTGGCAGCCAACGGCCAGATCGCCACGCAGTACGTGGACGAGAGTGGTGCTGTGACTGCGGACGTGCGCTGCAATCCCAACAACTCCGTCTTCGCGGTAGAGGGCATTACCTCGCCGGACGGCAGAGTGTTCGGTAAGATGGGACACTCCGAGCGTGTCGGCTCACACCTGTACCGCAACGTACCCGGTAGCTTTGATATCGGGATGTTCGAGTCCGCGGTAAAGTATTTCAAGGGTTAAATTTATAGAAAAGAGGTAGATAGATTATGGCATATTTTTATCCCGAAGCATCCCATACCTTCAATGAATATCTGTTAGTCCCCGGTTATTCCGGTCCTGATTGCATTCCGAATAACGTTTCCTTGCGCACGCCCTTGGTGCGTTACCGCAAGGGTGAGGAGCCTGCGATCAGCCTGAATATCCCCATGGTATCGGCCATCATGCAGTCTGTATCGGGTGACCGTTTGGCGGTTGCTCTTGCCAAGGAGGGCGGTGTGTCCTTCATTTACGGTGCGCAGACCATCGAGGACGAGGCCGCTATGGTCGCACGCGTCAAGGGGCATAAGGCAGGCTTTGTGCGTAGCGATTCCAACATCCGTCCCGACCAGACTCTGGCTGACATTCTGGAGCTCAAGGCAAAGACGGGACACTCCACCGTGGCCGTTACCGATGACGGCACGGGTATGGGCAAGCTGCTTGGTATCGTCACTGGCAGAGATTACCGCGTCAGCCGCATGTCTCCCGATCTCAAGGTTGAGGAGTTCATGACTCCTCTTACCAAGCTGATCACCGCACCCGAGGGCACGACGCTCAAGGCTGCAAACGATATCATCTGGGATCACAAGCTCAACTCTCTGCCCATCGTGGATAAGGACGGCAAGCTGGTTGCATTCGTATTCCGCAAGGATTATGACACGCACAAGCAAAATCCGAACGAGCTTTTGGATCAGCACAAGAGATACGTGGTCGGTGCGGGCATCAATACCCGTGACTATGCCCAGCGTGTTCCCGCACTGGTAGAGGCAGGCGCGGACGTGCTGTGCATCGACTCCTCCGAGGGATTCTCGGCATGGCAGCAGCAGACCATTGCATGGATCCGTGAGAATTACGGGGACAGCGTCAAGGTCGGTGCGGGCAACGTGGTTGACCGTGAGGGCTTCCGCTTCCTGGCTGATTGCGGTGCGGACTTTATCAAGGTCGGTATCGGCGAAGTCGGAGGCCAAGCGGTCTTA
>JAZQYT010000223.1:0-14813 GCA_045633665.1 Eubacteriales bacterium | reverse complement strand
TTACTCCAACACCGGTGGACAGGCTTCCAAGGCTTCCAACATCGGTCAGGTAGCACAGTTCGCAGCTGCAGGTAAGGCAATCGGCAAGAAGAACCTTGCAGAGATCGCTATGTCCTACGGTTACGTATACGTAGCACAGGTATCCATGGGCTACGATATGAACCAGCTGCTCAAGGCTCTGACTGAGGCTGAGGCTTACAACGGTCCTTCGCTCATCATCGGTTACGCTCCTTGTGAGATGCACGGTGTTAAGGGCGGCATGCAGAACTGCCAGCTTGAGATGAAGAAGGCTGTTGAGGCAGGCTACTGGCAGACCTTCCGCTACAACCCCACCCTGGAGTCGGGCAAGCTGAGCATCGACTGCAAGGCTCCCACTGCAAGCTACGTTGACTTCATCAAGTCCGAGGTTCGTTACGCTCGTCTGGCGCAGGCTAACCCCGAAAGAGCTGCAATGCTGTTTGACAAGGCTGAAAAGGCTGCAGCAGCTAAGTTCGAAAGACTTGAAAAGATGGGTAAGCTGTACGAATAATCCAAAATAAATACCTCATATAAACCAAAAAGGCGTGCTTCGGCACGCCTTTTTGGTTTGATATTTACGTTGTGCAAAATGGCAAAAAAATAAAAGTAAAAGGGGAGAATTCCTCTCCCCTATTTACTCTCAAATGAAACACAATTACTGCAGACGGCACTTGTTGTTGACCATGAAGTTTTCATCGCTGGTGCAGAAATAAATAATACCTTCGATGAAACCAACAAAAGCGGGAATACCGGTCCAGCAGAAGAGCAGATACAGGATACCTGCGCCAACCTTGCCAAGATAGAACTTGTGGATACCAATACTACCAAGCAGGATAGCGAGAATGCCGGCAACGATCTTGCTCTTTACAGGCCAGTTCTTTCTTTCGGGATGGGGATCAGCAGGCTGCTGAACTACGATAACCTGGGGCTGTGCCTGGGTCTGAACCTGGGGCTGTACGGTCTGCTGAGTAATAATAGAGGCACCGCAATATACGCACTTGGCTGCGTTAGCCTCTGCAGGCGCACCGCACTGAGGACACAAATTGCTCATAATATACACTCCTTTAGAATTGTGAATTGTTTAGACATTTTCATTATACAACATAAAAACAAAAAATTCAACACTTTTTAAAAAAATTTTCAAAAAAAATGTTTTTTTGTTGACATATATAATATCATGTGATATAATGAATACAATCTTAACAATAAGATACAATAGGAGAAATATCATTATGGCAATTGCAGAAGTTTTAAAGTTTACATCCGATGCAAGTATTTTTGCATGGAAGCACCCGAACAGCGAGTTGGCTACGTGGACGCAGCTGATCGTAAACGAGTCGCAGGAGGCGGTTTTGGTAAAGAACGGCCAGATCGCTGACGTTTTTGGTCCCGGAAGATATACTCTTTCCACGGATAACATTCCCGTTCTGCAGAAGCTGATCAACCTTCCTTTCGGCAAGAAATCTCCCTTCTCTGCAGAAGTGTGGTTTATTAACCGCGCGTTTGCTTTGGATATCAAGTGGGGAACCACCACGCCTATCCAGGTACAGGATCCCAAGTACGGCGTATTCGTTCCGCTCAGAGCATTCGGTCAGTTTGGTCTGCGCGTAGAGAATTCCCGTCGTTTCCTGACAAAGCTGGTCGGCACAATGCCCTTCTTTAACACCAAGACCATGACGGACTATTTCAAGGGCCTGTACATCACACGTGTTAAGGACCGCATTTCGAACTGCTTGGTCGCTTCCAAGATCTCGATTCTTGAGATCAACTCTCACCTGGATGAAATTTCGGTAGCTCTTTGTGAGTCGTTCAAGAAGGACTTTGAGGAGTTTGGTATCGAGATCATATCGTTCTACGTAAACGATATCAACGTTCCCGAGAACGATCCCGCAGTCAAGCAGCTCAAGCTGGCACTCTCCAAGCGTGCCGAAATGGACATTTTGGGTTACAGCTATCAGCAGGAAAGAACCTTTGACACTCTCAACACCGCTGCAGGCAACAATGGTACTGCAGGTGCTGTTATGGGTGCAGGCATGGGCCTTGGCATGGGCTTTGGCGTAGGCGGTGCTGTTGGACAGGCTGCCGGTAATATGGGACAGGTTATGTCCACTAAGGAAGAAACCAAGGAGTGTCCTTTCTGCCATGCTCAGATCGGTAAGAGCCTGAAGTTCTGCCCCGAGTGCGGTAAGAATACGCAGGAAGCTGCCGGCCCCGTGCTGAAGTGCTCCTCTTGCGGAACCGCTTATGCAAAGGGTACCAAGTTCTGCCCCGGTTGCGGCAGAAAGATCAATGCATGCAAGCAGTGCGGCGCTGATATTCCCGACGGTCAGACTGCATGTCCTACCTGTCACGCAATGGTATGCCCTCAGTGTGGCAGTGCGCTGGGCGCAAATGCAAAGTTCTGCCCCGAATGTGGCTACTCTATCGTAAAGAAGTGCAGCGGCTGCGGTGCAGAGCTGGCTCCGAACACCCGTTTCTGTGCTAACTGTGGAACTAAAGTCGAATAAAGGAGGAGGACATCATGAAAAAAATTCCCATTAGTGTATTTGTCGGAGTTTTGTTGATTCTCATTACCGTTGTTCTGTATTTCGTCTTTTTCGGAAACCTCTTTACTAGAACCATGTGCTTGGTTTCTATGTTGGGCGTTGTCCTTGCTGAGGCAACGACCACCGTGTTGGCATTCTTCTCCTCCAAGGGTGATCCCCGCAGAGTTGTCGCAACCGTTATCTCGGCCGGCATGGTGCCGATCGCGCTGACGCTGTCGCTCGTTTACAGCCTGCTCTTCCCCATGGCATATGGAAAGTACCTGGCATTCTATTTTGCGTGCTATCTGGCTATCGGAATCGTCGTAGGCATTCTTTGGCTGTTCCAGTCCAAGAGAGCGGGTCAGGAAGAAACCTTCCAGAATGCAAAGGGACAGATGCTCAAGCTCAGAAAGCTGGTTACCTGCATCATGGCAGATCCCGCTGCAGAGCAGTACAAGAAGCAGCTTCGTATGATCGAAGAAAAGCTGCATTTTTCCAATGACGGTGTGATCGTCGCACAGGATGCTGAGATCCTGAACCTGCTGCTCGAGCTGCAGGACAATATTTCCAACCCGGAATTTGACGTTCCCGCACATCTTGAAAAGCTGAATAAGACCGTTGACGTGCGTACCATTATGGCAAGCCGTACGGTTTGATCCCATAGCCCCGTCTTGACACTTCAAGACGGGGCTATCCCTTTGCCGACAAGGTGTTGTCGGCGTTTTTTATTGAGAGAAAGCCATTGAAAAGATTGACAAAGCCCGGATTTTATTATATAATTAATGTATATTTTTGTTTGAAAGGAGTGGGACTCTTTGAAACTTGTCATGAAATACTTAAAACCGTTCGGGATCTCTCTCCTGATTGGATTTATGATCAAGGTAACGGGTACGCTGGCTGAGCTTGCGCTGCCTTATATTCTGTCGCATATGCTGGACGTGGTCGTGCCTGCAAATGCGAAGGAAGGCAACCTGACACCCGTGTTTGTCTGGGGCGGCGTCATGCTTTTGTGCGCTGTGGCGGCCTTGGTGCTTAATATCATCGCCAACCGCATGGCGGCGCGTGTGGCAAAGAATGCGGCGCAGCGAGTGCGGCACGATCTGTTTGCCAAGACCATGCATCTTTCGCCCAAGCAGACAGATACCTTCGGTATTCCCGAACTGGAAACGAGATTGACCTCGGATACGTACAATATCCATCATTTTCTGGGCATGATCCAGCGTATCGGTGTGCGTGCGCCCATTCTGTTGATCGGCGGCATTACCATGTCGTATTTTTTGGATTGGCGCATGGCGACCGTCATGGTGTGCCTTTTGCCCTTTATCGGCCTTTCGGTATTTTTCATTTCGCGCCGCGGTGTGCCGCTATATACGGCCAGCCAAAAGGCGGGGGACGATATGGTGCGCGTGGTGCGCGAGGATATCGGTGGCATTCGCGTGATCAAGGCGCTTTCCAAAAAAGAATACGAGCGCGCAAGATTTGACCGCGTCAACCGCGCCCTGGTCAAAAATGAAAAGAAGGCGGCGCTGACCATGGCGCTGACCAATCCCTTGATCACTATTCTGCTCAACGCGGGACTGGTGGCCGTAGTGTTGGTGGGTGCGTTCCTGGTCGATGCGGATCTGAGCAAGCAGGGAAGAATTATTTCCTTTATTCAGTATTTCACGCTGATCTCCAACGCTATGATCGTTATCAACCGTATTTTTATCATGACCACCAAGTGTCTGGCGTCCGCAAACCGTATTGAAACGGTCATGTCGGCTGCCGAGGAGATGACGCCTGATCAGAGCTGTCTGCCCCTGCCCACGCAGGATCATATCGTATTTGAAAACGTTTCCTTTTCTTATAACGGAGAGATCAACGACTTAGAAGATATTTCGTTCTCACTGCCGCGCGGTGCAACGCTTGGCATTATTGGCGCAACGGGTAGCGGTAAGAGTACGCTTTTGCGCCTGCTGCTACGCAATTATGACGCGCAAAAGGGCAATATTTACGTGGGCGGAAAGAATATTCGCGCCATGAGTCACGAGGCGCTGTGCGCGCATTTCGGCACGGCCATGCAAAATGACTTTTTGTATGCCGATACGGTCAGGGAGAACGTCTGCTTTGGCCGCGAGATCACGGACGCGGATCTTTCGCTTGCGCTTCGCGTGGCGCAGGCAGAGGAGTTTGTGAGTGCGTTCCCCAAGGGCGTAGAGCATGAGCTGACCAGCAAGGGTACCAACGTGTCGGGCGGTCAGCGGCAAAGACTTTTGATCGCAAGAGCGCTTGCGGGCAAGCCCGAGATTCTGATTTTGGACGACGCGTCAAGTGCCTTGGACTATAAGACCGACGCGGCCTTGCGCCGCGATCTGCGCCTGAACTTCGCAGATACCACCACGGTCGTGGTGGCGCAGCGCGTCAGCTCGGTCATGCATGCCGATCTGATCCTTGTTTTGGATGAGGGAAAGGTGATCGGCAAGGGCAACCACGAGCAGTTGCTTGAAAATTGCTCTGTATACCGCGAGATCCGCGATTCGCAGATGGGAGGTGCTTTGCTTGAGTAAGCCACAGGTCGAAAAAACTCCCATGACGCCCAAGCAGCGCAGACGCACGCTTTTGCGTATCTGCCGCTATCTCTTCCGCTATCCGGGCCTTGTTTTGCTGGCGTTTACCTTAATGATGTCGGCAAACGTGCTGGCGCTGGCAGGCCCCAAGCTGTCGGGTAAGGCGATCGACGCCATCGTCGGCCCGGGCGAGGTCGATTTTGAGCGCGTATTCCTTTACTGCGGCCTGCTGATTGCATTCTATATTGCGTCGGGAATCATGTCGTATCTTTTGTCCATCGTCATGGTCAATTTGTCCCAGCGCATCACGTACACCATGCGCAAGGAGGTCTTTGACCACCTGACCGACCTTCCCGTCGGATTTTTTGATTCACATCAGACGGGTGAGATCGTCAGCCGCCTTTCCTATGACATTGATACGCTCAACGCGTCGCTTTCCAACGACGTGCTGGCCATTTGCGCCAATTCGATCACGGTGGTCGGCTCGCTGGTTATGATGCTCACCATCTCTCCCGTGCTGATTCTGGTCTTTGCGATCACAGTACCCATTTCTCTGATCTTTACCAAGTATAAATCCACGCATATCCGTCCCTTGTTCCGCAAGCGCTCGGCAAAATTGGGCGAGCTGAACGGCTTTGCCGAGGAAATGCTGTCGGGACAAAAGACCATCCGTACCTATGGTAAGGAGCAGGTCATTATCGATCGCTTTGATCTGCGCAACCAAGAGGCCTGCGGTGCGTATTATAAGGCGGATTACCACGGCTCGGTCATAGGCCCGACTGTCAACTTTATCAGTAATTTGTCCATCGCGCTGATCACGCTGCTTGGCAGTATCTTTTATATGTTCTCGCTGGGCGGCACGGTCACAAATCCCTTGTTTATCATCGGCCTTGGTGACGTTGGTGCGTTCGTGCAGTATGCAAGAAAGTTTGCGGGCCCTATCAACGAGTTTGCCAATATTTTCAGCGAGCTGCAAAGTGCGTTGTCGGCGGCCGAGCGTGTGTTTGGCGTGATCGACGAAGCGCCTGAGCCTGCGGACAAAAAGGATGCCGTGGTGCTGCAGCCCAAGGGACAGGTCACGCTGGATAAGGTCGAGTTCGGCTACGTGCCGGACAAGCAGATTTTGCACGGACTTTCGGTTAAGGTCGAGCCGGGACAAACGGTTGCCATCGTCGGGCCTACGGGCGCGGGCAAGACCACCATTATCAATCTGCTCATGCGCTTTTACGATATCGACGCGGGCGAGATACGCTTTGACGGCATTCCCATTACGGATGCCACACGCGACAGCCTGCGTAAGAGCTTTACCATGGTGCTGCAGGATACGTGGCTGTTTGGCGGCAGCGTGCGTGACAATATCGCGTACGGACGCGAGGACGCCACGGATGAGGAAGTTGTTGAGGCGGCTAAGAAGGCCAAGATCCATCACTTCATCACGTCGCTGCCCCAAGGATATCAGACGCAGCTCTCTGACGGTGGTGTCAACCTCTCCAAGGGACAAAGACAGTTGATCACCATCGCGCGCGCCATGCTCTCGCATGCGCCCATGCTGATCTTGGACGAGGCGACGAGTAACGTGGACAGCCGCACCGAGCATCAGATCAACGATGCCATGATGGCGCTGATGAAGGGCAAGACCTGCTTTGTCATCGCGCACAGACTTTCCACCGTGCAGCATGCGGACAATATTCTGGTGCTCAAGGACGGCAATATCATAGAAAGCGGCACGCACGAGCAGCTGCTGGAGGCAGGCGGATTCTACGCCTCTCTGTACGGCGCGCAATTTGTCAACTAAAGATTTTGTCAAAAGCGTTGCATTTGCGGCGCAGATATGGTATGATAGAGATACCAAATAAAAATGAGGTGAAAGATATGAAACGTTGGACTGTATTGGTCGCATTGCTTCTGGCACTGACGCTGTGCATGATGGCATGCGATAATTCCGGTACCCCCGAGCAAACCACCGATCAGGCTCCGACAACCGAGGCTACCGATGCTCCCACTGAGGTATCTACGTCCGAGCCCACCACCGAACCCGAAACGACCGAGCCCGAGACCACCGAGCCCGAGCAGACGACTGAAGAGGAAGTCATCGTGCATCCCACCCTTGATCAGATCAAGGAATACGCATCCGTTGTGCTTTCTACCGAAGAGATCATGGCTGCGGCAAACAACCCCGATCAGGACTGGAGTGACTTTGGCGGCCTGACACAGAATGAGGATGGTAGCCTGACTGCGCTGTTCCGCATGGGTACCAACGACATCTGGGACCCCTATTTCTACCTGATCAGAGAGGATACCGTGGTGGATAACATCCTTGTGATCAAATACCGTTCGGATCTTGACCAGATCTTGAACCTGTATATGGGAACGGAGGGCAACACCGCAACCGGTATTGACGACCACGTAGGCGGTGATATCTACGCGACCGACGGAGATTGGTTTTACCTGGTAATGGATCTGACTCAGGTTGCAGACGCATACGATGCAAATGCTTCCTCGCTGGGATATCTGCGCTTTGGTTTGAGTATGGCAGAGAGCGGTGACACGGTTGATTTTGGCTTTGTAGCGTTCTTCCATACCATGGATCAGGTCAGCATGATCATTCCGTAACGAATAAAGAAAAAAGAGGTAAATTATGAAAAGATCACTTCCTTTGATCCTGCTTGCGGCCATGCTTGCCTGCGTGATGCTGGCATGCACGCTGGTAGCCTGCCAGGATCCCAATCCTTCCACAGAGGATACGACCGAGCAAAGCACGCAGCAACCCGCACAGTCGGAGCAAACCACGCAGGGCGAGACCGAGCAGCCCTCTCAGGGTGAGACCGAAACCCAGCCCGGCCAGGATTCCTCCTCTGAGGAAAGCTCCACCGAGCCCGTTATTCCCCAGGTCAATTCCGTCATCGCAGATTTCAATGCGGTAGAAGCGGAGGATCTGAGAAAGTTCTGCTCCGGCCCCAATCAGATCGACGTCACGGTCGAGACCGATGAGGACGGAGAGCAGTATCTTGCGCTGACCACAAAGATCGACAACGCGACCGACCCTTACGTGGATTTCAGCTTCAAGAAGTTCTACAAATCGGCAAAGATGGACGCAGTAAGCGCGGACGACTATAAGTACGTGGTACTCAAGGTCAGAAACGTCAACTGCAGCACAGGCACGTTCGAGCTGTTCTTCTATTCCGGCAGAGCGACGGGCGCAAGCGGCACCATGATCACCACCTCCTCCTTTGATCTGGGCAGCACCGATTGGCAGTACGTTTTGTTCGATCTGTCCGCATTTGAGGGCTGGACGGGGAACGTCAACGGCTTCCGCTTTGACTACATGACCTCCGCTCTCACAGCAGGTGAGACGCTGCATATCGCCGAGATCCAGTTCTTGGATAGCGACGAGGCGTACTATAAGTTGTTTGATATCGGCTGGGATGAGATCGGCGTGATCGCAGGCGAGCAGGGCAAGGCCGAGGCCGAGCAGCTGCTGGGCTCTGTCACCATGCCTACCACCAAGTATGATTCCTATACTCCCGAGGCAGCCGACAAGGAGGACGAAACGCTTTCCTTGTGGTTTGAGCATCTGTATAACCGCATCCCGCAGGCTACCAATACCGCAAACGGTAAGGTAACGTATCAGATCCAGCTCGCAAAGAACGAGATCGAGGGCTGCCAGTTCCTGTTGGGCGCACAGAATGACGTGGAAGGCCTGAAGGTCTATATCACCGATTTCACCAATGAAGCGGGTAATACGTTGACCACAGAGCTGTACTGGGGCTACTACTTCAACGTAGAGGGAGAGAGAGTCATCGATCCTCTGCCTCCCGTTACATACGTGCCCGAAGAAGGCATGCTGGATTGGGTAAACGGTGGCAATGGCGGCGGTGAGGCTATGCCTATGCTGCAGAAGTATGACGGCTTTGACATCAAGGCCGGCCAGAACCAGGCGTTTATTATCAAGGCAACGAGCAAGCCTGACAGCGCAGCGGGTGAGTATACAGCTACCGTTACCGTCGTGGATAAGGACGGCAACGAGGTCAAAAAGGCTACCGTATTTGCATACGTGTGGAATTTCGAGCTGCCCGAGGCAACCTCCTGCAAGACGCTGATGTCGTTGGGCTCCTTCGACGTTTACTATTCCTATAAGGACTGGGGCGGTGATCTCCGCAACAGCGAGGGGAAAAATCTGTACACCGGTTATTATGATTTCCTTTTGAAGAACCGCGTATGTGCGTACGATCTGCCCTTTGGAAATGAGGACGGTACCTTCTCCGATCCCGGATTTATTGCGTATCTGGATAACCCCCGCGTGGTTGCATTCCAGCCTCTTGGATTCAGCAAGCAGCTCAACGCAACCAATACCGCAAATGCATATGCATTCCTGTCGCAAAAGCAGGAATGGCTGGATAAGGCATATTTCTATCCCGTAGACGAGCCCTTGAATGTTGGCCGTCTGGATGATGTCAACAACTATGGCAAACTTCTCTCTGAGAATTTCCCGGGATATAAGCTGATCGTTCCCATGCACGTCAACTACAACGTGGGCGGTGGCGACTACTTCTCATACGTTTCCGAGTACGTCAACGTATGGTGTCCCAAGACCTTCTTCTACAATACCTTTGCCGAGTGGTACGGTGACCGCGACCTGACCTACGGTTGCTCGATCGTGACCGAGCAGAAGCTGGGCTCGTTCAGAGACCGTATGTGGGCAGAGCAGGAAGGCGGCGACGAGCTGTGGTGGTACGTGACCAGAAGACCTTGCGATCCCGAGATCACCCTGATCATCAATGATGATGCAGTCAATGCCCGCACCATTTTCTGGCAGCAAAAGCTGTATGGCGTGGACGGCTTCCTGTACTACCTTGTCAACGACTGGACCAACGGCACCACCAAGTGGTACGTTCCTTCGGCGGACGAGTTTATGTACGGTATGGACGCTTTGCACGAGGTGGAAAAGTCACAGGGCATCAACGTATACGGAAACGGTATTCTGCTTTACAGCGGCGTGTACTTTGCACAGACCGATCCTGTCGGCTCTTTGCGTCTGGAGTGCGTGCGCGACGGTATTGAGGACTACGAATATCTGACCATTCTGGAAGAGAAGTACGGCAAGGACGTTGTGGATGCCATTATCAACGAGTGGACCACCAGCGTTGGCGAGTACAGCACCGATGTTGAGCAGTTCAGAGAGCTGCGCGCAAAGCTGGGCGCACTTGTCGAGGCTGCAGAAAATCCGTAATTTGTATCAAAATGATAACCGAAAAATGGGGGCTGCTTAAATGAAGCAGCCCCTCTTTTGCGGTTGTTATTTGATCCAAAGCAGGTCAGCGTGTCCGGAGATTGTTGCCTGCAGTCCTGTGGGAAGATACACAGAGGAGGCAGGAGAAAGCGTTACGTCCTCGCAGCCCTCGCAGTGCAGCGTGGCAGAGCCGCTTGTGCAAAGCACACAGCGAATATCGGCAGGAACGGTCGCCGTGCCGTCCAGCTGCAAGGCGTAGGTGGAAAAATAGGGACATTCAGCCAGCGTGCGCAGCCGACCGCCGGGGATTTGGGTGAAATCGTTCTTTTCCTGCGCACGTGTGTAAGGCTCGGTCTTGGAAACGGCCAGCGCCTGCTCTGTGTGCAGGGCTCTGGGCTTTCCGTCCGCGCCCACGCGTCCCCAGTCCCAAACGCGGTAGGTAATATCCGAATTCTGCTGCACCTCGGCAAGCAGAATGCCTGCGCCGATGGCGTGTACCGTGCCGGGGGGAATGAAAAATACGTCACCTGGGTGAACAGGCACGAACGAAACCACGGACTCGGGCGTGCCGGCAGCGATCTGCGTGGCAAATTCCTCGGTGGTAATGCTGCGCTCAAAGCCGCAGATCAGCGAAGCGCCCGGATCGGCATCCAGCACGTACCACATCTCAGTCTTGCCGCGGCTGCCGTGGTGCGTGGCGGCATAGGCGTCGTCGGGATGCACCTGCAGCGAAAGCTTGTCGCGTGCGTCGATCAGCTTGACCAAAATATCAAGCGGCGGCTGCTCCCAAAGCGAGAGTGCCTCTGTCAGCGTTTTGCCTGCAAGCGGGCCGTTTTGCACTGTGCTGTGGCCGTTGGGGTGACAAGAAAGCACCCATGCCTCAGCGGCAATCTCCAGGTCGGTATCAATTTGGTAAAGCGTTTTGAGCTTTTGGCCGCCCCAAAGGTAGTCCTTGACGGCGGGCTTTAAAAGTAAGGGATACGTATGAAACATATTTCCTCCCGAATGTTCTTTTTTATTGACTTATCGTCAAGTTTATTATATAATAAAGAGTAGTGTAAAGTCAAGGTCTAATTGAAAATTGGAGGCAGCGAATGCAGGTAGAAAAGCTGGTGGAATTTGCGGGCGTGATTGAAAAGAACAAATGCAACACGCGCCATTCATGGACTTCATCGGGACGTCACGAATCGGTGGCGGAGCATACGTGGCGTTTGGCGGTATTGGCTATGCTGTGTGCGGATGAGTACCCCGAAATGGACCACAACAAGCTGATCCGCATGTGCCTGATCCACGATCTTGGCGAAGCTTTGACGGGGGACGTGCCGTCCTTTCAAAAGACCGAGCAGAACGAGTTGACCGAGGCAGAGGCATGGGAGCAGATCTTTACCATGCTGCCCGAGCCGTATTCGACCGAATTTCGTGCCTTGTATGAGGAGATGGAGGCAAGGGAAACCCCGGAGGCCAAGCTTTATAAGGCGCTGGACAACATGGAGGCGGTCATCTCGCATAATGAAGCCTCCATAGAAACCTGGATCCCGTTGGAATATACGCTTAATCTGACCTACGGTGAGGAAACTGCCGCCTGGTCACCCTATACGCAAAGGCTGCGGGCATATCTTGCCGAGCAGTCTCGCGAAAAAATCAAAAAATCGGAGGAAGAGCATGCAAAAATCAAAGATCAGAACAGTTGATTTTTCAAAAACACGCATCACAGGCGGCTTTTGGAAGCAAAAGCAGGCGCTTGTGAGTCGTGTGACCACCAAGGCCGTGTACGATCGCTTTTTTGATACGGGCAGAATTGACGCCTTTCGCTTTGATTGGAAAGAGGGAAAACCCAATCAGCCCCATTTTTTCTGGGATAGCGACGTGGCCAAATGGATGGAGGGCGCGGCCTATCAGTTGGCCATCAAGCCCGATGCGCGCCTTGCAAAAAAGGTGGATGACTTGGTCGATCTGATCGAGAAAAATCAGTGCGAGGACGGGTATTTCAACATTTTCTTTACCGTTATTCAGCCCGAAAACCGCTTTACAAACAGGGACTGGCACGAGCTTTATTGCGCGGGACACCTGATGGAGGCGGCGGTTGCGTATTACGGGGCGACAGGTAAACGAAAATTCTTGGATTGCATGTGCCGCTATGCCGATTATATTGAAAAGAGATTTGTGATCGATGCCGATACACCCTTTGCGACTCCCGGACACGAGGAGATCGAGCTTGCGCTGGTAAGACTGTACGAATGCACGGGCGAGGTGCGGTATCTCAACCTTGCCAAGCACTTTGTAGATCTGCGCGGGCATGACGAGATCAGGATCCCTGATTGGATGGATCCCTCCTATTCGCAAAGCCATTTGCCCGTGCGCGAGCAAAAAACGGCTGAGGGACACGCTGTACGAGCCATGTATTTGTATTGCGGCATGGCGGATGTCGCGTTCTATACCGGTGACGCGGAGCTGCAAGCTGCTTGCGAGGCCATTTTTGACAACGTGGCACAAAAGCGTATGTATATTTCGGGCGGCATCGGATCGAGCGGTGCTGGCGAGGCCTTTACCGTGGATTACGATCTGCCCAATCTGATCTCATATACCGAGTCCTGCGCGGCCTTGGCACTTGCGCTGTTTGCAAACCGCATGCTGTGCTTTGGCGCGGATGCAAAATATGCGGATGTGGTTGAGCGCGTGATCTATAACGGATTTTTGTCCTCTCTGTCCTTAGATGGCAAGAGCTTTTTCTATCAGAATCCGTTGGAGATCATGCCCGGTATGCACAAGCGTGACGTCAGCGTCAGACACAGAAGCGTGAATTTGCCGCCCATGCAGCGTAGCGAGGTGTTTGCCTGCTCCTGCTGTCCCCCCAATATCGTCAGATTTATTCCGTCTATTGCCAATATGCTGTATTCGGAGGACGGTGAGGTCATCTACGTGCATCAGTTCATGCAGAGCGTGACCACTATTGAAAGAGACGGAAAGATGCTGGTGCTGGAGCAAAGCACGCGTTATCCCGAAAACGGTAAGGTCAGGATCAAGCTGTCGGGTGGAGATGCACGCGTGGCGGTGCGCATTCCCGGTTGGTTCGATGGATACAAGGGCGAAACCGAGAAGGGGTATGCATATTTCGATCTCAAGGACGGCGAGGAGCTTACGTTTGATTTCGTCATGAAGCCGACCTTTATCGAGGCGCGTCCCGAGGTGGTTTTTGATGCAGGCAGATATGCCGTTATGCGCGGCCCTGTGCTGTATTGCATGGAGGGCGCGGACAACGGCGCACTTTTGCGCGATATTGCGCTGGATAGCCATGCAAGATTCAAGTATGGCAAGCATCCCGTGCTGGGCGTTCCGCAGCTGACTGTGCGTGCATGGCGTACCGTGCGCGAGCCGGATGCACCCTTGTATCGCAGAAAAACACAGAATAAGGAGAAGGTTGACGCGGTGCTGATTCCGTATTATGCTTTTGCCAATCGCGGCCAGAGCGAGATGCAGGTGTGGCATTTCGTCAAATAAGGATATGAAGGAATTTTTCAATCAGAATTACGACCGGGAAAGAGCCTTTTACGGCCAAAAGGAGATCTTCGTACATAACTGTCGTTTTGCAGGCCCTGCGGACGGTGAGAGTGCCTTTAAGGAGTGCGCGGACGTCAGGGTGCAGGAGTGCGAATTTGATCTGCGCTATCCCTTTTGGCACGTGCGCGGCCTGCAGATCGACCAATGCAAGCTGTCCGAGACCTGCCGCGCAGCGCTTTGGTATTCGGATCAGATCACGGTCACCAACGCAGAGTTGCACGGTATCAAGGCCTTGCGCGAGTGCCGTGAGGTCAGCATAAGGGATTGCAGCATCCGCTCTGCGGAATTCGGCTGGATGAGCGCGGATGTGAACATGGAGAACGTGACTGCCGAGGGCGAGTATTTTATGCTGCGCGGTGAGAATCTGCGCTTTGAGAATATGACATTTAAGGGTAAGTATTCGTTCCAGTACGTCAAGAACGCGGTGTTTGAGAGCTGCGATCTGGATACAAAGGACGCGTTTTGGCATGCAGAGAATGTGCTGGTGAAAAATTGCCGCGTCAAGGGTGAGTATCTGGCGTGGTATTGTAAGAACGTTACGTTTGAAAATTGCACCATCATCGGCACGCAGCCGCTTTGCTATTGCGAGGGGCTTCAGCTCATCAACTGTGAAATGCACGAATGCGACCTGGCCTTTGAGAGAAGTGAGGTGCAAGCGAGCGTGACCACCCCCGTGATCAGTATTAAAAATCCGCTGTCGGGCAAGATCACCGTCCCTGCCATGGGAGAGATCATTTACGATATCGATGAGGCGAAGGGTGAAGTCGAGGTTGTGAAGGCGTAAAGAAAAAACGTCAGCCCCATGGGGCTGATGAAATAGCGGAGAAATTGACACGGAAACCGTATCAAAAGCAGTTTCCGTGTTGTTTTTTCCATGTAAAAAATCATCAACCGCAGGGGACGGCGCCCTCGACGTCCCGAGCAGGTACAAACTAA
>JAZQYT010000222.1:0-13060 GCA_045633665.1 Eubacteriales bacterium | reverse complement strand
TCTTCAACCGTGCTGATCGGCAGCGCGGTGCTTGGCATTGTCATGCTGTTGGCTATCTATATGGGTCTGATCGTCACGGGCGTGATCGATACAAGACCTTCCGAGTTGGTCATCGTGGCCGCCAGCGCAGAAAAGGAATTTGACGGTGAGCCCTTGGAGTGCCACGAATATACGCTCAAAAAGGGAACGCTGAAAAAAGGACACAAGATCGTGGCCGAATTTGACGCCAAGCAGACGAATGCGGGTGTGAGCGAAAACGCGGTCAAGATCAAGATCGTGGACAGCATCGGTGCGGACGTGACCAATCATTACGAAATTGAAACGCGCGCCGGCAAGCTGACCGTAACGCCCTGCAAGCTGGTGCTCAAATCGGGAGATACGCATAAGGTATACGACGGCACGCCCTTGATGTACGAATTCTGGGACGAGGCCGCGGGAAAAGTCCCCTCCGGCTATAAGGTGAACGCTACGTTTTCCGGCTCGCAGGTCGTTCCGGGTACGTCGCAAAACACCTTTACCGTGACCATTCGCGACAAAGAAGGCCGCTTGGCAGACCGCAATTTCTCGATCTCCTACCTGTACGGCACGCTGACCGTCAACAAACGCCCCTTGACCGTGACCTCTTACGGTGCAAGCAAGATATACGACGGACAGCCGCTGCGATATGAGTCCTATACGGTTGAGGGCAGCGTGCTGGACGAGCATTTGCTGGACGTCAGCTTCCCTGCAAGCATTACGAACGTAGGCGAGGTGACCAACAATATTACGGTATACGTGCGCAACGCGTATGCCGACGGCAGCGTGGGCGGCGATGCTTCGGGATATTACGATATTTCGGTGCGTGTGGGTACGCTGACCGTCAAGCCGCGTCCCATTGAGATCTCTGCTAGCCCCTGTATCAAGCATTTTTCGGGCGATATCCTGCCCGACGGCAAGTTTTATATCACCAAGGGTTCTTTGGTGGAGGGGCATGAGCTGACCGTGCAGGTTGATGCTACGCTCAATGCCGAGGGAACGGTGGAATATATTCTGTACGATGCGCGGATCTTTGATACGCAGGTCGATATTTACGATCCCGAGCAAGAGCTCAAGGAAATGACGCAGAATTATGAGATCACGCTCTTTCACGGCATTGATCGTGACCACTTGGAAAAGCTGATCCTTTCCTCCGGCTCCAAGTCCGCGCCTTATACGGGTGATCCGCTGGTGTGCGAGCAATACGTGATTACGGACGGTGCGCTTGCCGCAGGACATGTGATCGAGGCTTACTTTACAGGCTCGCAGACCGAGATCGGTTTTTCGGACAATACCTTTACGGTAGCCATTATCGACCGCGCAACGGGCGAGGACGTGACCTACCGCTATGACGTGGAATACGAATACGGCACGCTGGAGGTGTACGATACCGCGCCCTCAACGGGCGGTGAGATCGGGGATGACGGCAGCCTGGATAACGACGTGCAGAACCAGGATGCCATAGCCGCGCGCATCTGGGCGCAGAGCGGCGGCAGAGTGTATCTGCGCTGGAAGAGCTACGGTAATTATTCGTACCGCGATAGTACGGGTAACTGGGGCTGGGGCGAGGCGGTGGCGTATCCGTCCGCATCGTCCAATATGCTGTACAGTACGGGAATGGCGCTTGCCAAGAGCGGCTTGCCCGAGGTATTTTACGATATTGAGATCTTTGGCAACCAGTATCTGATCCCCAACTACGTCGCGCAAGGCCCCGAGGGAGCAGAGAGCGACGTCATGCTCTCCCCCTCCTCCCGCGCATATACGCTGGGCGGATATACCTGGAATTATTCTTACTTGGAAGCGTTGCGCTATGCGGCGCTTGGCGTCAACGACGAGCAGATGAAGGCGTACACCGCCTTTGTATATGCGCAATATCTGGACGTCCCCACCTCCACTAAGACGGCTCTTGAGCAGATTGCGGCGAAAAACGGCCTGAAGGCCAACCGTCTTTCTATCATTGAGGACGTGGCATCCTACGTGCGCTCGGCCGCAGAGTATGAGATGGAATATACGCCTTGCCCCGAGGGACAGGACGAGGTGATCTACTTCTTGACCGAATCCAAGAGCGGCGTGTGCCGTCATTTCGCAAGTGCGGCAACGCTTTTGTACCGCACGCTGGGCATCCCCGCGCGTTACGTGGTGGGTTACAGCACCTATGCAACCACCGAGGGCTGGACAGAGGTCAAGGGCGCGGATGCGCACGCGTGGGTTGAGGTATTCGTCACGGGACTTGGCTGGGTGCGCATTGATCCCACGCCCGCAGCGGGCGGTGTGGTTGATGAGAATACGCTGGTATTCTCGCTGATCAAGGTCATGGGATACTATACGGGCAAGCCCTATTCTGCAAGTGCGGAAAACGTGATCCTCTCGCAGGGCAGCCTGCAGCCCGGACACGTGCTTGCGTACGTGGAGGTGCAAGGCTCGAGGACTGAGGTGGGCGAGAGCGTTTCCACCATCAAGAAAATCAGGATCGAGGACGGACAGGGCAACGACGTGACGGATCAGTATCAGTACGTGGTCAAGGACGGCGTCATTGAGGTCAGAGCCCCTTCGCTGACCGTGTCCGCGGCTTCGGCCAAAAAGGAATACGATGGCCTTGAGTTGACCGATCCACGCTTCACCTACGTGTTCAAAAACACCGATCTTGGGGCTGAATATACCGTTACGGCCACCGTTTCGGGTGCGCAGACCGAGGTTGGACAAAGCATCAATGCGATATCCGACGTGCGCGTGACCGACAAGGACGGCAATGACGTGACGAGCAATTTCCTGATCCATACCAATCAAGGTACGCTCAAGGTGTACATGTACGAGCTGATGATCAGCACCGAGAGTGCCACCAAGACCTACGACGGACAGGCGCTGTCCGCTCCCGAGCTGACTTATGATCAAGCGGCTCTTGAGGGGCGCGGACACAGACTGGAGTACACCATGCCCTCGATCACCAATACGGGCGCGATCTCCAACCAGCCCACCTACGTGGTGCTGGACAAGGACGGCAACGACGTGACAAGCCTTTACGACGTGCGCATGCACGCAGGCGTGCTGCGCGTGCAGCCCGTGCGCATCACCATTATCACCGACAGCGCAACCAAGACCTATGACGGCAAGGAGCTGCGCGTGGAGGGCTTTACGCTGGCCGAGGGCAAGCCGATCGAGGGAGAGCGGATCGCCTCCTATCAGATCACGGGTAGCCAGACCAACGTAGGCGTCAGCGAGGCCGTGGTCACCGCCATTCAGATCGTGGACGGTCAGGGGCGCGACACCACCGCCAATTATCAGATCACCATAGAGTCGGGAACTCTGACGGTTCTGGCTCCATAAACCACACAATCAACCGGAGAAGATTTTATGATGTACGAGGCATATGAGAAAAAGGTCAGAAGGTATCTCCCTGCGGCCAAAATATTCAAAATATGCGTCAAGTGCGCGATTTTGCTGCTGATTATAGCAGCGGTCGCGTTGCTTGGCTATCTCTCGTTGCGCGGAATTTACTTCGGGGAATATACGCTGGAGAGCAAAACGGTTGCGTTTGGCGACAAGCCCGAGTACGATTGCTTTGTGCTGTTCGGCACGTATCGGTGCGAGTACGCGCGTCCGGGCAGCGATTCCTGGACGGATGAGCAGCCCACCACACCGGGCGAGTACCGCGTGCGTGCGGTCATTACCAAGGGCTTTTTTGGCAAAAAGATATATAGCGAGGAAGGCACGGTCGTGCTGTATCGCCGCGACGTGACCTTGCGCCCAAGATCCAAAACGGGTGCTTCGGTGCCGTATGGGGAGCAGCCCGTGTACGGCAAGCATTGGGAGATCCCGTCCTCGGCTCTTGCCAAGGGACATTCGGTAGAGGTGGCCTCCGCCGCTTCTTACGAATATGACGGCAGAGGCGGCATGAGCGTGTACGTGGACGTGGGTTCCGTGGTCATTCGTGACCGCGAGGGCAACGACGTCACCGCAGGCTACGTGCTGCAGGGCGGCAGCGGTACGGTCAAGGTCAAAAAACGGCAGATGACCGTGGTGGTTGCAAACGAGATCAAGAACGGCAAGCCTGTCAATATCACTAAGGTATACGACGGCAAGAGCATCAGCACCTCTTCGTATCAGATCACGTCCGGCTCGCTGCTTGAGCAGGACAAGATCTTCGTTACCTCTGTCAACGCCCCCAGCGACGTGGGCAAACATAACAATAACGTGCGCGTGACCGTACAGTCAAGCGCGGGGCAGGATCGCACCTCGTATTACAATATCAAGATCGATGCATGTAAGATCATCATCGAGCCGCGCGAGCTGCAGATCACCACGCCCGACGTCACGCTGGAATACACGGGGCAGATGCAGCATACCGATCGCTATACCGTTAAAAGCGGCAGCGTTGCCTCGGGGCAAACGGTCAATCTGGTGCGTACCGCCAAAACGGGCATCACCGAGGTCACAAGCCGTCCCGTGGAGAATAAGGTACAACTGCAGATCATGTCCGGGGGACGTGACGTAACCAAAAACTATAAAATTACCTACGCATTCGGTTCTTTGACCGTCAAGCCGCGCAAGCTGGAGCTGCGTACGCGTGACAGCCAAGGGCTGATCTATAACGGCAAGCCCCAGAGCTATACCGATTTCCGCATCATGGATGGCAGTCTGGGGGCGGGGCATAGCGTCAAGGTCAAAAAGGCCGCGTCGCTGACCGTGCCGGGCAGCTGCGTCAACGAGGTGGAATATGAGATCTTCTCGTCTGACGGCAAGAACGTGACCAAGAATTACGATCTGAGCGTGACGTACGGCACGTTGACCATCGAAAAGGGCGCGATTTTGCGCCTTGCGCCGGAGCCTTTGTTCAAAACCTACGATGCAAAGCCGCTGGATCCTGCGCAGTACGGTGCGGATACGCTGCTGAACGTGGTGGGCGGCACGCTGTATGAGGGCGACTATATTGAGATCGTCAGCACGCAGGGTTCGCTGACCGACGCGGGCGAGGGATCGTACAGCGTAGAGTACCGCATCATGCACAAGGAAGGCCTTGGCGCAGCGGTGGATGCAACCGATTGGTATGCAAGCGGTGTGACGGGCGAGGGCAAGCTGACCGTGGCCAAGCGCACGGTGAATATCAAATTCGATCCCATTACCCGTCAGTATAACGGCCAAAAGGTCACGGCTTCGTGGCCTGACGGATATAACCAGCTGATCGAAAACTACGAGGGCAAGGGACACGTGGTCAGATTTGCACCAAACGTGTTGAATACCATCGTTTATACCAAAAACGGACAGATCGTGGACGTTCCCGTAGAGGCGGGAGCTTACACGTATACCATTCCCGAGGAATATATTTCGGTGGTGCTGAATGACGGCAGCGGCGCGGACAGAACGCACAATTATCTGTTCACGTTCTCGGGCAATACCATTAAGATCGAGGGCATCAGCCTGCAGCTGACCGCGCCCGATGCCACCAAGCAATATGACGGCACGCCGCTCTCGACCGACAGATTTTCCCCCGCTGACGTCAAGATCAAGTGGGGTGCGAACGGCTACCGCGTCAGCTATACGCTCACCGGCTCACGTACCGATGCGGGAACAACCCCGGTCGGATTTACCGATATCGTGGTCACGGACGGACAGGGAAAGGTGGTCACAGCCAACTTTGAGATCAAGACCGTTTCGGGCAAGCTGACCGTCACGCCCATCCCCATCAAGGTGCAATCGTCAAGCGGCAGCAAGGTGTATGACGGCAAGCCCTTGGAAAACGCCACGCAAATGACGCTGCTTTCGGGCAGCCTGATCCCCGGTCACGTGCTGGGCGGTGCGGTGGATACCGATTACGTCACCGACGTGGGTACGCATGCAAACGAAAACGTCATCCCCAAGGTGTATACCGCCACGGGGCAGGACGTCTCGCGCAATTATCAGATCACGCTTAACCCCGGGAAATATACCGTCACGCCGGCACCGCTTCATATCGAAGCACCGCTGGTAACGGGTGAATATGCCGGCAAGGCATATGCAGGCACATGCGATGGCACGGCACATGCCGAGGGGCTTGCGCAGGGACAGCGCGTGGAGCTGGACGTGGTGTCGGACGGTGTGGAGCTTGGTCTGCATCCCATGCAGATCACGGGCTGCCGCATTGTTGACGCGCGCGGACAGGATAAGAGTCAAAATTACAACATTACCTATACGGACGGCGAGCTGATGATCGTGCCGCGCAGGATCACGGTGATCACTGGCAGCAGCATGGTCAGCTATGAAAATGCGCCCGCGCTCAATCACCAGATCACGGTGGGCGGCTCGGGACTGATCGAGGGACACGATATTCAGGCAGCCTTTACGTACGAAGAGGGCATTTTTGAGATCGGCTCCACCTCCAACTCGCTGGAAAGTATCAGGATTGTGGACAAGGACGGCCGCGACGTGACCGAATATTACGAGATCTCAACCCAATGGGGAACGCTGCGCGTCCGTCCCATCGAGATCACGCTGCAAACGGGCAGCGATACCAAGGATACGTACGACGGGCTTTCTATTTCCGCACCGTATTATCAAAAAACAAAGGGACAGTTATTAGAAGGACACACGCTGTACGTCAAATATCTGTATGATGAAGGCGTCAGCGACGTAGGACAGTGGAAGAATGAGCTGTCGCAGATCCGCGTGCTGGATCAGGACGGCCGTGACGTCAGCTATATGTATGCGTTCACGGTCGATGCGGGCATTTTGGAAATCACGCATCAGTATACCTTGCCCATGAGATCCGAGAGCGCGCAAAAGGTATATGACGGACAGGCGCTGTCCGCACCGATCTATGAGCTGCTGGGCGAGATCCTGCCCGGACATCGGATCGATCGCGTCAATCCAGTTTCGCTGACGCGTGTCGGCTCTGTGAAGAACAACCTGACGCTGGTGATTTTGGACGAGGATGGCCGCGACGTCAGCCGCAACTATCATTTTGCGTATGATGAGGACACGTGCGGTGAGCTGGTCGTCACCCCTGCCGCGCTGTCCATCACGGTCGGACACGTAGAGCCGTTCTATAACGGTACCCCCTCCCTGAGCATTCCGCAGGAGCAGCTGCAGTACGAGGGACTTGTTCCGGGTGAGCGCATCATGCTCAGCGTGCGCGTGGAATCCCCCGAGATCGGGGCAAAGACCACGGCAGAGCTGCAATGGCCGCGCATTTACAATGCGTCGGGTACCGACGTGACCGATTGCTATGATATTACGGTCGACGGACAGGCGCTGGACGTCAGCGTCGTGCCTGCCCCCTTGACGCTGTATCTTCCCGATCGCTATACCAAGGAGTATGACGGTCAGATCGTGCGTGTGGAGGACGCGGGATACCGCGCCATCGGTCTTGCGCAAGGACACTCCGTGGTATATATTGCCACCGAAGCCGACGCGCATCCCGGACTGTATACGCTGGAGTTCAGACAGTACACGGTCTATGATGCAAGCGGAGAGGACGTGACCGACAATTATACCGTCACCGCGCATTCCTGCACGGTCAATATCTATCATAAATATATCAAGCTGACCTCCGAGAGCGCGTCGCGCCACTATAATGGGCAAGAACTGATCTGCCACGAGCTGAAAAAGTACAACATCAAGGGCGATTTTACCGTTGACGTGGTGTTCACAGGCTCGCAGACCGAGGTGGGCAGCAGCCCCAATACCTTTGAGGTCAGAGTATACGACGCAGAAGGAAACGACGCGACCGACTATTGCAATATCAGCAAGAGCTATGGCACGCTGGAGGTCTGGGATCAGATCGAGCTGGAATTGAGCTCTGGCAGTGCGACCAAGATCTATGACGGCAATCCCTTGATCTGCCATGAGCTGTCCAAGTATAAGCTGCCCGAGGGCTATAGCCTGGAGGTGGTCTTTACGGGCGAGAGGATCGAGGCAGGCGAGTCGGAGAATACCTTTGAGGTGATCATTTTTGACGGAGAAGGCAACGACGTGACCGCAAGCTTTGCCATCAATAAGAAGTACGGCACGCTCAAGGTGCTGGCCAATGCGTCCGATTACGTGCTGACGCTGCGCTCCGAGAGTGCAAAGCAAACGTATGACGGCAGCGCGCTTACCTGTCATGAGCTGGCGCCTTACGAACTGCCCGACGGGTTTGTACTGGACGTGGTGTTCACAGGCGAGCAGACCGAGATCGGCAGCAGCGCAAATACCTTTACCGCAAGAGCGTATAACGAGGCAGGACAGGAGCTGACCATCGTTTACGAATACGGCATCCTGGAGGTGTCCTTGGAGATCACGGTCACGGCATACGAAAAGACCTTTACCTACGACGGCACCGAGAAAAACTGCGAGGAGGACGACTTCTGGACGCAGGGCTTGCCTGAAAACTTTACGGTAGACGTCATCTTTGGCGAGGGCTTGACCGTAACAGGCAGTAAGGACGTGGAGATCAAGGACGTGCGCGTGTACGACGCAAACGGCAACGATATCACCGACAAATGCGAGCTGACGGTCAATACCGCCAAGCTGACCGTTCTGCCCAGAACCCTGACCGTGTACGTATACGGCCAGAGTGCGGACAGCATCGCCCCCGTACAGGGCAGCTTGGTAGAGGGACACAGCATGTTTGCCGAGTACGGAGAGAATGGTAAGTGCTTTATTGAGATCACGGATCAAAGCGGCGTGTTGGTGTACAGCAACCGCGGTGATTCCCCGATCAAGTACGTGCTGTATGACGTGATCATTCAGTACGGATAAAGAAATAAAGAAAATCGAAAAAACAAGGCTGAGTCGGCATTTGACTCAGCCTTGTTTGATGGAGATGCGTCTTATTTCTTTTTCTTCGGCTTTGCCCAGCCCTCTTTGTAGGCGGGCTTTTTCTTTGCGGTCGCACCGGGAGCATTTGTCTTTGCCGTTGGCTTGGCCTGCGTCTTGCTTGTGGGCTTGCCGCCTGTCTTCGCGGTCGGCCTTTTCCCCGTCGTGGGCTTTCCTTGCGGTTTGCCTTGCGGTTTGCCTTGCGGCATGGAGGAGCGACTCTGATTTGCACCACCGCCGGCGGGGCGCACCAAGCATTCAGCTCCGTAGCCGATCAGATCCTCGCGGCCTGCCTTTTGCAGCGCCTCGCGCACCATGGGCGCATTTTCGGGGCGGTTGTATTGGAGCAGCGCGCGCTGCAGCTGCTTTTCATGGTAGTCGGTGGCCACGTAAACGCTCTTACCGTCCAAGGGGTTGATGCCGGTGTAGTACATAACCGTGGAGGCTGTACCGGGGGTGGGATAGTAATCCTGCACCTGCTCGGGCGCGTAGTGATGACGCTTGAGGCACAGCGCAAGCTCGATGGCATCGGAAAGCGTCGAGCCGGGATGGCTGGACATCAGATAAGGAACGAGATATTGCTCCTTGCCGCAGGCCGCACAAAGATCAAAGTATTGATCGCGGAATTGCTCGTAAACCGCAAAATCCGGCTTGCCCATGGCACGAAGCACGGGCGAGGAGCAATGCTCGGGCGCGACTTTGAGTTGACCGGACACGTGATCCTTGACAAGCTTTTGGAAGAATGCGTCGTCCTTGTCCAGCAGCAGGTAGTCAAAGCGGATGCCCGAGCGGATAAAGACCTTTTTGACGCGGGGCAGCGCCTCAATGCGCGAGAGCAACTCAATATATTCGGTATGATCCACCTGCAGATTGGGGCATGGCTTGGGAGCGAGGCATTTTCTGCCGGGGCAAACGCCGTCGGTCAGCTGCTTTTGGCAGGCGGGGGCGCGGAAATTGGCTGTCGGGCCGCCCACGTCGTGAATGTAACCCTTAAAATCGGGCATTTCTGTAATTTTTTTGGCTTCTGCCACGCAGCTTTCAATACTGCGCGAGCGCACCGTGCGGCCTTGATGGAAGGCCAGTGCGCAGAAGTAGCCGCTGCCAAAGCAGCCGCGGTTGTGCGTCACCGAGAAGCGAACCTCCTCAATGGCGGGTACGCCGCCCTCCTTTTGGTAAGAGGGGTGATAGGTGCGCGTGTAAGGCAGCGCGTACACCGCGTCCAGCTCCTCGCGCTCTAAGGGAGGCATGGGGGGATTTTGCACCAGCATCTTGCCATCGTACATCTCGCAGATGGCCTTGCCGGTAATGCTGTCCTGGTTTTTATACTGTACGCCAAAGGCTTTGGCATATGCTGTCTTGTCGGTTTTCAGCTCGTTATAATCAAAGGTAGCCGCCACGGGAAAGTGTACCGTATCCTCGGGCTTGCCCAGCCATACCGTGCCGCGCACGTCGCGGATTTTTTTGATCGGCACGCCGCGATCCAAGAGCTGCGCCAGGCGCACAAGGATCTTCTCGCCCATACCGTAGGTCAGAATGTCGGCACGGCTGTCCACTAAGACCGAGCGACGCACGCGATCCTCCCAGTAATCATAGTGGGCAAAGCGACGCAAAGATGCCTCCAGACCGCCCAGGATGATCGGAATATCCCCGTAAGCCTCGCGGATGCGGTTGGAGTATACAATGGTTGCGCGGTCGGGGCGCAGCCCCATCTTGCCGCCGGGGGAGTAATAATCGTACGTACGCTTTTTCTTGGAAACCGTGTAATGTGCCACCATGGAGTCAATGTTGCCTGCTGTGACCAAAAAGCCCAAACGGGGCTTTCCGAAGGTGCGGAAGGCATCGGCACTTTTGTAGTCGGGCTGCGAGAGGATGGCTACGCGAAAGCCCGCGTCCTCCAGTACGCGCGAGATAATGGACACGCCAAACGAGGGGTGATCCACGTAAGCGTCACCCGTGACGTAAACGAAATCGGGCGCGTCCCACCCAAGCTCGGCCATTTCTGCTGCATTGATGGGCAAAAATCCTTTGTTTTTGATGTCCTGTTGTGTCATTTATGTAAGTCCTATCGATTTTTATTTTTGGTAAACAAGCGAATGAGTGCGGAAATGATGCGCGGTGTTTTCCACGTAACGATCTTCATAGCTCTCTCCTTTCGGCATTTTTGCTATCAGCATATGCCGCGTAAGAAAGGGAGGTTACTGCTCTCTGGATTCTATGACGTAAAGGCCGCCCTTTTTGACCGAGATCAAGGCGCAGTTGCCCGTGATCTCGTTGGACACGGCAAATTGCAGCCTGCGGTGTATGGGCTGATTATTCAGCTCGTATTTGCAGCCCTTGATGCTCACGCCCTTGCAGGTCTCGTCCACGGCGATCAGCGAGAGGTACTTGTATGTACTGCGTGCGATCAGGTGCGAGGTCGAGCGGATGTAGTGCGCGCGGTTGTTGCCGTCGGTGACGTAGCCGTGAATGTGACGCGCATGCAGATCCTGCAGGATGGCAAGGTTTGCAAGCGTGTGGTCAAGTCTGCCTGAAAGACCGCCTATGATGATGATCTCGTCCGCTCCGCGTGAGATGGCGGTTTCAATGCAGACCTGTGAGTCTGTCAGATCCTTTTCGACAGGCAGCTCTAAAAGCTCCACGCCCTCGTCGATGCTTTGCCTTGAAAAGGAATCGAAATCCCCCACGGCAATATCAATGCGCTCGCCAAGCAGTTTGGCATTGGCATAGCCGCCGTCAGCTGCGATGCGCAGATCCTCGCCCTTGGGGTGCTCGGTAATATTTTCGGGATAAATGCTCCCGCCAACGTAAATAAAAGCGCGCATAAGCTCTCCTTTTTATGTATCCCAATCGTGCTTGTTTTTCAGCACGTCGTAAATGGCCACAAAGCTCTGATGTCTGGAAGGGGGGATCTCTCCGCGTCTGACCGCCTCTAAAATGGCGCAGCCCTGCTCCTTGGTGTGCGAGCATTTGGTAAAGCGGCAGTTGCCGAGATAAGGGGCAAACTCGCGCATGGTCAAGGGCAGATCCTCTTTTTTAAAGAAATCAAATCTGGCAAAATCCAGCATGGAAAAGCCTGGGGTGTCCGCAATATAACCGCGCTCTGTGTCGGGCATGGCAAAAAGCTCAACGGTGCGCGTGGTGTGCTTGCCGCGCTCGATCTTGCGGCTGATCTCACCGGTGCTCAGCGCAAGCGAGGGGAAGAGTGCGTTGAGCAGCGTGGATTTACCCACGCCCGAAGCACCTGCAAAGGCAGAGATCTTGTCCTCGCAGTTGGATTTGATGTAAGATTTTAGCGCTTCAATGCCGTATTCATCCTTGCTACTTGTCACAAAGGTATCAAAGCCTGCGGTGCGGTAGATCTTGCAGATCTGCTCTGCGTATTTGGGATCTGCGTCGTTTTTGGTCACCACCACAACGGGCGTGATGTGATGATGCTCGAGGATGCAGATCAGCTTGTCCACCGTTTCCAGCACGGGGGCAGGCTTGGCGGCCGCCAGTGTGACGAACATGATGTCCAGATTGGCAAGCGGCGGACGGATCAGCGCATTCTTGCGCGGTGCGATCTCGCGGATCATAGCACCTGCGTCGCGCGTGCTGTCGCCCGTTTCCTCGAATTCCAGCCAAACCAAGTCGCCCACCAGGGGTGTCAGATTGTCATGTCGAAAAGCCCCCTTTGCGCGGCAGGCAATGGGGGTGCGGGCGTCAAGCCCTGCGGGCATGGGGGTATCGTCGGGCAGCTTTACCCTGTAAAGTCCGCCGACTCCTTTGATGATTCTTCCGCATTGGGAAAATTCCATAGTGTAACCGTCCTTGAAAGAGTATAGTCGATGTGCGTTCCGATCGGCACGATGCTGCCGCGCGGGATGCCTTGCACCGTCACGGTGCAAGCGTCGCCCTCAGCCGTGCCGTCGGGGTAGGTCACATCTCCCGGCAAAAGTCCTGCGCGCAAAAGCGCCACGTTTGCTTCGGTAGGCGAAAGGCCGCAAATATCGGGTACGCGTGCGGCACGTAGTGCATCGGGGGCTGCATAGGTTAAGAATACCTCGCTGCCCTTGGGCAGAGCCGTACCGGGGGCTTGTGATTGAAAAAGGATGCCGTATGCGTCCTTACCCGTGGCATAAAGCGCACGGCAGGTTGGGCAAAGTCCCATGGCCTGCAGCGTCTGCTTGGCTTGCCGTACGTCAAGACCGCGCAGATCGGGCATGGTGACCGTCTGCTTGCCAAGGCTGACCACCACGCGCAAAAGCACGGGCTTGCCCTTGGGTGTGGTGCGCTC
>JAZQYT010000221.1:0-15233 GCA_045633665.1 Eubacteriales bacterium | reverse complement strand
ATCTATCTCCTTGTCACAAACACATTACCCTATTGCCCTCTTGACCATTTTTCTTTCAATTTTCGCAACATGCAGAATCATTATTTGCTTATTGATACTATAGAGGGCAAAGATTTCCGGGTATTTTGCCCTCTTACTTTTTACAACATTTTGGGCGGGCGATTCGTAAATCGCCCCTGCGAGATTGATTTTCTCGCGGTAGGGTAAAACCTGCTTTATGGTAGGCGCCCCCTTAGAGTGGCTTTTTCGACAGACTGCAATGAGGAATCATATGATTCCTCATTGGTGTTTTTTTACTGTCAGATTATTTTTTCTTACGGAAAGTGATTGCGATTGCTGCAGGAATGAGCCAGCACAACAACACGATTGCAGAAATCCGGCCGTTGCAGCCTTTGTCATTCTGCTCAGCAGTATCGATTTCCGTACCGACATTTGTATCGGGTGTCGTTTCGGGATTGGCTGCGTGCGTTGTTTCGAAATCGCTGTCGGGTTCTGTTTCCGGAGCAGGCAGCGCTTCGATCGTCTCCGTTTGCAGAATCTCCTTGCAAGTAGTGCATTCAATATGCTTTTTGCCATCTACCGAGATTTGCGGCTCGGTATCCACGATCCAATCGCTCTGTATGTGGCCAAGCGCATCAACGTAACTGTCCACAAAGGTATCACCGCAGGCACAAGCATGCGTGGTAAAGCCCTTCTCGGTGCATGTAGGCGCGGTAACGATTGCATCATGGGAGTGTCCCGCTGCGGGAAGCTCTACGTGTTCTCTGCGGAGTTCTGCAGCGCAAGCGGCACAATAGGTTGCCATATCGTAGCCACCAATTTCGGTGCAAGTGGGATCGATGCGGTTTTCTTTCACTGCATCGGCTGCCGTATGGCCTGTTGCGGGGATTTCAACGTGTTCCCTGCTCAATTCTACTCCGCAAGCGGCGCAATATGTTGCCATATCGTAGCCCCCAATTTCGGTACAGGTGGGATCGAAGCGGTTTTCTTTCACTGCGTCGGCAGGTGTGTGGCCGATTGCGGGGATTTCGGCAACGTTGATTTGTTCACCGCATCTTGTGCAATCAAGCGACTTACTGCCGGCAACCGTGCATGCGGGTTGAGAATCCACGTGCCATTCGCCGCTATCATCGTGTCCAAGTGCGGGGATCGCTGTGATATCCTTCTGCGTTTTGCACCACGAGCAGTGCATGGATTTGCTACCCGATTCCCTACAGGTAGGCACGACGTCCACCGTCCATCCGTTGCTGTAATCATGCTCACTCTCTGTCCCGGGCAATATCTGCATTTCCAATAGCTTTTGACACAAGGAGCAAACGCGTCCTTGCACCTCGGGCGTCAGACAAGTAGCAGAATCGATCACAGTCCAAGCACCGAGAGCATGGCTGAAAACGTCATTGACAGACGAGCTGCTCGACTGTCCTACGTCGTTTTTGTGTTGAATATAGCCACAATCCACACAAGCAAAATAATATGCTCCGTCATCCTCATTTCCATAGAAGATCTTAGGCATCAGCGCAAGCAGATTTTGCATCCATTCTTGGGTAACGACGGTTTTTTGGTACGTATGCTCGCTGACGGGAACAGATTCCGTGGTCTGCGCTCCGCATGCCGTGCAACGGCTATAGACTGTTCCAGACTCTGTACACGTTGCGACTACGGTCTTTTCCACACTGAAATCATGTCCTTGACAAGGCAGGATCTCTGTGTACTGATCACCGCAGCTTGCGCACGTATAGAGAATGCTTCCGTCTGCAAAGCAAGTGGGAGGTGTGGTCACGGCGCTGTAAGCGTGTCCCGTTGCAGGGACGAAATCGGTTCCGATCCAATCACCGCACATGTTACAAACAGCCTTGTAGCACCCCTGCTCGGTACAGGTGGGAGGCGTCCATACTGCGTCACCAAAGGTGTGCGCACCGCCGATATGCGTGAGATCAAGCACAAAGCGATGATCATCGCTCACCGTCATGCCTTCGGTATAACCGATCCAGCCGCGCATTGTATAGCCTTGCTTTTCTGAAATCGCGGGAGGTACGATCTGACTGCCGTAAGGCAAGCGATCCTTGGCAAGGAGCGTTTTTCCGTCCTCTGCGTAAAAGCTTACGGTGTACGTTTTCATACGGTTTTCAAATACGGGGTATGCATGAATGTCAACGGTAGAGGTTGCAGGCACGCTGTCAGCAATGCCGTCGGCGTCCAGATCCCAGCCGATCAACACCTTGGAATACTGCTGTCCCTTTTCGGTGACCAATTCGGGCTGACGGATCACCTGCGAGATCAGATAGATCTCATTGCTGAACAGCTCACCGTTTTCATCATAAAAATTTGCGACGATCCATTTGTCGCTGTAAACGACTCTGTTGTCGTTGTGCCAGAGCGGATAGTTTGCATCCCAGCGCAGATCCAATTCAAGCCCTTCCACGTAAATCGTGACACCCTTGATACGACCAAATGCATTGTTTTGCATGGTTACGCTCTCCATGAGCACAACCGACTTTAAAGTCATTGGAACAGATCCACTCCACGAGTTGAAATAACCGGAGATACCATGCTCGGTCGGCAGCTCGGTGATCACTAACCTTTCCAGATTGGTAACACCGGAGAGTGCGCCCAATCCGTTTCCTCCAATAATTACCTCTTTAAGTGAATAACAGCCATCAAAAGCCCGTGCTGCAATCATCTGCGTATTGGGCTTTTGCTCAAAGCGAACCGCGTCCGGAGAAACCTTGATCAGGCAGTTATCAATATACAGCGCACCGTTGTCCCAGTTGAAGGGATCGTCGTAATATGCTGTTCTTTCAAATGCACTATAATTGATTTCGGTAACGCCGCTGCCTATTGTGACCTGGGACAAGTATGAGCATCCGTAGAAAGCAGCGTTTGCAATATGTGTCACACTATCGGGAATGATAACGCTTTGCAACGTGGTGCATTCGCGGAACGCATACTGCCCTATCTCGGTGATCCCTTCGGGAATGATCACATTGCGAACACCGCGCATGTAGTAGATTTTATACGGATTTCCCAGTATATCGGTAGGCAAGATCACTGTTTCCTCGGGTCCTATATATGCAACCAGCGTATACTGACCGTTTTCGCGAATAAATCGGAAGCCGTCCTCAGTTTCAATGCAAGCAAATCCGGAGTCGGGATCGCGGTAGGTCATGTTATTGTCACGGTCTACGATCATCTTGGCATAACGAGCAATTCCACCGTAATCGGTGCTTCCAACAGTCAAGGGCAGCTTACTGTGGTTCTCGATCACTACAAGATTGTAGCATTGTTCAAAGGCACTTTCGCCAATTTCTGTAACCCCGGACGGAATTGTTAAACGGGTAAGTCCGCACGATCTGAATACGTTGCTGCCAATCTTTGTAACACCTTCACCTAAAACGACATTAGCAAGTCCCGTGCAGTCCGCAAACAACGAGTCCTTAATCTCGGTAATTTGATCCGGGATAGTCACCTCCAAAAGGCTTGGGCATTCCATAAACACACTGCCGCCAAGATTTTCAAGTCCGCTGCCAAGCTCAATTTCAGTAAGACTTCCGCACTGCCTGAATGCACCCTCTTCTATAAATTTCACGCTATCCGGGATCACCACGTCTTTCAGGCTTTGGCAGCCCAAAAATGCGTATCTTTCCAAAATCTCAAGCCCTTCAGGCAGCGTGACTTGTGTCAGGTTCACACAATCATAGAAAGCTGAATTCCTGATTGCGGTGACTCCCTCGGGGATCACAACCTCTGTGATACTTGTGCAGCCGTGGAAAATACAGGGGTTTATTTCTGTGATCGTATCAGGAATAATCACCTTGGTCAAAAGCTCACAGTTCAGATACATGTCCGCTCCGAAATAAACAGGATTCTTACCATATCCGTCGCACTCTATATTACACCATGCTTCAAGGTCGCTGATATAGACGTTTTGGATAGCGTAGCATTCATAAAATGCCCAGAAGTCTATATACATCAAGCTTCTTGGAATGGTAACGTCAGTCAACCTTCCACAGTTCTTGAACGCCTCTCTCGCAATACTTGTTACCCCTTCAGGAATCACTATTTCGGTCAAAGAGGTACAGCCGCAAAATGCACCTTCTTCAATTTGTGTCACACCCTCCGGGATTTCAACCGATACAAGGCTCGTGCATCCTTCAAAGGCTCTTTGAGAAATACTTGTGCATTGTGCGCCCTGCTCAAAGGTCACCCTGGTCAGCTTGGTTTTTCCTTGGAACGCATATGCAAAATAGGTAACCGTCTTAGGGATACACACCTCGGTAATATCTTCAGGAACGTATATGATCTGCGTCATATTCTTATCATAGATAATACCGTCACGCAAAACAAAGTATTCATTTTCAGGATCAATCGTGAATTCATTAAACGTGCAGTTTGCAAAAGCAGTACTGTCTATGCTTTGCACATTCTTGGGAATTTCAATACAGTCAATCCCGACACACCCATAAAACGCTCTCCCTTCAATTTGAGTCAGGCTTTGAGGCAAAGTAATGCTTTGCAGGGATTCACAGCCAAAGAACGCGCCACTGCGAATGCGCGTGATCCCCTCGGAAAGGTTGATCCTTTCAAGGCTGCTGCAATTATAAAATGCACTCGCACCTATCTCCTTGATGCTATCAGGTAAGGTAATCTCAACCAACGTAAAGCAATTCCCAAATGCACTGGTATCAATTTTGGTCACACCGTCCGGAACGATCACCTTTTTCACTCCAAACATATCTCTGATGGCATAAGATTCCCCCATAATATCGGTTGGCAAGGTAACCGTTTCCCGGTCACCGAAATATTCTACCAGGGTATACTGGCCGTTCTTCTCTTCAAAGCGGAATCCGGCCTCGGTCGTGACGTAGGTGGCTCCCGTACTCGGATCTTTATAAATACGGTTACCATCTTTATCAAATACCTGCTTTGCATAGCGCGTAATGTATCCGTGCTCGTCAGAGCCGGGTATCATAGACAAATTGCTGCTGTTATATACGGTATACAGACGGTCACACGAGCTGAATGCGCCGGATTCAATGACCTCCATACTTTGCGGAATGGTGATGCATCGCAAATCAAAGCATGAGCCAAACGTGCTCCATTCAATTTTTGTCACACCCTCCGGAATAGAAATTTCGCGTAAGCTGATACAATTGGAGAAAGCACGGTTTCCGATAGTGTGAACGCTGTCCGGAATATTGATTTCAACCAGGCTCTCACAGTATTCAAAGGCCTGGAATCCGATCGTGGTCAGACTCTCTCCCAGTATGACCTTCGTTAACGCGGTACAATCTGCGAATGCGCATGGGCTGATGACCGTCACACCGTCGCCAGTTGAGATGGATTCAAGATTCTTGCTGGCTTGAAAAGCACTGTAATTGATCTCAGTCACAACGTCCGAAAGCTGCAAATGACCGCTCAAGCCGGTTCCGAAATGCCATTCGGTCACTTTGTATTTCTCATTGACATTTCCGAAATACGTAACAGCAGCGACGGTATTTGTCAACTCATAGCGTGCCGTGGTTTCGTTGAAGGCATAATCCTCTATCAAGGTGATACTTTGCGGCAAATTGATTTCTTCAAGGCAAGCAATTCCGTCAAATGCGTGCTTTCCAACGGTTGTAATACCCTCGTGTACCGTCACCCTTTCAAGGCTTTCGGGTACGTAAGTGGCGTTCGCCTCATAGCCGCCTGCGCCGAAAATGTAGCCAAACCAGGTGATTTGGGGATTTTCAAAGGATGCGCCAATAAAGGGGACGGTGATCTCGGTCAGCTCATTGCATCCTGCAAATGCGCCGATGCCGATCATCAGATCGTAGGCGTTGGCATCCGAAATGATCACCTCTGTCAAACGGTTTCCTTGGAATGCATAAGCACCGATGTCCACCAAGCTATCGGGCATGGTAAGCACGCCCTCAATGCCCGTATAGGCAAAGGCATAGTCATAAATGCCCTTCAGATTCGTGGATGCGGAAACGGGGATTTCATCCAAGCTGCCGCAGCCGTAAAAGGCAAATTCCGCAATTTCCTTGATGGTGTCGGGCAGAGTGATCTCGGTCAGATTGCGGCATCCGTAGAATGCACCCTCATATACACCGGTCAGCTGATTTCCGGGTGCAAAGGTCACGCGCGTCAGATTCTTGCACATTGCAAAGGCGTAATAGTCGATGGTGACAACGCTTGCGGGAACGTGCATTTGTGTGATATGCGAATGATAGAATGCGCGATAACCGAACGACAGGATATTGGCGCCTGCGGAGAACGTGATTTTTGTCAGTTTACTGTCCTCAAATGCACCGAAGCCGATGACCTCTACACTGTCCGGAACAAGCAACGTACCTTCTCTGCCTGCAGGACATGCGATCAGCTTTCTGCCGTCCTTGGAAAGCAGCAGGCCGTCCTCTGCACGGTAGACAAGGTTAGAAGCATCCACCGAAATGCTTTGCAGATTCGGCAATGCGACAAAGGCATACTCGCCAATATAAGCCACGTTTGCCGGGATATGCAGCGAGGTAAGTCCCGCGTGATAAAACGCATTGCTCATGATCATAAGCTCAGCTGCGTTGCCAAACGCAACGGTCTTGAGCTGCGCGGTCTCGCGGAATGCGCTTGCTCCGATCTCATTGACCGTATCGGGCAAGGTCAACGAGGTGATCTTAGTATAGGCAAAGGCTTCATCGGAGATTTTGGTAAGGCCGATCCCCGAAGCAAAGGTCAAGGAGGAGATACCGCTATTCTTGAAGGCGGCACTTCCCAGCGTGGTAAGGCTTGCGGGAAGAGTCACGCTTTGCAGCTTTTTGGTGTTTTCAAATGCCGAGCGTTCGATCACACCAAGCTTTGCATCATTTGCAAAGGTCAGCGTCTGCAAGGGCGTGTCGGCAAAGGCAGAGCGTCCGATAAACAGCACGCTTGCGGGAACTGATACCGACGTGATCGCCGAGCGATAAAAGGCCTTGGCCTGAATAGTAGTCAAGGTGCGCGGCAAAACGATGCTCTTCACCGAGGAATTCTCAAATGCAGAGCCGCCAATGTTGACGATCTTGCCGCCCAGATCAAGCGCGGTCAGATCCACGTGCGTCTCTGTGCCATTGTATGCAACGATGGCAACAGAGCCGTCCGAAAGCTTTGCGTACGTCCAATCTCCCTGTTCCTTGATCTCCGACACACCGAGATAGTATCCTGCGACACCGTGATCCCAGTTTTCCTGCAGGTACGCGGGAAGCGTTTCGGACGAGAAATACACGTCAGCCGGCTTTGTACCAAGGAAGGCAAATTCGCCTACGTATTCAACACTACCCGGAAGTGTGACGCTTTCCAAAGAGGCGCAGTTATAGAATGCGTATCTGCCAAGATACGTCACGCCCTCGGGAATCGTAAGGGAGTTCAGGCGCTCGCAGAAGCGGAAGGCGAAATTGTCGATATTGGTGAGCTTTGCATCACCAAAGTCAATGGAATACAGATTTCTCATGCCCTCAAGTCCGTGCGCCTGAATAGAAGTCAGCGCACTTCCCTGTTCAAAGCGGATCTCCCAAAGATTGGTGCAGCCGCTGAACATATAAGCAGAGATCGCAGGCAATTTACTGCCGCTTGCAAAAGTGACGAAGCGCAGCTCGGAGCAGCCCTCAAACGCCCCTTGCGCAACAGACGTTACGCTTGCGGGAACACGCAAATTGGTAACACCGCTGTAAGCAAACGCCTGATAGCTGATGCGAGGTAACTTGCTGTTCTCATCAAAGCTGATCTGACCGAGCTTGGGTGTATATGCGAACGCCAGGTTGGAGATCTGCACGACGTTGGCGGGAATATGCATGGAATTCAGCGCCGCGCAATCGTAAAATGCCTCACGGCGAATCTCGCGCAGAGCCCGGGGCAGTCCAACCGAGTAAAGATTGTGTGATCCAAAGAACGCAGCCTCACCAATGGCGGTTACGGTTTGCGGTACAGTATAAGAGGTCGCAGCAGCACCTGCGGGATATGCAACAAGCGTAGTCATGCTCTTATCATAGACGACGCCGTTCACGTCACAATATACGGGGTTTTGATCCGCGACGTCAATTCTTGCAAGACGGTGACAGGAGGCAAATACGCCCTCCTTCAATACGGCAACGCTTGCGGGCAGCGTAACTGCCGTCAATCCCGTATCACGGAATGCATAGGCGCCGATCTGCTCAAGATAATCTGGCAAGCTGATCTTCGTCAGATACTGCGCGCCGTCGAAGGCATTATCACCGATTATGCGCAGCTGACTTCCCTGTTCAAAAACGACAGAGCTCAGCTTTGTTGAGCAAAAGGCATTGTTACCGATGCTGATAACAGAAGCAGGAATACGGATCGACCTCAAGCCGCTGGCAAAGAATGCGCTCCGCTCTATTTCGGTCAAAGCGCTGTTGCCGGCAAACGTCACGCTAGCCAACGAAAAGGTCTTTTCAAACGCGCTTGCTTCGACACTGCGAATATTGCCAGAAATCTCTACTTCAGAAAGAGCAAAGCATTCCTTAAATGCCTCGCTAGGCACAGTTTTCAGGCCGTTCCCCAGCTTTGCCGTGGTCAGATAGGGAGATCTTTGGAACGCTCCACTACCCAAAGCAGTGACCGAATCGGGGATAGTCACGCTTCTTAACGCCGCGTTGACAAAGGCATTACCGCCAATCTGCTCAATGCCCGAAAGGTCAATGCTTTCCATGCGCGAGTACGCAAAGGCAGAGTTCCCTATATAGCGCACCGATGCGGGAATGGTATACGTACCGCGTACACCTGCCGGATATGCCACCAGCGTGCTGCCCGTAGCATTGAACAGCACACCGTTTTTGGCGACAAAGCTTGTGTTCCCCGTTTTCACGGTATAAGCGATCAGATTGGTGGTTCCTTCAAAGGCGGATCCGTCAAACACGGTCAGCTTGGAGGGGAGCTCCATGCGCAGTAATTTTGCACAGTTTTTAAATGCTTGTGAACCGATACCGGTCAGTTGGCTGTTTTGGCCAAAGGCCACGTAAGAAAGACGCACGTTGTCATAAAACGCTCCCTCATCTATATGGGTCACAGTATCGGGGATCTCAATGTGTAAAAGATTGCTGCATCCTTCAAATGCATAGGGACCGATCTTGCGCAAATTGCTTGGGAGTGTGACCTCGCGCAGGCGCGTCTGCCCTGAAAATGCATCTCTGCCGATGCTGCTGACAGTCTTGCCTTCAATCGTATCGGGGATCTTGATATATGAGCGTCGTCCCGTGTAAGAACGGATCTCGATGGTGCCGTCATCTAACTCCACGTACGTATATGGAATGCCGTCTTCCTCATTGACCCAATGCGCATACAGCGTCAGATCGGACGAGAAGCGATCGGTATACCAGTTATATTCCTCGGTAAAGTAGGGATCGTAATACCAGCCATCAAAGACCGCATACAAGCGCTCCGGCTCGGGAATATTTTGCAGAGTATGATCACGGATAAAAATTTGTTCCGTATTCTCCAGCTCATCGGTCATCATGTTGAAGGTGACCTTCCCGCGGTTCTCCAAAATCAAGGCGCTTGCATCAATGGCACCGTATCCGTAATACCAATCACAGCCAAGATCGCCAAGATCATAGCAAGAGGCATACAAAGACTCCTCTACTTCATCAAACGTCGTATAGCGGTTTCTTGACAAATACAAGGCCATCACGCCCGCAAACGCAGGGGAGGCCAAAGACGTGCCGCTTACCGTTCCGTATTCACCGCCCATCTTGGTCGTAAAAGTCGTACCGGGAGCAACGAAGTTTACGTTATCACCATAGTTTGAATAGGATGCAAGCTCCCAACCGTTTGCCTCCAGCGCACCAATGCCGAATACGTTGGGGTCCGCAGCAGGAAACTGCTCCGTGGAGGTGCCGTCGTTACCTGCTGCAGCAATGCAAATGATGTCGCTGTCGTATGCAAGCTGCGCTGCTGCCTTGTAAATATTCTCACCATAGCTGCCAAAGGACATATTGACGACAGAAACGTCCTGCTCAATGGCATAGAACAGACCGAACACAAGGTCTGAGGAGCGCGCAAAGGTACCGTCCGCATTGCACTCTGCCTTGATGACCAGAATGGTCGCCTCGGGCGCAACACCGACAATATTTCCGCTATTCATGGACGCAGCGATGACACCTGCCACGGAGGTTCCGTGTCCCTGCTCGTCCTCAATCAGAGACCAGTCGTAAGAGCCGTCCGCCAAAAGATAGTCCTTTACGACCTTATCCTCAGTTGCATTGTAGGAATACTCGCTGATGCGCCCTGCAAATTCGGGGTGGTCTGTGTCAATACCGGTATCGATAACGGCTACCGTAATGCCCTGTCCCTGTGTATTGTTCCAGACAGTCCCCATATTGAGATAGTCCAGATATTTCTGCAAGGCATAGTCGGAGTCGCTGACCGAATATTGCGGACGTGACGGTACACGTTCCCCGTCCCCCTCCTGTTCCTCAGTCAATTCACTGACTCTGACTTGATAATCTGGCGTCATTTCCTTGAGAAATTCGCGATTTTCGCGGTCTGCATAGACGTCCTCAATCGTTGCGTCACCGCGCAACGTCAGCTTTGCGAATTTTCCGTCAGCTGAAATGCGCAGATCGGCATTCAGCCGCTCTGCCAGCGCTTGCGCTTCGCCGAGATTGGTGTCAACGAGCACAATAGACTTTTCATCGTATTCACCGCGACGTGCATCCAGCTCGCTCTGCGCTTCCTTTTGGATATCGTCAAGCTCGTTCTCATGATGCAAGATCAGGCACGTCACAAGTCCAATACAAACGCAAAGCAATACTATCGCACAAATAATCAGCCTTTGCTTTCGGTTTTTCATTATTATTCCCCTTATGAATGAAATATTGCCATTTCTATATGTTATTGGTTGATCCGATTTTAATTACAGAATAAACAACTATCCAGTTTTATCTTATCATAATTTGTCCTAAATGTCAATTATATCCGTCAATTTCCTACGAAAAGCCAAATATCAATATTGCATTTTACTCTTTGATATGGTATAATATGGGAAATAACTTTCCAAAAGGAGATCGAACATGACTAAGCGCATCCGCACCGTGGGGCTGCTCTGTGCCCTGCTTTTGTTGGGGACTTTACTTTTTGTCGCTTGTGACAAATCGGGCGACACAAACGCTGAAGACACCACCGTTACCGTCACTCCCACAGAGCCCATTATCACCGAAGAGGAGACCGCCCCCATGACCGAGGAAATCACTACCGAGGAGATCACCACCGAGGAAGTCACGACAGAGCCTGTCGAAAGCACTCCCGACGGCACCATCCCCTTTGTGCCCGATCATCCTGAGACCATTGATTCTGATTGGAAGGCCATTTGGCTTTCTCAGTTTGACCTGCAGCCTATCTATACTAACGGAAACAAACAACGCGACGAGGCGGATTTCCGCGCTCATATGGAAACTGTGCTGGATAACGTTGTCAGCGACGGCTTTAACACCGTGGTGCTCCAGCTGCGCCCCAACGCGGACAGCATGTACCCATCTGAGGTGTATCCGCCCAGCAAATATGCAGTTGGTTCTTATGCCAAAGAGTTTACATACGATCCCATCGCCGTCATCATGGAACTGTGCCTCGAAAGAAATCTTTCGGTTCACGGTTGGATAAATCCCATGCGCGGTATGACTGAGGACGAGATCAAGCAGCTTGATGACAAATATCTGATCAAGCAGTGGTATAACGACGCCTCCAAAAAGGGCGACTATATCGTTTTCGTCAACAAGAACTGGTATCTCAACATCGCCCATCCCGAGGTCAGACAGCTGATCTGCAGCGGTGCTGCCGAGATCCTTGCGAAATACGAGATGGATGGCATTCACATGGACGATTACTTCTACCCCACTACCGATGCTTCGTTCGACGCAAAGGCATATGACGCATATAAGGCAGGAGGCGGTAATATGGATCTTGCCACATGGCGCAAGGATTGCCTGAGCACGCTGGTTGCCGAGCTTTATGCAACAGTCAAGACGCACGATCTGCGCGCTCTCTTCGGTATTTCCCCTGCAGGCAATATCAACACAGTCAGGGACAGCCACTATGCCGACGTGGATACCTGGTGCGGCAACCCCGGCTATCTGGATTACATCTGTCCGCAGGTCTATTTCGGCTTTGAGCATGCCAACTGGGCATTTGACAAGACCTGCAAAATCTGGCAGGACATTATCAAGACCGACTACGTCAGCATGATCGTCGGCATGACCTTCGGCAAGGCGCTTTCGGGCGTAGATAATTACGCCGGTGCGGCCGGAAAGGACGAATGGACGCGCCACAAGGACATTATGCTCCGCTCTCTGCAATATACGGAGGAGCTTGATAGATGCGTTGGCGTAACTGTCTTCTGCTACCAGTACCTCTGGGATCGCTCCAACGGCTCGATCGTCGCGGAAACGCGCCAGGAGCATGAGGCCTTTTCCGCTTATCTGAAAGAGGTCACTTGGCATAAGGCCAAAGACTGATCATAAAGCAAAAAAGTTGGAGCTGAGTTAATTATACAACAAAGGCAAGCGGATGCTTAATACCTTTTTTGGTAGAAAGCATCCGCTTTTCCTATTTCGAGCTAAGTTAACGACTCAGACGCCGTTTTTACGTTTTATTTCATTTTTTCAAGATCTGTAGCGTAGCACCATTTGCCGCCGATCAGTCGTCCAAAGATATATTTATCGCTGGCCGATTCCGACAGCACGTACAGCTTGCCGTCCAGTATTGCCATTTCCTCGGACATGGGTGGGATCTTATGATCCTTGATCAAGGATGCGCTGTCCATGGCATAGAGCGTTACGGAGCTGCCAAGGACGCTGATCTGCCCTTGCTTTTGCAGCTTTTGCATGTCGTACTCCAGAATATGCGAGAACGACAGCCCCCATGAGGTAGAGAGATACACGCGCTCACCATCCTCTGTAAAGGTCATGCCCTGCACCTGGGCGGGCAGGCTGTATGCAAGCGTTGGCTCCGGGACAATGCCGTATTCGGCACTTTCAGAGAGCGTAAAGCGCAGCGCAAGCGCGTGGTGCTTGTCGCCAGCCGCTGTAGTCATGTGATGCGACTCGGGGGTGGGATACACCTCCTCGCGGTAAAATTCCCCTACCACAAGTGTATTCTTATACACCGTCACAAATGCGGGGATCAAATAATCATCTTCAGATACCTGTAACGAAAACTCGCCCTTGGCACGCACCGCACCGCCAAAGTCGGCTGCCATGATCTCGGCAAACGAGAAGATATGCAAGCGTGCGTCATCCCCTGCCACGTAGACATAATCTCCGTAGCGTGCAATGCCGCCGCCATGCTCGTTAAAGGCTGTGCCGTCCGTCTTTTGCAATGTGACCTTGGCTTTTACGTTTCCTGCCGTATCCGTCACGTACACGGGAGAGGGCTTGCCGGACACGGTATAGCCGCTGAGCAATAATACCTGCTCGTCAGCACAGTAATGCATGCCCTGCGGCACGTAATCGTTCTTGATATCGGGAATGACAAACATTTTCTCGGATGCAGCATAATAATCTGCCACGGGAATTCTGAAATATGCGATCGCACCAACGACCGCCAGCGCGACAAGCACTGCAAGGCTGCCAAGCACGATCAAGGCATTTTTGATAAGCTTTTTGTTGTTCATTGATTCACTCCGGTTTTGTACCAGGTCGGTACGGGATTTTGCATGTTATCATACCAGGCCAGCACCTCGGCTGCCTGGTTTTTCATGGTCGTGATCTCGCGCTCGCCAAACGGAATGGCCCAGGGCAAGGAGCTGAGCGTATTGGAGCTGATGTAAAGCGCCAATAAACGCCAGAAATCCATAGGGACGTTGCCGTCAAAATAGCCGTCTACCATACCCGATGCAAACGCAGGTGTGGCCTGCGCGCACCATACAATGCGGTTGAATTCCTCCCAGGGATCTCCGTAATCGTCGCGGTCAAAGTCGATGATGACAAGCTTTCCGCCCCTATCCACCATCATATTGCCAATGTGATAGTCTCCGTGCTGATAAGTCTGCGGACGGTCCTTTATCAAATGGCGGTTTTGCGTGATATAATCCAAGAAAGGCTGATCGACGTCATACTTCAAGGGACAATCGCGATACATGGCGATCTTGCGTTCGATCTTGGCATTGAAGCGGCTTTCCCATTCGGGCACGCCGTCGGGCGCGGGGAGGGTATGAATGCGCGAAAGGATCTTCCCTGCCTCGCAGCCGTAGTCGTATTGCTTTTGCGCGGGCAGCGTGGGGATATGCTGCTCGGCGTCGTACCCCTCAATAAAGCTTTGCAGGCTGTAAACGCCCTCGTCGCATGTGCCGAACTCGATGGGCTTGCACATGGAAATACCCAGCGCTGCCACCCTTTGCATTTGCGCAAACTCGCGCTTTTTGCGCTCTGCCCGCTCGGGAGCGGCCACGCGCAACAGATACACAGAGCCGTCAGAGGTGACCGCTCTGTATTTTTTATCCCCCGACCAGCCCTTGTCGATCGGGGTTTTGTATGTGATTGCGGAATATATGTCAGTCATGAATGAATCCTTTAATAATACTTGGTATTGACGTGTTCACTCTGCACACCTAAAAATATAATTGTGCCAAACGGTTCCGTCATATCCGACTTCATCAACAAACTCAAACAATCCGATTGATTCTGTAACAAGTTCTTCGAGTGAATGACCGATAAAGTTGCGGTCGTATTCAACGCCGTCTATGACCTTGATGCTCCATTCGGGAATTTTTCCGTTTCCTTCACGCACGGTAATGAAAAGTTGTCCATTATCATTAAGTACAGCACGCATATTGGCAAACGCTGTTCTTAACCGATTCTTCTCTATATGGACAAGGCCTGCAATACAGAACACAGCATCGACCTTACCGATGTACGAATAGTCGTTCAACATATCCTCTTGATAAAAGGAGATGTTAGAATTTTTTCTCCGTGCAATTTTTAGGCTTTCCTCGCTAAAATCGATACCAACAACATCGTAACCAAGATCGTGTAGACGCTGTGCTTCATAGCCTGCGCCGCAGCACAAATCCAAAAATTTGCGGCCTGATGGATACGTTTTTGCAAAATCAAACATGGACGGAACCTCGGGAGAATTGTTATAGCCCGACTCTGCCCATTCGCTTGCGGTTTTATTGTAAAAATCTACTGTGTTTTTCACACTCTCTCACTCCCGCACTCTCTCCACTGCGTCACCGCAGGCAAGAGATCTCCACCACCGAAGGAATGCCACGC
>JAZQYT010000220.1:0-5520 GCA_045633665.1 Eubacteriales bacterium | reverse complement strand
GGGTACGCCCTCTCTTTTGCACATTTCGGAAAAGAGTGCGCAGGAAACGCCATCGGTCGCATAACTCTGCGATGCGTTAGCCTTGATCACCACGCCACCGCCCATACGAGGTGCGTTCTGCGCGTCCGAAAGCTCAGGGTGATTGGGATGCTTGGCATGCGCGTTATCGGCCGACAGCATCATAGATGCGGGCAATACGCGGCGCAGATCCGTGCCGTTTGCCTCACACACGCGCTCCAAGGTGTCACGCATCCAAAGTGCGCCTGCCCCCTGCTTGGTGCGGCTGCCCGTTTCCTCATTATCAAAGCAAGCCCACACCTGCAGCGTATTTTGTGCTGTGGTAGACTGTAAAAAGCCGAGCAGCGTGCCGTACGCGCACATCAGGTTATCAATGCGCGGTGCAGAGAAAAACGCATTGTCCGCGCCCCAGATGGTTGCAGGAGTGCGATTATACAGATACAGATCCGAACCGATCACACTCTCGGCATCCACACCTGCCGCCTCTGCCACGGTTGCCATCAGGCTCCCCTTGGCACTTGCCATGCCGTAAAGCGGCATCATATCGGTCTGCGCGTTGAATACGTATCCGTCGTTGTGCTTTCTGTTCTGGTGAATGGCCACGTTGGGGATCAGCAAAAGATCGCGATCCACCTTGACGTTGCACGACTTGACCGCGTCGCCCTCCTTAATCACCAATCTGCCTGCCAAGGACAAGGGCTTATCCAGCCAGGTGGACAGGATCATGCCGCCGTAGCGCTCGGTATTGAGCTTGACGTAATCACCGCAAGCGTCCGCCTCACAGACAGCCTTGAGCTTGAAGGTGGGGCTGTCGCTGTGGCTGGCTGCCAGCATGATAGATTCGATCTTGCCTGCAGGCATGCAGAAAGCAATGATCGAGGTGCCGTTCTGCACCGTATAATAGCAGCTGCCCGGCTCCAGCGTCCATGCATCCTGTGCGCCAAGGCGAATAATGCCTTGCTCGTCAAGCATCTTTGCGACCGAGTCAACCGCCTGATACGCCGTAGGGCTGTTTTCTATAAATTCCAAAAGCTGTTTTGTATAGATATGCATAATTAAATTCCTCTCATGATACTTGATCTGCTCCCACCGCCTGTGTAAAGCGCACGCGGAACTGTGCATCGTCGGTACTGTTTGCCAACGCCCACATGGTCTTTGCGAATGCGGCCTCGGTGGTCATATCGTATGCCTCCAGCAAATTGAATCGCTGCTTGATGGTAAAGCCAACGCGATAGATCTCCATATCGCTCCCCTCATGCGCCACCTGCGTCTTGATGATCACCTTTACGCCTCGCTCAGTCAGCATGGCGATCTTATCGGCAAAGGCCTCGCTGTCATAAACGGGAATGCCGCCCACGCCAAAACTCTCAATGATCACGGCACGGTACGTATCGGCCAGATAATCGAAAATGCCGGGCTGGATGCCGGGGGTCAGCTTTAGCACGAACACACGGGGATCGAGCGAATCGTAAAAGATGGGTGCCTCGGGCTTTGGCTTGCGAATATAGTGCAGCACCTTGCCGCCGCGCACCACCGCCACCTCGGGATAATCCATGCTGGAAAAGGCGGAATAGCTCTTGGTGCGCGTCTTGGTGGCACGTGTCCCCTCGATCACCTTTCCGTCAAACACGATATGCACGCCCTGCGCACCGTCATCGGATGCATAAATGGCTGCATTGAGCAAATTTTCACGCGCATCGGTATCGCGCTGCGAGATCGAACGTTGCGCACCCGTCAGCACAATGGGCTTGGGGCTTTCCTGGATCAGGTAGGAAAGCACGGCCGCACCGTACGCCATGGTGTCGGTGCCGTGCGTGATCAGAAATCCGTCGTAATCCGCATATGCATTTCGGATGGTGCGTGCGATCTCCAGCCACTGCACGTGGCACATATTGGTGCTGTCCAAATTGAACAGCTGCAAGGTATCGATCTCGCACACGCGCGACAGCTCGGGTACGGTTTCCAAAAGCTCCCGGGAACAAAGCCCGGGAGCAAGACCCGATTCAGTTGGCGTGGAGGCAATGGTGCCTCCCGTTGCGATCAACAAAATCTTTTTCATAATTTTACTTTTCCTTTTTTACCGCCTGCTACCGGCTCACAGGTCACATTGATGCCCAGTCGCTTATAAATACGCTCGTCCACAGGCGAGAGAATGACCGAGAAGTGCGCATCGCAGCAGCGCAGCTTATCCAGCTGTGCAAGTGCCAGCGCGGCATTTTCATGCGTTCCCGAGCTGATGGAAAGCGCGATCAGCACCTCGTCTGAATGGAGCCTGGGGTTACTTTGACGCAAATACTCGGTTTTGAGCTTACAGATCGGCTCAAGCGCATCCGCACTGATGATCTTTTCCTCCTTGGGAATGCCTGCAAGCTGCTTGAGCGCATTCAGCAGAAGCGCTGCGGAGGGGCCGAGCAGCGAGGAGGTCTTTCCCGTGACGACCGTTTCGTCGGGCATCACCATTGCGCCTGCGGGGTTCCCGGTTTGCTCGGCACGCGTCTGGGCTGCTGCCACAGCCGGATTGAGATCCGGGGTAACATCCGCGCGCTGCATCAGAAGCTTTGCCTTGTCCGCCAGCTTTCCGTTGCCGCCCTTTTGTTTTTCGGAAACGGCTGTCTGATAATATCTGCGCAAGATCTCCTTGCGGGCTGCCTCGCAAACGACCTCGTCGTCTTCAATGCAAAAGCCTGCCATATTGACGCCCATATCCGTAGGAGAACGGTAGGGTGACTCGCCCTGAATGCTGGTCATAATAGAGCGCAGCACCGGGAAAATTGCCATATCACGGTTATAGTTGACCGCGGTCTGACCGTAAGCCTCCATATGGAAGTAGTCGATCATATTGACGTCGTTCAGATCCACGGTAGCCGCCTCGTAAGCAAGGTTGACGGGATGGAACTGCGGCAGATTCCAGATGGGGAAGGTTTCAAACTTGGCGTATCCCGCACGTACGCCGTGCAGATGATCGTGATACATCTGCGAAAGGCAAGTAGCCATCTTGCCGCTGCCCGGGCCGGGAGCGGTGATGATGGCCAAAGGCTTGGTGGTCTTGACGTACTCGTTCTTACCAAAGCCCGCGGGGCTGACGATATACGCCACGTCCGAGGGATAGCCTTCGATCTCATAGTGCAGATAGCTGGTCACACCGCGGTCGGCAAGCTTACGGCGGAAATCGTCCGCTGCCTGCTGGCCTGCATAGCAGGTGATCACTACGCTGTCCACGGTAAAGGACAGGTCACGGAAAATATCAATCAGGCGCAGCGTTTCCTGCTCATACGTAATGCCGAGATCGGCACGCATTTTGCCCTTGACGATGTCGTCGGCCTGGATGACCAGAATGATCTCAGCCTCATCGCGCAGGCTCAGCAGCATACGCAGCTTACTATCCGGCGCAAAGCCGGGCAGCACACGGGACGCATGATAATCGTCGAAAAGCTTTCCCCCGAATTCCAGGTACAGCTTGCCGCCAAACTGATCGATGCGTTTACGGATCTGTTCGGATTGCAATCTTACGTATTTGTCATTATCAAAACCGATTTTCATGTTCCCATCCCTCTTTTCCACACGGTCTGTCATAAGAATACTCTTCATTATAACACGGTTTTGGATGATTGTAAATAGAACATTCGCAATTTTTCGCGTTTTTTTATCCGATCAAAATATTCGCCGCTGTGCAAAGCGCCTCGTAAGCCTGTGCGAACTCGGCATAGCCGCGCATTTTTTCGCGGTTCCAGGTGTTCTCGGAGAGTGCTGCCATACGCTCTGCAACCAATCTGCGCTCCTCAGCAATGCCCTCTGCCACAGTCGGGAAGCTGGTGGGAATGGTATCTCCCCATGCCAGCAGCTGACCGCCAAGCACGTTTTGGTTGGCGGGAATTTCAATCGTCACGCCGCGGTAAGGAGAGCCGGGATGCACGGGCGTCCAACGGTAGATGCTCCAATCGTACACCTCTTTTTGCGACCAGTATGCCGCAGGGGTGACCACGTACATCGGGCGCCACGAGCTGTTGATAATCTGAAAACCGTCCTCGAGCAGCTGCGGTGTGGTCTGATAATAGTTTTCCCAGCTGTGCATGATAATATCCTTGGAAACAAACTCGTTGACAGAGGGCGCAAAGCCTTCCCAGGCCATGACGCGTTTGCCCTTGGACATGACCGCATCCGCCATTTTCTGCACGAAATTTGCAAGCATTCTCTCGGCAAGGTATCTCTTATCGGGATGATCAAAATCAATGCCACAGGACTCTGCATACGCGCGGCAGGACTCGTTTGTCGTCCACTTTTCAATCGCGGCCTCGTCACCGCCCACATGTACGTACTCGGCATTGGGGAACATATCGCAAAGCTCGCAGAACAGCGCCTGCATGGCCGCCATTGCCTCTTCGGTCTGCGGAATGATATTGTCCGTGCCGAAAATTTCGGGATATGCAAGGCAGAATTGCGTACAATGTCCGGGCACGTCGATCTCGGGGATGAGAGAGATGCCGCGCTCGGCCGCATACTTATTCAGATATGCCATATCCTCGGTGCTGTAAGAGCGTCCCTCGGTAGCCAGCTTGGGATACAGCGCACTCTGCAGCGTGTAACTCTGGTCGTCGGTAAAGTGCAGGTGCAATCTGCTGATCTTATAGAACCAGCAAAGATCCACGTAGGAAAGCAAATAGTCAAAGGGATGCCAGTTACGCGCCAAGTCGATCATGACGCATCTGTGTTCGCAGTCGGGCATATCGCGGATCTCGCAAACGGGCAGACTGACGCGTCCGTCCTGTACAGAAATCAACTGTCCCAGCGTTGCCAGCGCATACTGCATGCCCTGCTCATTTGCAGCAGAGAGTACCACGCGAGCGGTCTGCACGCGCAGTGAATACTCACCCGGCTGCATATCGGGATCTGTGCGCAGCACGACGGACGCACCGCGCCCCTCGGTAAAGCGCACGCCCACCAGTCTTTGCGCATATCCCGCAAACGCCTTGGCGGGACGGATAAACATGGGATCGCAGATCTCCATAATGGGCATGATGGCCAAAGTCTCTTGTCTGTAAACGGCATATTTGGGGCACGGGATCAATCCGGGCTTGAAATTTTCCATAATTTGTCCTTTCTCTCCGCACAGGAGTGCTCATATAGGTCTATTGTAGCACATAACCGCGTATTTTGCAATAAAAATGAAAAAATATTGGTATAAAAAAGCCCGATGAGACTGCGAAACAAGCGAAAATATCGCACGGGAGATTGTAGCAAGTGCAGTCTGGATGTTCGCTTTTCTCGCAAAAAATAACACCTAATGCAGGGGACGGCGCCCTCGACGTCCCGCTCTGCTGCAACTTACTATTTGGTCTGTTATAGTTACTTTGCACCTGAGCGGGACGTCGAGGGCGCCGTCCCCTGCAAACGCAAATCTGTGGTACCGAACAAGGCTTTTGATAAAGAATGAAGGACTGCATCTACGTGATACAGTCCTTGTTTTGTGCGAGATTATCCGCTAATTCTTCAGTCCCATCGGGC
>JAZQYT010000219.1:0-8518 GCA_045633665.1 Eubacteriales bacterium | reverse complement strand
CTTGGAGAGCACATGTTCCGCTCAGTGGAAAGCGTGATTTCCGAGGCGGTGTGGAGCATTCCCGCAGTCAAAGGCATTATGTTCGGTGCAGGCTTTGAGGCAGCTGACATGCTCGGCTCGCAAAACAACGATCCAATCTTGACCAACGGATCTTGTATCTATACCGCCACCAACTTCGCAGGCGGAGTGCTTGGCGGCATGACTTACGGCATGCCCATTCTGTTCACGGTTGCCATCAAGCCCACGCCGTCCATTGCCAAGGAGCAGGACAGCATCAGCTTCTCGGGCATGACCAACACCAAGCTGCAAATCAAGGGCAGACACGATCCCTGCATCGTTCCCCGCGCCGTTCCCGTAGTGGAGGCCGCGGCAGCGCTTGCCATGGTCGATCTTCTGCTTGACGCGTAAGGGGGATTTATGTTCTATACAATCATTGATTACAAGGTGCTTGCCGCCATTCGCGACAAGAAAACCGCACTTGACGCGCTGCTGGAGGCTGCTTGCGCCTCCTTCCCCTATCCGCTCTCCAAGGACGCGCTTGCCTTTTCTCTTGGCAAGCTGGCCGCGGGTGGATATATCGAGGCTTTTGCGCTGACCGACAAGGGCGCGACCTTTTTCAAGAGCAACAAGAAGTTTTTAGAAAGCAAGGCAAAAGCAAACGCGCGCTTGTGCGCATTACTTTGTGCCGAGCAGGTCGAAGGCGAGATCACGCCCTACGAGCTTTCCGACTCGGCTTATACCGAGGCATGCGACGCCCTGCGCCGTAAATACAGCATTCCCTCGCCCGAGCTGACCATTGAGGCGTTTGATGGGGATCTGTACCTGTGCTTCGGTAATCCCTCTTTTGAGGAGGACGACGAGGATGCCCTTGTCGGGGAAGAAAAAATCAAGGTAAACCCCACCTCGCTATACGACCTTTGCTATACGTTCCTCGAATATTACGAGGAAGGCGGACACCGCAAATGCTGCCTGTATGCAGACGGCGCACCCGCATACGTTGCCACGGTCAGCAGAAACGAGGGAAGCACACGCTTGAATATCGCGAAAATTCTTTACAACCGCCAACGCTTTGTCGGCAAGCGCAACAGCGATCTCGACTATGCACAATGCGGTGAATTTGCCTTTGACCGCACCGCAAACGATATTGAAGTCAAATTCTCTTACGCGCTGCTGCAGGCCGAGCATCTGTATACCCCCGAACAGCGCGCATCCTTCCCTTATGAGGCAATCCCCGCACTCATGGAGCTTTAATATGAGCAAATTTTACTTAATCGGCGAGCATCTCTCGCACAGCTTTTCGCCTCAGATTCACGCCATGCTGGGCAACCCTGACTACACCTTAAAGGAGCTTGCTCCCGACAAGGTGGGAGAGTTTGTCAAACACGGCGATTATGTGGGTATGAACGTGACAATTCCATATAAGCAAGTCGTGATCCCTTTCCTTGACGCGCTGACGCCCGCTGCCGAGAAGCTGGGCGCGGTCAACACCGTCACGCGTCGTGCGGACGGCACTTTGCTTGGCGACAACACCGATTATTTTGGCTTTTCCTATGCGCTTTCGTCCGCAGGCATTGCGCTTTCGGGCCAAAAGGTGCTGATACTGGGCTCGGGCGGTGCGTCCAAGACCGCAGTTGCAGTTGCACGCGATGCGGGCGCTGCCGCGGTCGTCATCGTTTCGCGCACGGGAGAGGTCAATTACCAAAACGTCTACGACCTGCACGGGGACGCAGAGGTCATCATCAACTGCACGCCCGTGGGCATGTACCCCAAGTCGGGGACCTCGCCCGTTGACCTTACCCAATTTTCCCACCTTTGCGGTGTGGCTGACATGATCTACAATCCCGCGCGCACCGCGTTCTTAGCACAGGCCGAGCAGCTCGGGCTGCCGCGCACCAACGGCCTTTCCATGCTTGTCGCGCAAGCGGCCGCAGGACACGAGCGCTTTACGGGCGCACCCGTAGATACCGCGCAGATTGACAGAATCGTGCGTACCTTTGCCGCAGAGAGTGCTAACATCGTGCTGATCGGCATGCCGGGCTGCGGCAAATCCACCATCGGTGCAAGGCTTTCCTCCTTGACGGGCAAGGAATTCGTGGACACCGACGCGCTGATCGTACAAAAGGCGGGCAAATCCATCCCCGAGATTTTTGCTGACGATGGCGAGAATGCGTTCCGCGCCATCGAGCATCAAGTCATCTGCGAGGTGGGTGCCGCTCACGGACAGATCATTTCCACGGGCGGCGGTGTGGTCACGCGCGAAGAGAATCTGTACCCGTTGCGTCAAAACGCCACGGTCGTATGGCTGCAGCGTCCGCTGCAAGATCTCCCCTGCGACGGCAGACCGCTCTCACAGGCAAACAAGCTTGCCGACATGTACCGCATCCGCGAGCCGCTCTACCGCGCGTTTGCAGATGTCGAGATCCCCAACAACGGCACACCCGAAAAGGTTGCCGCACGCATTTCGGAGGTAATTTTATGAAATTTTTAGTCATCAACGGTCCCAATCTCAATCTGCTTGGCCGTCGCGAGCCTGCCATTTACGGCAACAAGTCCTATGCCGCGCTTTGCGAGCATATCAAGGCAACCGCAGGTGCGCTTGGTATTGAAGCCGACATCATGCAGACCAATCACGAGGGCGTGATCGTAGACACCATCCAGGACGCGATTGACAAGTATGACGGAATCGTGATCAACCCCGCAGCCTACACGCACACAAGCGTGGCCATAGCCGATGCGATTGCCGCCGTGGAGATCCCCACGGCCGAGGTTCACTTATCCGACGTGGACAGCCGCGAGGCATTTCGTCATATTTCCTACGTCACCCCTGTGTGCGTGGTGCGCGTCACAGGTCTTGGATTTGACAGCTACAGCGAGGCTATGCGACAGCTCTATGCATATATTACCAAAAACGATTGACAACCGAAGCACAGTTTGATATAATAGATCTATCAAAATAATGGAGGATTCAACCGTGAAGCACATAGCAAAAATCGCACTTGCCCTGCTGCTTTGTTCCACCGCCCTGCTCTCTGCCTGCGATAGCGGCACCTCTCCCGAGCAGACCTCGACTCTGCCCGAATCGGATCCTGCAACCGAACAGACGGCCGAGCAAACAACCGAGCAGATCACAACCGAGCCCGAAGCACCCACAGAAATCGCAACAGAGGAGGAAACCATCGTGCCAAACGACGGAAAGCCCAAGAAGTTCTTTACACTCAGCTTTGACGACGGCATTACGCAGGATCTGCGCGTGATTGAGATCCTCAAGAAATACGACGTCAAATGCATTTCCTTCAACATCAACACAGGCCTTTACGGCGCAAACTGGTCCTGGGTAGGCCCTGCGATCGGCGATCCCAGCATCCCTCACCAGCGCTTTACCAAGGAAGAGCTTGAAAGCGGTATTTATGACGGCTACGAGGTGCTGGTACACACGCTCAACCATCCTTCGCTCAAAAAATACGACAAATCCGCAGCCAAGATCAAAAAAGAGATCGTCAAGGATGCAGACAACATTGAAAAGCTGACGGGCGTTCGCCCTGTAGGCATGGCTTGGCCGGGCGGCGACACCGAATACACCGACAAGACCATTGAGCTGGTGTTGGCCAATACCGACATCCGCTTTGCACGCGGCGTGACCTCGACCTATAATTTCGAGCTGCCCGAGTATTTCATGAAGTGGATGCCCACCTGCTCGGTCATTGAGCCGCAGTGCCTGACGCTGGCGCAGGAATTCATCGATGCAGAATGCACCGAGGATATGCTCTTCTACGTTTGGGGACATGCCTACGAGCTGGATCTGAACAACGGACAAGGCTACGAAACCTTTGAGCAGCTTGTCAAGATGATAAGCGAGGCAGAGGATATCTATCTTGTCACCAACACCCAGTTCTACAACCTTTATAAGGATCAGATCCCCTCCTGGAAGGACGCGGAGTAATATCAAATCCTGCGAAAGGTCTGCGAATTTAATAAATAAAAACGGCAGGAATTTGTTCGATCATGAGTGAATTCCTGCCGTTTTAGTATAAAAAGACAAAAAAGAACGGTAAAATGCCCCCAACGTAGCGGTAACCTGCATTTACTCCTTATTTTCCCGGATTCCTCTTTTCCTAAAAAAGATTTTCCCGTATCTGTATAAAACTGCCGCCCTGTGCCAAAAATATGGTCGTACCTACCAAAGGGAAACAACAGTTACAAAGGAGAAGCTTTTATGTGGGAAAACTTTAAAGAATCCGAATTTGGGAAAAGAATGATCAAGGTCTTTTCCAACAAGGGCGTTATTATTACGACCGTTCTTGTGGTGATGGTGCTGACCATTGCCATCACCGCCACCGTTGCCACCAACCGCGCCAACAAGAACAATGCCGAGCAGAACGGCACGCTGCCCGGTGACACAACGCAAAGTACGCAGACGCCTCCCGACACCGATGCGATCGGCAGCGGCCAGGAATCCGTTCCCGTTTATAACGACGGCAAGGAAACCGAGCCCGTTGCCAAGGACGAGGAAGGCTTTGCCCTGCCCGTTGCCGGTACGCTTGGGGCCAAGCACGACGCATCCGTTCAGGTATGGTCGCCTACCATGGAGGAATACCGCATCCACCTTGGCATTGACATCACCACCGAGGACGACGCGCCCGTTTACGCAGCGGCCAACGGCACGGTTGCACAGATCTGGGACGATCCTATGATGGGTACCTGCGTAGCCATCTCTCATGAGGGTGACGTGGTCACCATCTACAAAAACCTTGCTGCAAATCTTGCCGAGGGCATTACCGCAGGCAAGGAGATCAAGTGCGGTCAGCAGATCGGCACGGTAGGCGGCACAGCCAATCTTGAAAAGGCCGAAGCCCCCCACCTGCACTTTGAAATGACCGAGGGCGGCCTCTCTGTCGATCCGCTGGAATACTTTTCCGATAAGGATCTCAAAACGCTCAATTCCTACGAGGATGCAACCGAGGGGAAATAACCAAATCAAAACCGCATCTGCCGTGGCAGATGCGGTTTTTCCCTGCCGTCATGCGTAAAGACGGCATTTCTTCTGTTTGGTTTCACTCATTTCAAAAGAGTTTTGCGATTTATATCCGCAAAACTAAACTATTAAGATCATACATTTCCCACCGCGCATGCAAGCTCGACAGGCGTTTTGACCAGCACCTTCGCACCCGCTGCAGTCAGCACGTCTGCCCCACGGTAGCCCCACTCGACACCCACAGGGATACATCCTGCGTTGATTGCAGTATGCATATCCACGTCACTGTCCCCCACAAAGGCACACTCCGTGGGCGCAACACCCAGCGCGCGGCAGATCTCCCACACGGCCGTGGGATCGGGCTTTGTTGGCACACCCTCGATCTGCCCCTGCGCGATGCTGACCACGCCCTCGGGCAGCAGCTGCGCTGCCAATCCCTTGACCATTCTGTCCTGCTTATTGGAAAGGATGGCAAGCTGATACTTTTCCGCCAGCGCCACCATTGCTTCCCTCATGCCCTCATAGCAGAGATTGGTGTTTTTATACGTTCTTTCATACATGCCCTGATACACGTCCAGCGCCTCGTCCACGCGTGCGGGATCGATGCTGACATCGGCAGGCAGAGCTTGGCGGATCAACTCGCGTGCGCCGTGATTGATAAAGCGTCTGATATCCGCATCGGTGTGCGCGGGATATCCCAACTGCTCCATGGTCAGATTGACACCCTCGCGGATAGCGGATATCGTGTCCGCAACCGTGCCGTCCAAATCGAAAATGATGGCTTTGATCATAATTTATGTTCTCCGTTTCTTTTCACATCTCTTGGCCCTGCCCCGGAAATTCCGCGAATTCGTTAAAAGCAAATATTGCTACAAATCACAGCAACATAATCAACGAGCCGTAGGGTGCGGTCTCCTCGACGCCCCGGGCAAGCACAAACAATCTTTTGTAGGGACCGGCCTCCCGGCCGGGCCGTTTGAGAAGTTAGTTAATACCTGTCCGGGGCGTCGAGGACATCGCCCCCTACGGCTCGATACTTTGCCTTCTCATATCTACAGGACAGGTTATTTCTTTGTCACATTATACTACACTTCCCCCGTTTTGTCAATTTTGCACAAGCGAATTCTTGCGAATTTTGTGAAAATCGTGATTTCACTTCTGTTTTTTTGTGCAAAAGTATGCTATAATAATTAAGATAGCGTATTATGTCAAAATTTGAGTTAGAGGTTTTTTTATGATCAGATCTGATTTGAGAAACATTGCAATCATCGCGCACGTTGACCACGGTAAGACCACGCTGGTTGACGGACTTTTGCAGCAGGGCGGTATTTACCGCGACAACCAGGAGACCGTAACACGCGTTATGGACTCGGGTGCTTTGGAAAAGGAGCGCGGCATTACCATTCTTGCAAAGAACACCGCAGTTCACTACAAGGACACCAAGATCAACATCATCGACACCCCCGGCCACGCCGATTTCGGCGGTGAGGTAGAGCGCGTGCTCAAGATGGTCAGCGGTGTAATTCTGCTGGTGGACGCAGCAGAAGGCCCCATGCCTCAGACGCGTTTCGTTCTGCAAAGAGCGCTTGAACTCAACCACCGCGTCATCGTTTGCATCAACAAGATCGACAAGCCCGACGCACGCCTTGGCGAGGTTGAGGACGAGATTCTTGAGCTTCTGATCGATCTGAACGCCAGCGACGAGCAGCTGGATTCCCCCATGCTTTACTGCTCGGGCAGAGAGGGCAAGGCCTCCTTTGATCCCGACAACCTTGGCGATGATCTCACGCCCCTGTTCGAGACAATCGTAGACTATATTCCCGCCCCCGAGGGCGACGAGGAGGGCGAGCTGCAGCTGCTGGTATCCTCAATCGACTACAACGACTTTGTGGGCAGAATCGGTATCGGCCGTATTGAACGCGGCCGCCTGAAGGTCAACCAGGACGCGCTGATCTGCAACTACTATTCCGATGCAGCTCCCAAAAAGATCCGTATCGTGACCGTTATGCAGATCGACGGCCTGAATCGCGTACCCGTTGAAGAGGCCAAGGTTGGCGACATCGTTTGCTTCTCGGGTGCGGGCGAGATCTCGATCGGTGACACCATTACCTCAACCACCTGCCCCGAGGCACTTGAATTCGTCAAGGTCAGCGAGCCTACCATGGAAATGACCTTTGCGGTCAACAACTCCCCTCTTGCGGGTAAGGAAGGCAAGTTTGTTACCTCCCGTCAGATCCGCGACAGACTGTACCGCGAGCTGCTCAAGGACGTTTCCTTGCGTGTTTCCGACGGTGACACCACCGATGAATTCCGCGTTGCGGGCAGAGGCGAAATGCACCTCTCCATCCTGCTTGAAACCATGCGCCGTGAGGGGTTTGAGCTGGCATGCTCCAACCCGCGCGTGCTGATCCGTGAGATCGACGGCGTTAAGTGCGAGCCTATGGAGCGCGTCACGCTGGACGTGCCCAACGAATACGTTGGTGCCGTTGTCGAAAAACTCGGTCAACGTAAGGGCGATCTTTTGGAAATGAACCCCCTGGGCTCGGGAAATCGCATGAGAATCGAATATCTCATCCCCTCCCGCTGCCTGTTCGGTTACCGCTCCGAGTTTTTGACCGCAACCCACGGTGAGGGTACCATCAACACCATTTTCGAGGGCTATGAGCCTTACCGCGGTGAGATCACCATGAAGTTCACAGGCTCTCTGATCGCATCCGAGGCAGGCGAGACCACCCGCTACGGTCTGTACCAAACGCAGGAGCGCGGCAGACTGTTCGTAGGTCCTCAGACCGCTGTATACGAGGGCATGATCGTGGGCGAGATCCCCAAGAACGACGACATTGCCGTCAACCCCTGCAAGGAAAAGCATCTGACCGCCATCCGCTCTGCGGGCGCGGACGAAAAGCTGCTGCTCACGCCCCCCATCATCATGACCTTGGAGGAAGCGATCGAGTACATCACCGACGACGATCTGATCGAGATCACCCCCAAGTCCATCCGTCTGCGCAAGAAGATCCTGAATACCGAGCTGCGTATGAAGGAAACGATGCGCATCCGCCGCGCTATGCAGGCAAGCAAATAATGCAAAAAAAGAAGCCCGTTGGGCTTCTTTTTTTTATTATATTGCGTACTTCTTCGTGTATTCCGCGTACTTTTCGTTATAGTTTTCGTTGCCTGCGCGGAGCTCCGAGAGATATTTGTGCATATCGAGTGCATCGAAGTTTGAAATTTCAATTACACAGCCAGCAATGTTAGAGCAGTGGTCTGCAACTCTCTCAAGGTTGTTTAAGATATCGGCAAGCACGAAGCCGTGCTCAATGGTACATTCCGACTTCTGGAGTCTTAAGATGTGGTTGTGCTTAATGGTGTCGCGCAAATCGTCAACAACCTGCTCAAGCGGCTCAATGTCGGTGGCAAGCTTCAAATCGTTGTTTTTGAAGGCGTTCTCCGCCATAGAAAGAATGTCCGCAATAGCGCCTCTCATAATAGCAAGCTCACGCGTTGCCTCGGCAGAGAAGGTAAGACCCTTGTCCTTGATTTCCTCGG
>JAZQYT010000218.1:0-2069 GCA_045633665.1 Eubacteriales bacterium | reverse complement strand
TAAATGATGAACCTCATCCACCGCAACCGCGTCAAGAATTCTCAGCTTTATGCCTCGAATTCTCTCCGCTGCGGTCCCCCTTCCCCAGCGTGGAAGGCTTTGATAACACGCATCCTCGTTGTTGATCTGTCCGATTGGGTGAGAGTCATTTCATTATCCGTCTTTTGATGCCATTGATAAAGGGCCACTCAGATAAGCCTTCCACGCTGGGGAAGGAGGACCGCAGCGGAGCGAGTTTCAAAGCAATTTGCTTTGAAACGAGAGAAGCGATTGCGGTGGATGAGGTTCATCTCGCGGACGCTCTTTCACCAAGATGGATATGTTATAGGCATATGTCCAAAACGGATAATAAACGTCATAAATTGCGTCATGATTGCATTGTCTTGACAATTCTTGCATAGTATGGTATAATACAGTATCATGAAATCAAGCGAAAAGGAGGACGCTATGAAAAAAGTAAAGTATTTGTTGATTCCCGTTGTTTGTTTGATACTTTGTGTCATGATGACTTTGCCTGCCTGTGCCTTTACGAGTGATGAAAGCGCCACACCGATTGAGAGCTTTTTTGAAGGCTTATTCATGATGCTTTTTGTGATTGTTGCGACTCTGATTCCGTTTGCAATCCCTATTTTGATCGTTTTGGCGGTGATTGCCGTTGGCGTATTTTTCATTGTGTTTGCTATCATCAGAAAGCGCAAAAAATCTTCCCGTGCGACTCAGACAAATTAAAACTCCTGTAAGGGGGACAAGGGTGACCGCAAGGTCGCCCTTTTTGTGTCTGTTGGGGTGTTGTGTGAGAAAACCATTTGCGTTCTTTTTTCTTGGCGATGTAGCCGCAAAGAAAAAAAGAACGGCGATTGTCGAGGCGCCGCCCCGCATCCCGGTCGCTTTTGAAAAAGCGACGCAAAACTTTCATGAGGGATACTTAACCGCATTTTTACTTGACAACCGTCACATTTCTGTGATATAATAAATAGGATTATGGATATATAAGGGGAAGAGCATGAAAACCTTACTTTGTATCGACGGTAACAGCATACTCAACCGCGCGTTTTACGGAATCCGTCTCTTGACTACTAAGGACGGCACGCCCACAAATGCCTTGTACGGTATGATCAATATCTTTTCCAAGCATATAGAGGAGTACAAGCCCGACTTTGCGGCGGTGGCCTTTGACCTCAAAGCCCCCACCTTCCGCCATAAAATGTACGACGAGTATAAAGCCGGCAGACACGCCATGCCCGACGAGCTGGTAGCGCAAATGCCCATTGCCAAGCAGATCGTGCCTATCCTTGGTTTGCACGTGCTGCAAAAGGAGGGCTACGAGGCCGACGATATTCTCGGCACGCTTGCCGCTATGGCACGCACGTACGGCGAGGATTGTCGTGCGCTGATTTTGACGGGTGACCGCGACTCGCTGCAGCTCATCGACGCCAACACCAATATTCTGCTTGCGACCAATCAGGATACCTTGGTCATGGACAGAGAAGCCTTTTTTGCCAAATACGGCGTGCAGCCCGAGCAATTCGTGGACGTCAAGGCGCTTATGGGCGACAGCTCCGATCATATCCCGGGTGTTCCCGGCATTGGTGAGAAAACTGCGCTCAAGCTGATCTCGGAATACGGCTCGCTGGACGGTGTTTACGAGCAGCTGCCTACCGCCAAGCATACGCCCTCGGTCCGCACCAAGCTGGAGAACGGCAAGGACAGCGCGTATCTTTCGCAATCCCTTGCACGCATCTGCTGCGAGGTACCCATGGACGTCACGTTGGACGATCTGACCTATACCGGCCTTGACCGCGCAGCTGCGCGCGACATGTTCACGCGCTTGGAATTCTCCGGCTATATCAAGCGTTTTGGCCTTGATAAGGAGGAAGCTCCCGCGACACCCAATTCAATCGTAGGGGCGAATCACGATTCGCCCGCGCCCTCTGATTCTCCCGCACAACCCGCTTCTTTGACCGAGGTTGCAAGCCTTTCCGACCTCTCGGGCGATTGCATCGGCCTTGATTTTGCGGACGGTTGCGCTACGCTGACCGACGGAGAACACGTTTTGAAATATACGGGTG
>JAZQYT010000217.1:0-26342 GCA_045633665.1 Eubacteriales bacterium | reverse complement strand
CCTTGCGGGCCTTGTTCTCCCTGTGGGCCTTGCAAACCATCTTTTCCGTCCCTGCCGTTGGTGCCGTTTGCACCGTCCGCACCGTCACGTCCGTGCAGAGAGGCAAGCCAATCCCGCTCTGTTCCCACAAAGCCGTGCTTCAGGGCAATGCCGTAGGCGCTCAGATACACGCCACCTCCGCTCTGCTGCATATCCGCCGTGCCGTGCGTGCGGATCACCCATTTACGATACGCGGCATATTCCGAGATATACAGCTTGCGAAAGCGGTTATACCCGGACTGATTGTGCAGCTTGAAATACCCCTTTGCAAGCAGCCAATAGCTGTAAACGCGCTCATATTGCCCGGTGGCAATCGGCGTCACCTCACCCTCTCCCTGCGTATATTGCACCGCGTCTGCACGCGCAATGCCAAATAGCTGCATTTGTATCATCAGCTCGATCTCGTTGAACCACGCATAAAGCACCGACTCCTCGATCTGTTCCGAGAGCAGCGTGCTGACCTGCGTAATGATTTTTTGTACGGTCAATTTTTTATCCCCCTTTTTGCTTGTTGTACACCCTATTATAGCAAAAAGAGCGCGTTTCTTCGTCCCCGCAGACAACAAAAAGGAGCTGCATCAACCGCTTGACACAGCTCCGAATATTATTTTTCTTCCCGATCATTGAGCGGTATGCCATACGGCATATAGGTCGGAACAAGCTCGCACAAAAGCGTGCGCACATCGACATCCTCATCGGCAATAGCCCTGCGCAGCGCCTCCACCTGCTCCATAAAATTCTCGGGCAGGCTTGCTTCCTTTCCCACGTGGATCAGACTGTTGGAGGTAGAAAGCGTGTTCTCATCGCGATTGACCAGCTCCTCAAAGATCTTCTCCCCCGGACGCAGGCCCGTATACACCACCTTGATATCCTTTTCAGGCACATACCCCGAAAGACGGATCAATCTGTACGCCATATCACGAATACGCACGGGCTGCCCCATATCCAAAATCAGGATCCCGCCCTGCTCTGCCAAAGCCCCCGCCTGCAGTACAAGAGAAACCGCCTCGGGGATGGTCATGAAATAGCGCACGATATCGGGATGCGTGACCGTCACGGGTCCTCCCATCTCGATCTGCTTTTTGAACAGCGGCACAACGCTGCCGTTCGATCCCAATACGTTGCCGAATCTCACCGCGGCAAATCGGGTTTGGCTGATGCCGTTGTAATACTGAATGATCATCTCGCACACGCGCTTGCACGCACCCATGACGTTGGTCGGATTGACCGCCTTGTCTGTCGAGATCATCACAAAACGCTCGGTACCGTACGCATGTGCCGCTTGCACGGTTTCCAAAGTACCGAAAATATTGTTCTTGACCGCCTCTGCGGGACTATCCTCCATGAGCGGCACGTGCTTGTGTGCCGCTGCATGGTACACCACCTCCGGGCGGTAGCGTGCAAAAATACTGCGCACGCGTGCGCGGTCACGCACAGAGCCGATCAGCACGATCTGCTCCAGCTCGGGATAGCTTGTGCGCAGCTCGTTTTGCAGCTCGTAGACGTTGTTTTCGCATATATCCAGCATGATCAGGCGACGCGGCTTGTGCGCCGCGATCTGCTTGCAAAGCTCGCTGCCGATCGATCCGCCGCCACCCGTGACAAGCACGGTTTTGTCGCACAGATACCCCGAAATACTGTCCACATCAATACAAATGGGCTCGCGCTCCAAAAGATCCTCAATATGCACGCTGCGCACGTCCTCGGGACGCAGGCGGCAATCCACCAGCTCCTCCACCGCAGGCACCGTGCGCACGCGGCAGCCCGTATCGGTACACATGCTCAGAATTTCAGCCTTTCTGGCACGGGGACAGGAAGGAATGGCAAATATGATGGTATCAATACGATACTTATCAGCCAGCTCCGCCACCTCATCCACCTTGCCTACAACAGGCACGCCGTTGATCTTAGCACCCATGCGCCCGGGATCATCGTCCAGCGCACATACGATCTCAAAATCCCCCGTGGCCGATACCTCATGCAGGCTGCGGATCAGCTGATTGGCCGCCATGCCCGCACCAATGATCATCATGCGCCCTGCTTGCAGCTCTGCGCCTACGCTCTTGCGCTTGTGCATGCGCTTTGCAAGTCCTCGCTGCACCATATATCGTAGCACCAATAGGCTCGCACCCACGCAAGCCCAAATGGGATACACGCCCCAAGGCAAGCGGTACAGTCCCGGGCGCAACCCAATCGCAGGAAAGGCGGACGGCACTTGATCTACCAGCACCTGTATGCCCATGGTCGTAGCCACGCAAACGCACACCGCCAGGCAAACTCGCAGCACGTCACGCAAATTGGCATATTGCCAAATGACACGATGTATCCCAAAGGCAAAATACAAGATGCCATATAAAACAAGGATCATGAAGGACGCCATGGCAAGCGGCGAAAAAAAGACGCTCAAATGCTCCTGCGCTCCGAAATCCAGGCGCAACGCCAGAGATAAAAGCAAGCCAAGCTCCAGCAAAAGCACGTCTGTCAGACCAATACAGATCGAGCGCAGCAATCGCTTCATTTTGGTCATGCCGATCACCTCTTAGCGTTCAAGCAGAGCACCGCGCCAAGCAGATTGGCATTGGCTCTGGAAAGCTGATCACGTACCTTTTGCAAATGCTGTTCGTCTTCCGCACTTGCACGCACAACCAGCACCGTGCCGTCCGCACGGGAAGCAAGCAGGGCCGCATCGATGTGCGCGTCAAGCGGCGGCGTATCAAAAATGACGAGATCATAGCTTTGGGACAGCGCGTCCGGCATAGCCTTGAACGCTTCGCTGTTCAAAATTTCTTCGGGATCCTTGGTGTCTGCCCCGGCATCCAGCAGGAAAAGATTGTCTGCACAGGCAGGCACTATTGCCTGATCAAGCGCATATTCGCCCTGCAAATATCCAAGATATCCTCTGCCCTTTGGCAGCTGCAAGGATTGCCGCAGCGCAGGGTGGCGCAGATCGCACTCCACCAGCAGCACGCGCTTGCCCGCCTTGGCCATTGCTGCGCCAAGCAAGGCAACCATACTGCTTTTTTCCTTGCCCGCGCTCACACCGCTCACGACCAACGAGCGGATCGGCTTTTCCATTGCCCCGGACGCAAACAAAATATTGCTCATCAGCGTGCCAATGCCGTTTTGCACAGCCTTGTGATCAGCCTTCTTTTTTGAGCCGTACACAGGAACCTCTGCAAGCACGGGCGCACCGATCGCCTCGGTCAATTCCTCGGATGTGTGCACTCTGCCATCAAGCATTTCCGCAAGCAAAGCTACCATCGCGCCCACGGCAAGACCGACCGCACCCGTGATCACCACCGTGCGCAGCCTGCCGTCGGCATTGACAGCCTTATTTGCAGGACTTGCCTGCTCGGCCAGCGAAATATCGGCATGCACAGTTTCTTTCAAATATGCTATGGCACATTGCGCATACGCATTGGCAACGTCCGCAGCCGCGTTGGGATCATCCGCCGTGGCCGACACGTAAATGGCGTGTGCTTCTTTGTCGGCAGTCACCGTAACGTCGTATTCCTCTATCGATTCTTTGCCCAGCGCAAGCGCGGTCTGCTCCTGCACGGCAACGCCCGAGGAAAGCAGCACGTAGTCACCCATCATCTTTTCCGCGTGTACGATATCGTCCTGACTCGGCAAAGCATCCGTATCCAGCAAATACAGCGTTGCCTGCGAAGCATACTGCGGTGTTTGCAGCACAAAAACGAAACAGGATGCAAGCATCACCGCTGCCACGGCAAAAACGATAACCAGTCTAATCCTTCGCAATATGACCTTGATAACGTCTTTGAAATCCATATTTGCCTCTTATTTTTTCTTTTTCATTACGCATACCGCCAAGGGGATCAGCGAAAGCAGGCACGCACAGTGCGCGGCTGCGTCACAGCCACCGACGGCTTGCTCGGTCTGCTCCTCTTGCGTGGGAGCCTGCGTGGTGGGCGGCTCTGCGGTGACCGCCTCGGTCTGAGTCGGTGCGGTCGTCGGCTCGGGCTTGCCCGCAAGCGTCAGATTGACGAAATCCTTGACCACGAAATCCGTCCCGTTAAACTTATAAGCCGCCAGGATCTGCTCACTTTCATTTGCATCGATGGCGCAGGGCAGCACACCGAGAGTTGCACCGTTTTGCGGCACAAAGCCCGTGGTATCAATATGCAGATCGGTCTTGCCGCCAATGGTGCAATCTGTATCCATGCTCACAAGCGACCAAGGAATATATACCTCGATGGTATAGGAATCACTTCCCTTTTTATGCCCCTTGGCAGCACCTGTGATCTCATCCGACACAAGGCCGTCCAGATAATTGTGGCGCCACGCCACGATCTTGCCCGACTTTGTTGCACCAAACGAGAAGAAAATGCCCTCGTTTTTGTCGTTTGCGGGAATGGCATGCCCCGGATTGACAGCGATCTCCAAGCAGTCAATGCCGACCCAATAGCCATCATTTCCACGGTAGCTGGGCGTTGTATCATTGATGGTACCCGCATAATAGAGGCCGCCCTCATCCCAGGCAAAATGCCAGGTCACCGAGGAATCCCCCACCTCGCCAACCCAAGCAGAGGCGCTCTCGGCATTCATGACGTAAGTGCTTTCGGCAGCGTACTCGCCCTCCGAGATCACGCCGTCCACAGTGGGCGTGCCGTACTGCGCCACCATTTCGAAATCCGCCTCGGCAGAGGCTGTAGGAATAGCACTCAACGTAAGCAATATCACAAAAAGGATCACAAAGGCTGTTTTTTTCATGGCAAATCTCCAATCATTTTTTTATATTGTAACACAGCCTTGCAAAAATGTAAAGTAAAAATTGCCCCAGGCCTTGCAAAACTTGCCAAAATGCGGTACAATATAGGAAATACGAAAATTGGACGGTAAAATATAGATATGTTTATTGTTTTTGAAGGTATAGACGGCGCAGGAAAGACCACACAAATCGAGCTTCTGGCCGACAAGCTGCGCTGTGCGGGACTTGATCCCTATATTACAGCCGAGCCCACCGGCATGGAAACCGGCAAGGCCATCCGACGCGTGCTTTCGGGTGCTGTGCCAAAGACGCCCACGCAGGTAGCTGCAATGTTCGTACAGGACAGAATTGACCACAATGTGGATCCGACCGAGGGCATCGAGGTGCTGCTGGAACAGGGCAAGGCGATCATTTGCGACCGCTACTATTATTCCTCGCTGGCATATCAGGGTTCTCTGACCGATTTTGACTGGGTAATGGCGGCCAACTGCTCCTGCCCCGAGATCAGACGCCCCGACCTTTGCATTTTCCTTGACCTTTCCCCCGAGGAGAGCATGAAGCGCATCACGCGTGATCGCACGCAGGTGGAAATATACGAAAAGGCAGACACGCTGACCAAGGTGCGCGCAAAATACATGAACGTATTTGAAAAGCTGTCCGCACGCGGCGAACAGATCGAGATCATCGATGCTTCGGGCAACATCGAGCAGACAGCCGAGGCGATCAACAAAGCAATTTTCAAGCATTTTGGAATTTGATAAAAAACAGGGCTTGCCGCGGCAAGCCCTTAACTATTTTCTTTTTGGGGTGCTTATGCAACCGTAAAGTCGCTAAGCATGGTCTTGATTCTTTCCACGTCCTCGTCCTTGTGTACGTGTACCGTTACGGGATGACGCAAGTCAAGGCTGAAAATACCAAGCAGAGATCTGCCGTCTACAAGGTATCTGCCCGATCCCAGATCGACAACACCGTCATACGCAACCAGCGTGCTGACCAACTTGTATACGTCATTGATCTCTTTGAGTTGAATTTCAAAGCTCTTCATGATGATTTCCTCCTTACATGAGAAATGGGTTTGTACTCTCTTGAGCACGCCATCATTATACGCTCAAATCCCGAAAAATGCAAGAGCCAAACCCGACGAAGTTACCAATCACGCCATGAAATATTTGTACATCTTGCACAAAATTAGGCTCGTCGCATTATGCAACGAGCCTAATATACTTTAGCCGAAGAAATGATTCTCGATCTCGGCACACAGCCAATGATACATGGGCAGGTGATATTCCTGCACGCGATAGGTATCTGTCGCCGGGGCGTGCAGCATCACGTCCGCAAGCGCATCCAGCGCGCATTCACGCTCTCCGACCATGCCGATCACAGACACGCCAAGCGCCTTTGCCACACGGGCCGCGGCCAGTACGTTTTTGGAATTGCCCGAGGTGGAAATGCACCACAGCACATCCCCCTTCTTAGCCATTGCCAGCGTCAGCTGTGCGTACACGGTTTCGGCATCCACATCGTTACAAAAGGCCGAAATGATCGCCCCCTGTGATGGCAGCGCAATGGCAGGTAAACCCATCTGCAGTCTGTCTGCCAGGTCATCCCCCAGAGCCGCACGCAATTCGGGAGTCAGCACCCTCCTTGACGCAAAACCCTTGAGCAGCTCGCCTGCGATATGATCGCAATCGGCAGCCGAGCCGCCGTTGCCGCACAAAAGCAGCTTGCCACCGTGCGCATACGTATCGATCAAAAGCTCCCTTGCCTTTGCAAGCGCATCCGCCTGCGCTGCAAGCGCAGGATAATGTTCAAACAACTCTATCTTCATAGTCCTCTCCTCATTCAGCCATCATAGCCACGCACAAAGCGGCCTTATCGCCCACCGACTCGGTCAGCGCGGCGGGCACGATACGGCAAACCGCCAACGATGCAGGCAGCGCCTCTTGTGCAAGCGTTTTTTCCATGGCCTCTTGCAACAATTTTCCGCTTCTTGCGTAAATGCTGCCAAGCACGATGCACTCCGGATTGAGAATATCCACCAGCACGGCAAGTCCACGCCCCAGCATCTCACCGCAAGCCGTCCATACCGCAAGTGCGACCTCATCCCCTTGATCCGCCGCCTCGGCCAAGGCCTTGGCGGTAATGCCGCCAAGCTCCTCTTCGCTCTTACAAAAGCTGCAGGGCTTCCCCTTGGCCAACGCCTGTGCCGCATAAGAGGCACCCAGCTGCGCGAGTCCTCCTCCGCTGCAAAAGCCCTCAAACGAGCCCTTTTTATAATACCCTACAGGTCCATCGGGTGCCATGCGCATGTGTCCTACCTCGCCTGCGTTGTCATTCGTGCCAACGTAAAGGCGGCCGTCCAGCACAAGTCCTGCGCCCATACCCGTACCAAAGGTCAAAAACACCATGTTTTTGGTCCCTCTGCCTGCGCCAAAGCGATACTCAGCCAAGGCACACGCATTGGCATCGTTGCAAAGGGCTGTGGGCAGGCCAAAGCGATCCTGCAGCATTTGCACAATCGGCACATCATCCCACCCCGGCAGATTGGGTGGCGACTGGATCAAGCCAAGACGCGAATCCAAAGGCCCACCGCAGCTGACGCCGATGGCCTTGACGCGCTCACCGCGCGCCCCAGCCTCCGACAGCAGCTGTGCGGCTGCTTCAAAAATGCGTGCCAGCGTCTGATCCTTATCGGTGGTATCAAAGCGCACCTTTTGCAGCACCTCACCGCTCTCGTCCCCAAGAACCAACGCACATTTGGTGCCGCCTATATCAATCCCGAGATATCTGTCCATATCAACCCTCTAACTCCTCAAGCTCCTCGTAGTCGAGTAGCAGCTGCTCTTCAATTTCAGTCTTTCGTGCATCCAGCGCGGCCACACGCTCGTAATCGGTTGCGGCCTCACCGTACAAGGCCTCCTCGATCTCTGCAAGCTCAGATTCCAAGGCTTGACATTCGGCATGCAGCTTTTCAATGCGGCGCACCCTTTTGCGCTCGGCAGCCACATCCTGCTTATTTTTAAGATACTGCTGCTTGGCGGTGCTGGCCTCGGTTACAACAGCTCTTTCCTGCCCTACCTCAGCCTCGGCACGGCGTGCCTGCACGTATCTTTCGTATTCGGTATACCCCTGTCCCGGGTGATCCACAAAATAATCCAGCACGTCACCCGTAAAGGGCGCACCGGGGGAAAGGCACAACACGCGCGTTGCCAATTTTTCCACTAAGTATCTGTCATGCGACACGACAAGGATCGTCCCCTCAAAGCCGTGCAGCGCGTTCTCCAGCGCCTCGCGCGAATCGATATCCAAATGGTTTGTCGGCTCGTCTAAGATCAAAAGGTTCATTTCGGACAAGATCAGCTTGGAGAGCGTCAGCCTTGCCCGCTCACCACCCGAAAGCACCGCCACGGGCTTGAACACGTCCTCACCCACAAAGCGGAATAATGCCAAGGCATTTCTTATCTCGGTTTCGGTCTTTTGCGGATACGCATCCCACAGCTCGTCAATGACCGCATTTTCGGGATCGAGATTCTGGTTTTCCTGGTCGTAATACCCGACCTTCACATTATATCCCGCCTCGATCTTGCCCGATACTGGCGTCAGCTTGTCCAAAATCAGCTTGATCAGCGTGGATTTGCCGCAGCCGTTGGGGCCTATGACCATCATGCGGTCGTTTTTCTTGAGCGCAAACGATACGTCCGAGAACAGCTGCTTTGCGCCAAACTGCATGCCAAGCCCCTTGACGGTCAACACGTCGTTGCCGCTCGGTAACGATGCCGTAAAGCGCATGCGGATGGGCTTGGGCGCGCTTTCCGGCTTGGCCACGCGCTCGATCTTGGCAAGCAGCTTTTCACGCGCACGGATGGTGACGTAGTTGTGTGCCTGATTCCAGCGGCGCTGCTGATCCAAAAAAGCTTCTTGACGGGCAAACTCACGCTGCTGCAGATCGTATTTCTTTTGCTGCAGGGCTCTATCCTGCTCACGCATCTGCATGGTCTGCGAATAATTTCCCTTATACAGCTTTGCGTGGCAATTCTCCACCACCAAGGTCTTGCCCGTCACGCGGTCAAGGAAATAACGGTCGTGCGAGATGACCATCACGCACTTCTTATAAGAGATCAGAAAGCTCTCCAGCCAGGAAAGCGTTTCCATATCCAAATGGTTGGTGGGCTCGTCCAAAAGCAACAGATCGGGTTCGGTGGCAAGCACCACGGCCAAGGCAAGGCGCGTGCGCTGACCGCCGCTGAAGGTATCCACGTGGCGGTTGCCGTCCTCGCGGTCAAAGCCCAGCTTTTGCAGGATCGACGCGCATCTGCCGCGGAATTCCATACCACCGTCGCGAATAAAGCGCTCGTGCAGACGGGTATACTCGCCTGTCAGCACGTCATAATCGGCACGGCTCGTATCCTGCAGGGCAGTCTCCAGCTCGGTAAGCCTTTGTTCTGCAGAAAGCAGCTGCGGAAAGGCGTGGTACATCATAGAGAGTGCCGTGCCATCCCCCATATCACGCTCAAAAGCACCATCCTGCGTCAGTATTCCAAGCGTTTTGTCCTTGGAAATATACACCCTGCCCTCGGTCGGCTCATACGTCCCCGTGATCATGCGGAACAGCGAGGATTTGCCGGAGCCGTTGACGCCGATGATGCCCAGCTTATCACTCTCGTCAATAGAAAAGGAGATATGCTCCAATATTACGTCCGTGCCAAAGGACAATCCGAGATCATCCACGCTCAGTATCGTCATATTCACACCTCCCAAAACAGGCAGCACCGCACCCTTCTGCGCGGTCTGCGAAATTAAATAAGCTCATATATTTGCTCGTACATATACAAAGATCCCAGGCAGATCAGCGCGCAGTCATTTTCCCGGGCAAAAGCCAAAGCCTCGCCCAACGCCTGCTCCACGCTGTCATGATAAGAGGCTTGTACGCCGTGACAGGTCAATACGTGCGCATATTCCTTGGCATCCAGCGCACGCGGATTGTTGGGCTTGATGCAAAAGGCGCGCCTTGCGATCTCGGAAAGCCTTGACGCTACGTATCCATAATCCTTATCGCGCATGACACCTGTCAGCACGGCAACCTTTTCCTTGCCAAAATAATACTTCACACTCTGAACGGCAGCGTCGATTCCCTCGGGATTGTGCGCCCCATCGAATATGACAAGCGGCTCTTTTGAAAGCTTTTCAAAGCGCGCCTGCCAGCGGGCAGTCTTCAAGCCCTCATATACCGCGCTGTCCGGAATACGCATACCCTGCCGGCGCAGCTCTTCCACAGCACACAGCACGTTTGCAGCATTTTCCGGCTGATACAGTCCAAGCAGAGCAAGCTCTACGCCCTTCCATGAACCAAAGTCAAAGGTACAGCCGTCCAGATCACAACGCGTCAGCGCAAGTCCCGTCTTATCGGCATAAAGCAAAGTCGCGCCCATCTGATCCGCCTTTTGCTTGATCACCGCTCTTGCACGCTCGTCATTGCCGCAATATAGCGCAACACCGCCCTGCTTGATCACCCCCGCCTTTTCCGCTGCGATCTTCTCAACCGTATCTCCGAGATACGCGGTGTGATCCAACGAAATGCCGGTGACGACGGACAAAAGCGAGCTTTGAATGATATTCGTAGAATCCAATCTTCCGCCCATCCCCGCTTCAAGCACCACAACCTCACAGCCGCACCGCTTGAAATATTCCAGTCCGATTGCTGTGATCAGCTCAAATTCGGTAGGCTTATCCTCCATCGTATCGGCAATGGGCTGAACGTAAGTCACGATCTCAGCCAAGGCTTCCTTCGGGATATTCTCCCCGTCCACGCGAATGCGCTCGGTGAACTCCTTGATATACGGAGAGGTGAAAAGCCCGACCTTATACGAGGCGTGTCGAAGCACGCTATCCAGCATAGAACAGAACGAGCCCTTACCGTTGGTGCCTACTACGTGAATAAATTTCAGATCGTTTTGCGGATTGCCCAGCCTTTGGCAAAGCTCTCCGATTCGTTCCAGCCCCGGCTTTGTAAACGTCCAGGAGACGGAATGTATATACTGCAATGCTTGATCGTAATTCATCGTCCGTTCCTTCCAAGCTCGAAAATTTTTGTAAATACGGGATTCTTATACAGATAGCAGATCAGTCCGCATTCAATGGCAGAAATCAGAACGTAGGTGGGAATGCGCCACAGCACCAGCCACTCATAATACGCGAAAAGCCCCACGGATTTTATGAGAACAGACCCTGCAAGATGCGCTGCAGCAACGGACAGGATGATGCGAAGGCTGCCATCCTTTTTGATCACGTAATGCGACATCAATCCGCTGACCGCGCCCACAGTGGCTGCGCCCAGCGTCACGATGGGAGAGATCACCAGACTTTGCGTAGAGAGCATATAGCTGATGATATCTGCAACCGCTCCCACGCAAGCACCCACAACGGGGCCGAATGCAATGCCTGCAATCATGATCGGGAAATTCTCCAGGGTAATTCTGAAGAGTCCGTTCCCAAAGTTCAGAAAATTTTTGCAAAAGATGCCGATCACAACGCTGATTGCCGCAAGCATGGCAGCACAAACCAGAATTTTTACGTTTTTAATGCCTTTTTGTTTTTGTGCTATCATAAAAAACTCTCCTTTCCTCACTCATATCGCAAGAAAAAGAGAGATTGCCCACGAGGGCGCACTGTATTCTGCCATATAAAGCGGGATGCAAAGGGTGAACCGCAGATAAGGCTTACCTTATTCCTTCGTCCTGCGGACAACTCCCCGTCCCGCAAGCACTTAACGCTCACCGATTTACTCTTAATATAGGAATATTATACCACCACAGTCCGCTTTCGTCAAGGGGGGGAGCACAAAATGCAGGCGTGCGTAAAATCATCGTAAAATCCGTAAATATCTCTTGCGCGTCCGATCGATTTGTGTTATACTTAAAATGGAATAATATCTACACTTTACATACAAGGGGCAAACATGGTTTTTTCAAGTTTATTCTTTATTTTTTCATTTTTAGTCATCTGTTATGCGCTGTACGCAGCCTGCAAGGGCATCCGGGCGCGCAATATCATTTTGCTGGTTTCCTCCCTGATCTTTTATGCCTGGGGTGGGCCTGCCTTTGTGCTGCTTTTGTGCCTTGAAACCTTTGTTTGCTACGTAAGTGCGCTGATGATTGATCAACTCGGGCCTATGACACGCCCGGCAAAGAGCATCTCTTGGGTAAACGCAGGCTTCTGCCTTGCTTTGCTGGTGCTGTTCAAGTATACGGGCTTCTTTTTGAGCATTCCGCACGATCTGTTCGGCATTCCAGAGATCATCCCCGCGATCACGCTGCCCATCGGCATTTCCTTCTATACCTTCCAGCTGCTCTCCTACGTCATTGACGTATACCGCGGTGAGGTGGAAGCACAAAAAAGCTACACAAACCTTCTGCTTTACGCCTCCCTGTTCCACCAATGCATTGCAGGCCCCATCGTACGCTATGCCGACGTGGCGCGCGAGATCGAGGATCGCCGCGTGACCTGGAACGACGCGGCACAGGGCGTTTCCCGCTTTGCCGTGGGACTTGCCAAAAAAGCCCTGCTGGCAAACGGCTGCGCCATGATCGCGGACAATCTTTTGCCCTCGGCAGCCACCACCGACCTCTCGGGACTTTCCTCGGCAGCCCTGCTTTTGGGCGGCCTTTGCTACATGCTGCAGATCTACCTTGACTTCTCCGCCTATTCCGACATGGCGATCGGTATGGGACTGATGGTGGGCTTTCACTACAAGGAGAATTTCAACTACCCCTACGCGGCCTCGTCCGTCACGGATTTCTGGCGCCGCTGGCACATCTCGCTCTCCACGTTTTTCCGCGACTACGTTTACATCCCCTTGGGAGGCAACCGTGTAAAGGTATCCCGTCACGTGCTTAACATGCTGATCGTGTGGGGCTTGACCGGCTTCTGGCACGGTGCATCCTGGAACTTCATTTTGTGGGGACTTTACTATTTTGCATGGCTGATGCTTGAAAAATACGTGCTGCGCATCGGCAAAAACGCTCCCTTGGCAAGCAAGATCGCCGCGCACGTTTACGTGCTGCCCGCGGTATACTTCGGCTGGCTGCTCTTCCGCTTTGACGACCTCTCGCTTTTGTGGAGCACGATCAAGGGTATTCTTTGCCTGAACAGCAACGCCTTCTTTGATCTGAGCGCACAAACCCAGATCAGCGGCAACTGTATCTTCTTGGCAGTCTGCATCCTTGCCTGCTTCCCCATCGCCCCCATGCTCGGCAAGCTCAAAAAGGCAGAGCGCATCCCGCCCCTTTACTATGCGGCCAACGCGATCGGGGCCATCATCCCCGCTGCGCTTGTGGTGCTTTCCGCCCTTGCCCTGATCGGGGACAGCTACAATCCCTTCCTGTATTTCCGCTTCTGACGCGAGAAAGGATACCTTATGGAACAAAAAAACATATTCAATAAACTCATGATCGTGCTGTTTTGCGCTGTCATGGTGCTGGGCTTTTTGCTGGGACTTGCATTCTTTTTGCGTCCCGCCTACTCCGAATCCGAAAAGCGAGAGCTGACAGAGTTTCCCGCCCTGACCGCACAGGACTTTTTCTCGGGCGCATACACCTCACAGATCAGCACTTGGTTTGCCGATACCTTCCCCTTCCGTGAGGGGCTGATCGCTGCAAATGACGCCATCAGCTCGCTCAAGGGCTTTGCCTCCGAGCAATTCCAGAGCGGTGCCTCCAATCTTGGCGGCGAGCAGGGCTCGCAGGGTGATGAGAACGTCAAAGTGGAAACCATTGCAGGCTACTATATCACGGGCGACACTGCCTACGAAATGTATTATCAGAACAAGGCAAACTCTTTGCGATACGCTGCTATGATCAACCAAGCGGCCGAGCAGCTTGACGGCAAGGCCAAGGTCTACACCATCGTCGTGCCGCTGGCATACGCCTACAACGAAAAGGTGCTCAAGGTCACCGACGCATCCGATCCCAAGCTGGCCATTGACATCATGTACGAGGGCATTACGCACAAAAACGCAAGATGCGTGGACGCTTACAGAGCGCTTGGCGCACACAAGGACGAATACCTCTACTTCCGCACTGACCACCATTGGACCGCGCTCGGCGCATACTACGCATACACCGCCTTTTGTGCGGACGCAGGTCTTGACGCGCATCCCCTCTCTTTCTACGAGCAGCACCAATTCGAGGGCTTCCTCGGCACGCTTTATGCCCACACCAAGGCACAGGCACTACAAAAGAACCCCGACACGGTACAGGCCTTTGTACCGCGCGGCACAAACACCTTGCGCGTACATCTGGCGGACGGCACCTCGCAAAAATTCACGGGCGGTGTAGTGCGCAAGGATACCGACACCTTCTACGCGGCCGCTGCCTCCAAGTATAATTGCTTTTTGACCAGCGACAACCCCGCAGGCACCCAGCAAAGCTACTATATCAGCATTGAAAACCCCAACGTCACCGACGGCTCGGCCGTAGTACTGGTCAAGGAATCCTTTGGCAACTGCTTCGCCCCCTTCCTTGTTGATCACTATCAGTACGTCTACGTCATCGACTACCGCTACTATGACGGCAGCCTTGCGGATTTTGTGGACATGACCGGCGCTGATCAGGTCATCTTCTTAAACAACCTCACCGCCACCTCGGCAGATCCGCGTCTGGACGAGCTGGAGGCTTTGGTAAATTGAATACACAGCAAAGAAAAACCGCTCGTTCGAGCGGTTTTTTCTGTAATATCTCAATATTTATTTTGCTGCCTTCTCAGCCTCGGCCGTTTCCTTTGCAAAGAAATGCATTTCCTCGGTGGCATACGCCAGCTTGACAAGCACGTCCTTCTTGGATACATAGCACCAATAGCTGTCCTCGGGAACGGACAGATCCACGCAGTCGCCCTTGGCGGTTCTGCTCTTTCTATAATCAAACTCCACGTGCATGCTATCCAGATTCAAGGCCTTCCATTCCACCTGCAATGGCTCACCGTAAACGCTCTCGCAGGTCAGCGTCGTACCCTCGGGCGTTTGAGTCAGCTTGCCCTTGCCCTGATGATAGAACTTCCTTGCATTGGGCAACGTTTCCACGATCACCTCGTCCTCAAAATAATACGTACCGTCGCGGATTTCCTTACGCACGCAGGCGCGCTCCCACTTGGACCAATCGGGAATGTGCGAATACTCGGTCTCGCCCTCCAGCGCCTTGAGCTCGCCAAGCTCGGTCATTTCCCACTTCTTGCCGCAGCTCTCACACCACAAATGAATGCCTCCCGACTCCATTTTGCCCTCGGTGCCGCAATGCGCGCACTTGTAAAGCAGCGAGTGCAAGCCCTTGGCACGCTCGGGATGGTCGATGACGATATTGTTCTCCTTCTGCCATGCGAAATCGTCATATTGGAAATTATCCACGATCCTCTGATAAATTTCCTCGGCAGAAAGCGTTTTGGTTTCCTCTGCCGTCACGATTGGATACATTTCGGCCTCGATCGGGCCTTTTTTGTTGATCCAGTTCCAGTGCGGGCAGGAAATAAAGTTGCCGTGAATGCGAATGACCACGACGGGAACGCGCAAAAATTTGGCAAGGCTGCCAAGCGAGGGCGTCAGGTATGAGGTGCAGCCGTCGATCGAATATCTCGCCTCGGGAAACAGCACGAATACCGTTTGCAATTTATCCACACAATACTTCATGTGTCTGATCAGCTGGAAATCCTGTACATACTTTCTCTTGCCCAGCACGCCAAGATGACGCATCAAGGGCTCGGTGAAATCGCGGAAGCCCTCCAAGGTCATGACGTTGTTGAGCGGTGCGCCCTGCGTGGCATCCAGCATGACGTTGAAGTCCACCATGGACGCGTGATTGATCAACAGCAGATAGGGCTTTCCGTCAATGCCCTCCATGCCGTGTCTGTTTAACTGATAAGGACGATGCTTCAGGTCGGGGATGCTGATGATGTGCTTTGCCACACCCATGAGAAATCCGGGCTTGCGCGGCTTCTTTTTGAAGTCAAAGCGCTTCGGCTGCTTTTGCTTGCTCATACTTTTGTCCCTTTCTTGTCACAATTTTTTCATACTCCATTTGCATTATACCCGAAAATATTGCATTTGTCAACCATGTCAAGCATCCGATTTTGAATTTTTCATTTTTTCTATTGACTTTGATACGCTATTGTGATAGAATGATTTGGTATAGTGACAAATTTTTACTAAGTGTACCGTGGAGAACTTATATGCGAAAAACAAAGGACCACAACCGTATGGCAAGAGAACGCATCGTTGCCGCATTGACCGAGCTGATGAGCACACGCGACTATGCAAGCATCACGATCACCGAGATCACGCAAAAAGCAGGCGTTTCGCGCATGACGTATTACCGCAACTATTCCTCCAAGGAGGACATCCTGCGCAAATTCATGGACGACGTGGGGGAAAGCATTCACAAAAAGATCGTGGAGCAGCACCTGCACAAGGACGTTTACCAATATTATTACACTCTTTTTGATACGCTTGCAGAGTACGCACCGCTTGTCAATGCCGCATTGAACGCAGGGCTTGGCGGCCTGATTCTTGACTGTATTTCCCACAACATGGATCTGACCTTTTTGGGAGCGGGCGAGCAGCAGGAGCAGGAGCAGCGCGAGCAGGAAAGATACCTGTTGCGCTACCATGCAGGCGCATTCTTCCACGTATTCATCGAGTGGAACCGCTGCGGCAGACTGGAATCCTGCGAAAAAATGGCCAAGCTATGTGCCGACGCCTCCACGGGCAAGATCTGCTTCCCCGATTTTTCATAACTGTTCCATATAATAACGGCAGAGGCTGCGCCTCTGCCGATATTTTCTTTTTTCGGGATCATCTGAGAATAAAGATGCCCTTGGGTGCCTGGATGTCAACCTTCTGGTTGCCGTTTTCATCCTTGGTGACCTTGATATAGATCTCACCCTTGGGGGTGGGATACGTACCCTCTACCCAATCCAGGTATGCAAGCTCGGGCTTGATCTCGTAGGTGTTGGGAGAGATGGAGCGAACGCCCATCACGTAAGAGGACAGGTACGGGCAAGGACCGGAAGCCCAGCCGTGGCACAGAGAGTGACGGAACTTGACGTAGCAGTATGCGCCGTAGTCACCGTGAATGTCGATCTTACCCTCGGGTACGATCTCGTCAATTCTGCCTGCATTCTCCATCCAGGACAGGTGGAAGTCCTCCCAGAACGTGGTAGCGCCCATGTCAAGCATGCCGCCCCAGTATTCCTTGATGTCATCCAGAGCGCCTGCATAGTCGCCTGCCAGCGCCTTTGCCTTGAGGATATAGTAACCGAAGAAGGTGGAATAGCCGTGTCCGCCACCGGGAGCGATCATCGTGTCGTTGGTCTCCTTGGCATCAGCAAGACCTGCCAGCACCAGAAGTGCTGCTGCCTGCTTGGAGCCGCAAGGATCCGGCACGTGCTTTCTCATGCGCACTGCCGCCATCGCGCACTTTTCCGCAAGTGCAACGTCGCCCAGCGTGTACAGAAGCGAGGTACCCTTATCCAGCGCGATCTTCAAAAGTCCCTGCAGACCTGCGTGAATGGCACCGGGGTTGTCGTTGTTAGGCCAGTCCATGAATCTGTTCTCGGGCATGTGCTCTACGCCGTCCTCGTCCACGCAATCGGCCAGCACGTTCATCAGATCGTGAATGTACTCTCTCTGCTGGGACAGATATACCGTGTCGCCAACCGTTCTGTACCAGTCGTGCTGAATGATCAGCCACCACATGGAATAGGAAGAAATGCCGTTCATCCATGTACCAACGGGGGTTTCATCACGAACCACGTCCAGCGATCTGGGTACGATGTCGGTATAACCGAAGGTGGTCAGAATGGTCTTGACCTCGGTGTGCATGTCACCGATCCATACAAGGCGGTCGCGCTTGATACCGTCCCACAGGTATTCCTGCATGTTCAGGTGCGCGGTATATGCAGCGGTATCCCAGATCTGATTCAGGCGCTCATCCGAGCAACGGAAGGTACCCTTGTATTCCAGATCCATATAGTGGAATACGCCCTGAATTGCCTTGAAGGTAATGAACGCATCCTCATCCAGCAGCTCTACGTACAGAAAACGGTAGCCCGTTTCGTTGGTTTCGATGCCGGAATACATACCCAGCGAATACACGCTGTCGCGGATCGCGTGGTCGTTGGTGGTGTTCTTTTCGCCCAGAGGTGTCAGCGCCTCCATGACGCTCTCACCAAAGCGGACAGCAACCTTGACAGCACCGTTGTGTCCGGGGCCGTGCGTCATCCAGGTGTGGAAGCGCGCAGAGCCTGCAAATTCAATGCCGAAGTCCACCAGAATTGCTGCATGGGGCTTGCCGGGCTCATTCTTGAGCGTGCAGTTGTCCTGGCCTACCACTAGCGTGATCTGGTTGCTCTTTTCCTCAAGAAGGTTCTCCGCACCACTCACGTTTCCCTGCGACCAAACGATTCTCTTGGGAGCCAAATATCTTCTGGTACGAGGATCTACGTTTTCCCCTGCCAGAGCCGTAAACTTGTCAATTACCTTTTTTGCCATTTTGAATACCCTTTCTGTTCTCGGTTTATGGTATTTACTTTTTGATTATACCATACCCGCAGGAGAATTGCAATAAGATTGGGGATTTTTCCAAAACTTTTTGCGCAAATGTGCAACCAACAGTATGACAGGGGTGAAAACTCAAAGTAACCAATTAGGGTGGATGTCATCATAAAACAGAAAGGGATTTATTCTACCTTCCAGCAAAAACCCATGGTCTCGATTACAGGACAACATGATCCATCATCATCGTACTCCACGTCACGCCGAAAAAGGGCTACCCAATCACCATTTTTACAGACCTCTGCACTTGATTCGCCATGGTGTCCCCATCTGACAACCAGCTTGTCCGGGTATTTTTCAATCAGTTCAAAGTCACTGATCCTGCCAACATCAAGAGTTGCAATATCATAGCTGCGCGTGCTCGCATTCTCCACTTTATCTAAGTAAATTACATACAGTACGTCTTTCATTATTTTTTGTCCTTTCGTATTTCTTCTGTTATTACCTGCTAAAGTATGCAAGATGCTTATTCATCTGTGCATTTGGCATTGACTAAAATTATACCAGGGTTCACTTCCATCAAAGTATAATCGCTTGAAGAGCTTTGGATGCGAACGACTTGTGCTTGATTGATGCACACCTTGAACTGCTTAGGCGGGGTGTCACGGCTCATCTCACCGGAGTCATAGACAAGCTCTCCATCGGCATAGACTCTGAAAGAAATCTTATATTCGGGATTCTGACCGCGTCTGCAGAAGATGGTACCTTCCAGATACATGTACTCTCCATTAGTGGCGAAATCACTATATGACTCGGTCTTACCGTAATTGTCTTCGTAACTGCATAAATCGAAATAACTTGTATATATGTTCCCTAACGAATCCTGTTCAGAATCCCAATCTCTATAATGACCAAACGGATAACTCTCCAGCGTTTCCAATTGAGACAACTCAATTTCGCTCATTAATTTGTGTTCCTCCAATTTCGAATGAAGCGAAGATAACATCGTCGTAATACAGATCGCCGCAGCCAGTAAAAGCACACCAACAACCAGAATGATTCTGCCCGCTTTAGTTTCCCACAATACCATAATTAAAGAAACTATGAGCACTATTGGTACAAAAACCAAGCCAAACACCAGGAGTATCGGGTCTTTAAGAATCATATCAATCCACCTGAATATCCTATCAATCCATTCTACGATAACTTCAAAGGTGCTTTTTTTACTCATGTTCATTATTCGTTCTCCTGTCTTGCTGTGAAACGGTCTTGTCTATAGCATGGAACTAATCAAAAAATCCAATACGCAAAAGGCCTCACGGTGTTACTTAAAAATACTGTGACTGCAACTTCTGGACATAGGCCTTATACTTGCGGTATGCTTCTTCATTGAGATTGTTATCAATGAGTGCTACGCAAGGAACTACCAACTCATTGTATATTTCTTCAAAAATATCCATGGAGTTTGGCAACTGCTTGATGTTTTTTACGATGATAGGGGCAGTATGGTAATACTCACAAATGTCAGCACTTCCCGTTTCAGTCCCTTTCATGTAGATATCTCTGAAGGATCTAAGGACTGTTAGCTCTCTGCAATCATCCGGCAGACCTTTTGCTTCTACACAAGCAGACGTCAAGTAACACCCCGTTGATGATTGAGTAGCTTTGTAACGAGGACATTCTTCATATTGATAGCCCCAGCAATACCTGTGTACCGTGTCACTGTCTATAGAGGAAAATCCTTCCTTTTCACGCTTGAGAGCGCATGAGTATCCACTGTCATAATAATAGAACTTACATTCTTCTGCCATTTTTATAACCTCTCTTCTAAGAATTGTTTAGTACAGGCACTTATCCCTGTCCAAACACATTGTAACACATTTTCGTGTTATTGTCAAGCGTGTTGACGTAAATTTAAACACAATTTTGTATCGATTTATTTGGTAATAATAAACAATGTTGTTGTTTTCCCTGTGTTATTTTTATTCTTGTGTTGAAAAACACTCAAAAGTATGCTATAATAACAGTACTAAAAATTTTTCATAGAGGTGCTTTCAATGTCGATGGCAGAATTTCTCAAACGAGATATGAAATCCCGTCAAATGAACAAGGCTGAATATAGCCGATTTCTGAAAATATATCCAACAGAGCTGGTTCGTGCTTTACAATCGGAAAAGCTTCCAAGCTTGAACGTGCAACACAAAATAGCCAATGCGCTCGGTCTTTCGTTGGATGAATTATTGGCGCGAGTCTTCAGCAATGACGAGGACAATGCACCCCAACAAGTAGAATCTGTTTTAAAAGTGGCAGAATTAGATAATAAAAGGAAAGTTAAATTAAGTGAAGCAGAAATTCAAGTTGCAACGTGGATGGATTTGTGGGCGCTATCTATTTCGTTAAACAAGAAAAATCCAGAACAACCGATCTTGACAATTTCAGCTATTGCTAAAGAATTGAGCAGAATTGATCAAGAAGTCGGGCGAGAGCCAAGAAACCCGGAGACCATAGAGCCAATTTTATATCACATGTTAGCGGGCACGAGAATCCTGTTCATCGAACTTGCCGCTCAAATAGAAATCATCGGAGAAGTATCGGTTTTGGTATTCCCCAAAGGAAAATTTGACCAATACGATATAAAAACGCTTAAGATTGAACAATTACCGCCCCAAACCTTACCGGGATTGTACGATGGATACTTACTTTTTCAAATGAAGCCTCAGTTCTCTACCCCAGCAAACGAGCAATTTTTGATCTCCACAGCAGAAGTTACTTTGAGTCAATACACGAAATTCAACGTTTGCTTCGACGTTATCTATTCCAAGGCAATTAACAGCACTGTTGCAATATTAGAATACCTGGATTTTGAACGGGATTCAAATGACACTCAGCTGTATCGACTCTTTGTTAAATTCCCTTATGATAAGGAATTCCATTTTCCCAGTTATGCCCAGGCAATCGAAGAGATCGAAACACGAAGAAAAAACATTCAAGAGCAGGTAAATGATCGACTCCGAACAATATCAGTACAACATGGGATTGAGATACTCGACCAAACTATGAAGTACAGGAAGAATTAACGCAAACGGTGCGTATGTTGGGAGCCAATCTTATTACCGTGTACCAATTTTTCTAATAAACAAAAGCAACGATAAAAAACCTCCTTCTTTCGCTTAAAGAAGGAGGTTTTTGTTCCCGAATAACCACAGAAAAAATATGAAATTTTGATTGTATCAGATACATATTTGTGCTATATTGTTCATCAATAAAACACGAGTTTTTATTTCACGGCCACAGTGCGTCGTTAAGGTAGCACTTGATCGACTCCTCCAGCCAATAGGTATATTCCATATCGGGCGCGAGCTTTTCCATGGATTTGAAACGCAGATAGAGATCTTTGCCGTCCGAGACGTCGTGCCAGATATCCGCAAAGACAAAGTCAAACTCTCCCGCGGGATAGTGCTTTTCGGCAAAATCAAACGCGTCGGCATGGATCACCCTGATCTTATCCCGGCACTCCATCTGCGGCAGCAGATTTTGCTCAAAGAGCGAGATCGCGTCCGCACTCAGATCCACCACCGTGACCGATTCCACCTCAGGCTTTCTTGCCGCCATGTACGCAAAATAGCCAAGTCCCAGCCCAAAGGTCAGCACACGGCCGTGCGCGCGGTCAAGTGCGGGGCGCGTTGTCACGGTTTCGTTGGGCATCAAGGTCATCCATTCCCTGCCGTTCTCCAGCACACCCGGAAAGGTAAATTCGCGCATGAAAAAGCCGATCTGCGGAATCATGCGATGATCCCTTGTCACCAAAAAATCGTTGCAGACAAAAGCTTCGCAGGGGGCAAGACTCATTTGCCTGTACTCCCATTTGCCGCTCTTGCCCGGCTTAATTTTGATATTCTGATAATACGCGTCGTTCTCAAAATCCGCGGGATCAAGCTCACTTATCATGGGAAGAAAATAATGACGAAACAGATCCCGATCCCGTCCCGAGGTATCCAGCCCGCAAAGCGCCGCCAGACACTCGGCATACGCATACGCGCGGCTGACACCGCACTCGCGCGCGATCTCGTCCACCACCGCTGCATCCAAAGCGTTTGCCGCGAGGTTGAGCACCACGCTCATCATGCGCACCACACCGTCGTTATAGGTGCGGATGGTTTCGGGCTTCAGGCCCGATATTTGCTTGATCGGTGTTTCCATAACGTTCTCTCTTTCTATCATTTATGCAAAAAAGTCAAATCCAAGGGTGAATACGCGATAAATATACGTCACGCCAAGCGCAATTCCCATTGAAATCACAAGCACCCACCACAGCACGCGCATCCATCTTGCTTTCAAAAGCCGCTTGTGCGCCAGCAGCCATATCATGGGAACGCCAGTGAAGAACAGGGGATGGTAATAAAACGCCGCCGCAAAATCCAGGCGCATAGCTGCCAGATGCGCACGCGTCATGCCGCAAAAGGGACAGCAAATGCCAAGCATCCAATAAGTCGGGCATGCGCTGCCAAAAAGGAGCGAGGCTGACGAGATGATCAGCGTGCCGACACCCAGCCCGATTACGTGCCACAGCGCAAGCCGCACCCATCTGCGCGACAAGAATTGCTTCATACCGCTCGCTCCTCCTTTTTTTATGTTATCATTCAATTGTACCAAACCTCTTTCTGTTTGTCAAGTCGCTTTATTGACAAGGCAGCTCGGAATGCAGAAGGATTACACACTGTTCTGTCATTTTGACATTGACAAATCATGCAAGGAGGGATATAATTGTATTGTAAATTGCACACGCAATCATTATTCCCTTTTTATTTCGGAGAGATCATAACATGCAACGACAAAAAAGCACCCTTGTGCAGGTTTTCAATTTCAAAGAGCCCGACGCGCGTACGCGCTGTCTTCTTCTGATTTCGATCGCGTTGGAGGCGGTGATCAACTACATCACCACCGGCATTTTTTGGACCGAATTTTTGCGCGGCTATCATATGGAGCCGGAGGAGATCGGCATTCTCGCCTTCTCCCCATTCATTGCGGGCCTGTTCGTCATTTTCGCGCCCTCTCTTTTGACGCGCTTCAAAAAGCGTCGCTTTGTGCTTGGCTTTTGCAAGCTGATGTACTATATCTGCAGCATATTTGCCCTGACGCTGCTGCCCCATCTGGTAAACGATTCGGCCGTGCTGATCATCTGCATGTCGGTGCTGCAATTCATTGCTTACGTATTCAATATCATCGCGGTTTCGGGCTATGCTGCGTGGCACGTCAAATTCCTGCCCGAGAGCATTCGTGCGCAGTACATGACCTTCAATCAGTTTGCGGCTGCACTGCTGCCCGGCATCCTTGTACTGCTTGCCTCCGTATACGCAGACAAGCTGGCTGCTATGCCTGCTGATCAGCTCAAATTTTTGGAATACGTGCGCCATTTCGGCTTCCTGCTCGGCATCCTGGACGTCATCCTGCTCTCCTTGCCGCGCGAGGTGGATTATCCCGTCATTCACACCCCAAAATTCCGCGACATCATCACCGTTCCCATCTCCAACAAGAAGTACATGCTGACCATGGTGGTGGTATTTGCATGGCAATTCTCACTTTACTGCCACAACACCTTCCTGCAGGTCTATCTGATGGACACCATCGGCATCACCTATTTTTTGTACTGCTTTATCATTTTCGTCTACCCCTTCTTCTTCCCCTTCTCCATGAAATTCTGGCAAAAGCGCATTCAAAAGACCTCCTGGCTGCGTGCGCTGGCATTGGCGCTTTTGATCGAGGCACCCTTGCAGCTGCTTTACGCGCTTATCCGTCCCGATCTTGCCCCATGGCTGCTGGTCGGCATGCTTTTGCTCATTCGCCTGCCGCAGCACTTTGCGGGTGTGGGGCGCAACTCCATTGTGGCCAATATGCAATACGTCAATATGCCCGAGGTCAACCGCACCTGCTACACCTCGTTTTATCAGATCGTGTTCAACCTGGGCGCGGCTGCCGGGCTTTTGTTCGGCACCGTTTTCGTGGCTCTTTCCAAAAATTTTGCCCTTCCCCTGTTTGGTTACACCTACGAGGGCGGCATTCCTTGGCTGATCGCGCTTTCAGGCATCATTCAGCTGGGTATTGTAGCCTACGTGCTTCTCATGGGCAAGCGGCTTGAGCCCGAACCCGAAACTCTATCCTGAGAAAGGATTTTTTATGAAAAATAGATGGATCTGCCTGTTCCTTTTGCTTTGCCTCTTGCTGCCATCATGTACGCCCGCAAGCGATGCGCAAGAGCAGCCCACCGACAGCATACAGCAAACCGAAGCGATCCCCGAACCGGAATCTGAAACAGAAACAGAGACGGAAACCGAAACCGACGACGGCCGCACCGTGGTCGAGATCATCTGCCCGATCGAAGGCGCGGTGACCTTTTCGGGCGGCGATACCCTGCAGGACGTGACCGATACGGCCTTTGTCCCCGTATCGTTTGAAATCAAGCGTGGCTACGTATACGATGGCTTCGAGATCGACGGTCAGATATATGAGGGCAACGAAATCTCTCTTGCCAACGTGACAAAAGATACCAAGGTCAATCTCTTGCTCGACTACGTCACGCGCGAGCTGCCCATTTTACACATTGACACAAGCGACGCGCCGATTGAAAACAAATTTGACTACGTGGACATGCGCGCGGATCTTGTCAACACAGAGGACGAGTTCCACAACGTAGGCGGTGGCATCCGACTGCGCGGCAACTCCACACAGGGCTATGACAAAAAGCCTTATCGCATCAAATTCAATCAAAAGGTTTCGCTTTTCGGGCTGGAAAAGGCAAAGAGCTGGGTGCTGCTTGCCGATTACCTTGACCCCTCCTGCATGCACAATACCACCGCGTTCTATCTTGGCGCGGCATCCGATGCGCTGGCATTCACACCCACGCCGCATCACGTCAACCTCTACCTCAACGGTGAATATATGGGGCTGTACACGCTTTGCCAGCAGGTGCAGGAAAACGAGGGGCGCATGGATATAGAGCAGACCATCACCCCCGACATGACCGACCTTGACCAGTTTAATTTCTACGTTTGCTTAGACGAGGGTGTACAGCACGCCCCCTTGGCAATCGAGGGCGAGGACTATTTCTACGTAGCGTGGTGCAACAGTTATTTCACGCTCAAATATCCCCAAAAGCAGGATTTTTGCTCGGACGAGCAGTTTTATTCCTTCTTTTCGCAGTTAGAAAATCACTATAACAAGATTCTGGAAGCATGCGATGACGGCAACACCAAAAAGCTGAAGCACTATTTGGACGTAGACTCGCTGATCGATTACATGATCATTGACCAGATCATGGGCGAGCGCGACCACATCTGGAAATCCTTCTACACCTATCAGATCGCGGGCGAAAAGCTGGCGTTCGGGCCGATCTGGGATTACGATTACAGCCTGTACGTGCCTTGGACCGGTGCGCCCAACGAATATTATCACGTGGACAGCAGGATCGAATACTCCAACGATTTCTTCCGCGGTGTGGCGCGCTCGGATGAGCTTTACGCCATGCTTTGCGAGCGGTACCAAACCTACTATTCGGACGTGCTGGACGGTTGCATTGACTTTGTGCAAAGCTACAAGGGCGAGATTGACGAGTCCCTTGCGCTCAACGATCAGCTCTGGTATGCAAATAAGGATGATATCACCGAGCGCAACTATCAATTCCTGGTGAAATTTCTGAAAAACCGCAAGCGCATACTGGATCGCGAGTGGAAATAAACGCCCTTAAAAACGGAGGAAGCACATGGAGCCTTTATTGTATGAAATAGAGCATGGGATCGGAACGGGACACTTTATGCTGTACGAGCGTGAAGATCACGTTTTTCCCATGCATATGCACCGCTGCTTTGAATTTGTACTGATGATATCCGGTCAGATGGACATGCACATCGAAAAGCAGGAATACCACCTGCAAGAGGGTGATCTGATGCTGATCAAGCCCAACCGACTGCACAGCTACGACTCGGTGCCGCACGGCAGCGGCAAATGCCTGATCTGCGTATTTTCGGGAGATCTGATCGCGGC
>JAZQYT010000216.1:0-2467 GCA_045633665.1 Eubacteriales bacterium | reverse complement strand
TCCACACCCATTTTATCTCCCGTCAGCGCCAGACCGACCGCACGACATCCGGCGGCGCAGTACTTGAAATAGCTGCAATTTCTGCATTCATCGTTCTTTTCCGCAAGTTCGCCCACCGTAGTGCAAACCTCAGCAAGATATTTGCCCATCTGCAAAAGTGGTTGCAAGCCTGACTGTTTGACATTACCGAGAATGTCGTTTTTTGCCTCGTAGTAGCCTGACATCTGCATACAAGGGAAAACATTACCGTTTGCCGATACCGCCACCATACCGCGATTTCCGGGGCATACGGGGCGTGTGGGCTTGTATTCACCCTCACAGCAGGCAACAGGGCGGAGATTATAGCTTCGGCTTTGCGGAAAAAGTGTCATCAGCTGCCAAATATCCACCATCATTTGGTGTTCCTCAGCGATATATTCTCTGAGGAAATCCAGCATCACACCAAAATACTCGCTGAGCTCAAGGGTCGCACCTGCCCCATTCTCGTTCCAACGAGGCGCCTCGGTGGTACGAATGATGCGCATTTCATATACACCCATTCCGTCAAGCAGACGCGCCGTGGGAAGCATGGATTCGATATTTCTTCTGTGCACATTGGTCTGCGCCTTCACACGAAAACCGTTATCCACGCAGAGTTTAATCGCACGTAGTGCATCTTCTTCTGCACCCTTACGGTTGCGTAACCAATCATGGTGTCCAAGTCCGTCAAAGGAAATCTTTATCAGCGGATTGCAACCGATTTCCTTCATACGGTCAAGCACAGCCTGGGTAATATAAAAACCGTTGGTATTCAGCTCCTCGACGAACATTCCTCGCTTATAAATACCCTCAATAATCTCCAAAAAGTTCTTGTGGCACATAGGCTCACCACCTGTGATGGTGAAGGCATTGATGCCGCATTTTTGCGCCTCGTCCAACAGCTTTTCGGCTTCTTCAAGGGTAAATTCGGCCATTAGGGGCGTATTATCGGCGGCATTGAAGCAATGCAGACAGTTATAGTTGCACTTGCCGGTAATCATCCAGTTCATTGCAGGAAAATACCGGTTGTCGCAATCCATTTTCTGCCAGGAATCCAACACATCTTTTCCCTTTTCGCACTTTTCTATAAAGCCCCGAGCGGCAAGGCGCGACAAAAGCTCGCTATCTTCAAGGTCGGTCTGTCCGTCGCAGAGTGAAAGCAGTTCGAACTCCTCTTTTGTCAGTCGTTTGGCATCCCGCTGGTTTTTCCAATAGTAAGCATACGGCACACGCCACCAGGAGCGTAGTGCGATATTTTTATTCAGGATGTATGTCATACTACCTCGTAAATGTATTCTGCATTACCTTATTTAAATTTAATAAAATGTGCCGTAAAAATGCGGTACCGCGAAGTTTTCATCGTCCTGTAAATTCAGAGTATACCTGCAATGGCGGCAATAGTATGTTACCAAGCAGCTGCTTTGGCCAATGTATGCCCAGTTGCCCATTGTATTGCAATTCTCACAGGTTATGTTCGGAATATTTTGGTCCGCCTTATCTCTATCCTTGACGGGATTGCAGCTGCCGCCTGCCACTTTATCAAGGTCATCGTCATCCAGTTCGCCACTTTGCGGATTCAGTTGTGCGAAGTAGGTGGCCGCCTCGCCAGCGGTCATTTCAACATTATTGGCCTTTGCGATTTCCAGCAGTTCCTCGGCATTTTTCGCGGTTTTTGCCTTTTCAATCAGTTCGTTGCTAATGTTTTCCATAATTTTTACTCCTTTTTATCAGTATTTTATCATTGGGTGTCAGCCACATTGGCTTTTTCCCCTCCGATGTTTATTCTGTCTTGAGTCCCGCCTCTGCCATACTGGTGGCAATCGGTATCGTACCGCCTGCAGCGCCTTCCAGCAGTTCTTCGGCACTTTTTTGCGGTTTTCGCCTTTTCAATCTTTTCAGGAGTTATGTTTTCCATAATGTTTCTCCGTAATTCTTCGTTTTGTATTTCTATCGCAAGCCTCAGCTTGACAATTATTTTTCGGATTAAAGGATGGTATAATCATGGCTCTTCGGTGCTGTGGCAATTACCTCGCCGTCATGCACGCATTTGACGATATATACATACGTATTGCTGTTGGCGATATATTTGCCAACTGCGCTGCCACAGCGTTTGCAAGTCGCTCCGTTCGTCATTTGAACGGTATCTCCATTCTTCGCAACCGGTGCTGATTCCTCTTCAGAAGCACCGCAGCCACCGCCGGCAACTGCGTCGAGGTCGTCATCGTCAAGCTCGCCAGACTTGGGGCCCAGCTGTGCAAAATATGTAGCTGCTTCGTCGGCGGTCATTTCCACACCGTTTGCTTTTGCGATTTCAAGCAGTTCCTCTGCGGTCTTTGCGACCTTTGCCTTTTCGATCATTTCTTCGTTAAAGTTTTCCATAACGTTTCTCCTTAATTCTTCGTTTTGTATTTCTATCGCAAGCCTCAGCTTGACAATTATTTTTCGGATT
>JAZQYT010000215.1:0-9763 GCA_045633665.1 Eubacteriales bacterium | reverse complement strand
CCGCATTCTGGAAGCGTATAAGGCAGACAGCAGCATTCAAACGCCCTTTGGCGAATTGAATATTTACGTGGACGGACTGCTGATCAATTATCTTCCCATCAAGATCGCATACGACCACGCTACGTGTCGGGATAAGCCCTTGGCAGCGTGCTATCGTATTTACGGTGCTATCAAGCCGGGGCAGACGGTACGCGCCGTCATAGAGCCGCTTGCTGATTGCAAAGTCAGCGATTGCTCGGGAGAGGACTACGCGTGCTGCGAATTTTACCGCGATGAGATACAAATGACGTTGGGTGCTTTGGAGAATTGTCAAATTACACCGATTGAAAACGGACTGCTCCTGACAGGTATAGATAAGCAGGCAGCGGTATCGCTTGGACTTGCTTGGGTAAACGATTATTTTGAATATGACAACCGTACTTGGTTTGCGGCTGATCCTTCGTAAAGGAGATAAAAAATGACAAAGACTATCTGGCACGAATTATACGACGCAGCAAAGCAAAAGCTGAATCCTCGCGTACTCTCCCCCTTTGTGGATGCAGGAGGTGTGGCAGCTGCTATTTTGACCGATAAAGGCAACGTGTACACGGGCGTTTGCATTGACACCTGCTCGGGGCTTGGCATGTGTGCCGAGCGCAACGCGATCGCCAATATGATCACGAACGGTGAGAGCCGTATCGTCAAGCTGGTCTGCGTCATGACGGACGGGCGCGTCGGCTCACCTTGTGGCGCTTGCAGAGAAATGCTGATGCAAATCGACGCGCACAGCCCCGAGATTGAGATCCTGACCGATCTTGAAACGCTTTCCACTGTTACGCTTACTTCTCTTGTGCCCGATTGGTGGGGCAACGAGCGCATGAGCCGGGGATAGACCATGACACATTACATGAACTTGCATCCGCAACCCTTTTCCATGATCGCCAGCGGAGCAAAAACCATAGAGCTGCGATTGCTGGATGATAAGAGAGCGCAAATTTCCGTGGGCGACACGTTGGTTTTCAAGAATACCCAAAACGCAGATACGTTGAGTTGCACCGTGAAAAAATTACACGTATTTGCCGATTTTGAACAGCTGTACACATCCTTGCCGCTTGACAAATGCGGTTATTTACCGCACGAGCTTGAAACCGCTTCGGCCAAGGATATGCAAGCCTATTATTCGCCCGAAAAGCAAAAGCAATACGGTGTTGTGGGCATCGAAATAGCCTTGATTCGCACGTCAACAGACTTCAAAAAGCTGTTGATTACGGGATTTGATCCGTTTGACGGAGCGACTGTCAATCCGTCCTGGGAGGCTGTCAAGTGCCTGCCCGACCAAATCGTGGATTGGCAGCTGACCAAGGTTGAGATTCCGACTGTGTACGGGCTTGCTGCGAAGACCGTGCTGGGCATCGCACAAGAGCTGCAGCCCGATGCCATTATCTGTGTCGGGCAAGCGGGCGGCAGGGAAGCCGTGACGCCCGAGGTGTACGGTGTCAATCTGCAGCACGCACGAATTGCGGACAACGTAGATAACAGACCTCTTGCGCGGCCGATCATACAAGGCGCGCCCGCGTCATATTCCGCCACCGTACCCGTACGCGACATGGTCCGAGCGGTGCGTGCGCTCGGATTGCCGTGTCGTGCCTCTTACAGCGCAGGCAGATTCGTGTGCAATGACCTGCTGTATGCGCTGTTGCATCACTACTGCGGAACAAATACCAAGGTTGGATTTATTCACATTCCGTACCTGCCCGAGCAGGCGAAGGAGGGCGTTCCGTCCTTGCCGCTTGAAAGCGCGACCGATGCGCTGTGTTCGGCAATCAAGGCTATAAAAAAAGCGTAGTATCCTTGCGATGCTACGCTTTTCATTTTACTTATCCGACTTTTTGGACGACTCGCCCGAGCCAAGTGCAAGACCGAGGCACATACCAATGCTCATCCCCAGGCACATGCCAGTGGACATGTGGCCAAGGGCAGCACCGATTGCCGTGCCGATACTCATGCCCAGGCACATGCCGATGGCAATAGATGTTCCGCGCTTCTCATCACGGCGTTTCTTTTCGCGCGCATCCGGAGCAAGCTGCTCAAAGTATGCTTTCTTTGCTTCATCATAGCCTTGCTTATCGTCGACGAACTGCTGCGTCCAGGCTTGTTTTTGGGCAGCCCACGCTTTGGGTGCTGCATGATGGATGTTATGAATCCCGATGTATGCGTCAAAGGTGTCCTTATCATCTCTTTGAACGCAAAAGGCCTGATATGCAATTCCGTCACCCTGCAAAAAATACACACCGTTGCCCCTGTGCTCATAGCCAAGTGTGCAAAGATGCTCGGCAGCCTGCAGATCCTTGAGTACGACCAGCATATCAATAATGGGCTGCGACGGCACGTTTGAGATAGCGGTCGATCCGATGTGATAGATCTCCTCGCAAGGCTTGCCCAGCGTTGTGCCGATCAGCTTTGACTGAGCCTTGAACAGCTTGCGCCATTCTTTTTGATAATCAACCAGAATTGCCATGATTCATCCTCTCAATCCAATATTTTTCTCATGTGTACGTGCTCGACACCCTCATCATAGTCAGTCTCGCCGTAGGGCGTAAATCCGCATTTGCGGTAAAAGGCTTCAGCCATGCATTGCGCGTGCAGAGCAATGCTGTTTCCGCCTATACAGCGCACGTATTCCTCGGCATGCTTCAGCATGTCTTTTCCAAGTCCGCGTCCGCGGTATTCCTTGATCACTGCGAGTCTGCCCACGTGCCAACCGTCCCGGGCAAGCCAGATGCGGCAGGTGGCCACAGCTACCTCGCCGTCATACATAATAAGGTGTGTGCAAATCTCGTCCAACGCGTCAAATTCGTCGATAAAGCCCTGTTCGTTCATAAAGACGGTAATCCGTATCTGCTTTGCCTCTTGGGGCAGATCGTTAAAATACGCAACTCTCATGCGCCCGCCTCTTTCATGATCAGATCCAAAATCTCTTTGTCGGCAGGGCAGAATTCATATTGCGGGATCTCGGCAGGCGTGATCATGCACATATCGGTATGCTCTAAAAGCTGCGGTGTGCCTTGCGCAATCGTTGCGTTGAAAAGCGTCAGATGTACCGTGATGTCGGGATATGTGTGCGTTACCTCGCAAAAGACCGATCCGACGTTGACCGTGATGGCAAGCTCCTCGCGGCATTCGCGCACAAGCGCTTCTTCGTGCGCCTCTCCCGGCTCAACCTTTCCGCCCACGAATTCCCAAAGCAGACCGCGCGCCTTGTGCGCCGGACGCTGACATATCATAAATCTATCCTTTTCCCAAATCAGGGCAGCAACAACCTCGACCATAATTTTCTCCTATCGTTCTGTTGCTGTTATTTTAACATATACTGGGAAGGATTGCAAGACAAATCCGCAAAAAAACAGAGCAGAAGAAACTCTCCTGCTCTGCAAAGCTTATTCGTCCTCTTGCTCATCATCGTCCTCGGGGGAGGGCGTGACAAGCACGGTCAGCTGGGTGACGCGCATGTCGTCCATTTCGTCTACAACAATGCACATGTTCCTGTAAGTAAAGCTGTCGCCCACGTGCGGATCCGCATCGGTTGCCTCAACGGCCCAGCCGCCCATGGTCTTATATTCGCATTCGAATTCGTCGTCCTCATGCTCAATCTCGGCAAAAAAGTCGTCGATATTCATGTCACCGGAAACCTCATAGGTGTTGTCCCCGGTCTTACGGAATTCCTTAACGATCACGTCAGATTCATCCCAGATGTCGCCCACAAGCTCCTCCAGAATGTCCTCCATGGTCACAATGCCCATCGTACCGCCAAACTCGTCAATGACGATCAGAATATGCGTCTTGTGCTCACGCATCACGCTCAAAGCATTGGGCAGGCGCATGGTCTTGTGAACCAGCTTGGGCTTGATCAGTAAGGATTCCAGATCGATCAGCTCAACGCGTCCGTCCGCCTCGGTCAGCGCTTTATAATAGTGATTGAGCACCAGAATACCCACGATGTTGTCAATGCTATCACGATACACGGGAATACGGGAATAGCGGGATTGCTCTGCGATCTCCAAGATCGCCCCGGGATCGTCGTCAATGTCGATCTGCACCATGTCGATACGAGGCGTCATGATCTCGCGTACAGTGGTTTCGGGGAACTCAAGCGTGGATTGCAAAAGCTCACCCTGTTCCTCGTCGATCACGCCTTCCTCCTCGACCGTGTCAATGATGGTGGAAAGCTCTTCTTCAGTCACTGTGGGAGCATCCTCGTCGTCCGTACCCCAGACGTGCTGTAGCTTGCGCATCACCAACGTTACAACGTAAACGATAGGGAACAGCACCCAGGTCAGCACGCGAATGGGATAAGCAACGAAACGCGACCAGCTCTCGGGATGCATCTTACCCATGTTCTTAGGCAAAATCTCGCCAAAGATCAGAATGATCACGGTCATGATCACGGTGGTCAGCACGGGAGCGAGCTCATCCGCGCCCGTGATCTCATTTTTGGTCAAAAGCTTGAGGATCAGCGCGGTTGCAGCCGTGGTTGCCGCCGTGTTAACAAGGTTGTTGCCGATCAGAATGGTGCAAAGCGTACCCGTGAAGTTTTCGCTCAGATCATATGCAACCTTTGCGGTCTTTTCACCGGATTCTACGGCCTTTTTCAATCGTGTCAGGTTCAAAGAGTTGATAGCGATCTCGCTGCTCGAGAAGAACGCAGAGAGCAGCACCATCAAAATGATGATGATTAAGTAAATGATCATGCCTCATCCACCTCCTCATTATCATCGAGAATGTGTATGACGACCTGTGTCAGGCGGTTGTCCTTTACCTCATCGGCGATCAGCTCTGCGCCCATGAATGTAAAGCTGTCTTCCTCTTCGGGCATTTTTCCAAAGGAATCCAGCATAAAGGAGATCAGCGGACGCTGCGCAACAGCAGGTACGGGGGCGGGAAGACCAATACGCGAGAACGCCTCGCCAACCGTCATGCGAGCGGTTACACGGAAGTAGTTACCACCCATTTTGATAAAGTCGGGGTCCACCACGTCGTCCTCGTCCCAGATCTCGCCAACCAGTTCCTCCAAAAAGTCCTCAATGGTCACAATACCAATCGTGCTTGCCTTGTCGTCAATGACCACGGCAAGATAATAGCGGTGCTGGCGCATAACGGTCAAAAGATCGTCGATGTTCGCGCTTGCCTTGACGAAAAACGCAGGGATGAGCAGGGAGCGCAGCTCCAGGTCGGGATCTTTGAGGTATTCCTTCAAGAATGCACGGATAGGCAGCGTGCCTATGATGTTATCCGCATCCCCGTCACAAACGGGGATACGCGAGTGCGTGGTAGTCATGATCAGCTCCTTGATCTCCTCGTTGGACATGGAGATATCAATACTGACAATGTCCTGGCGCACAGTCATCACGTCTGCTGCAGTCGTGCCCGAAAATTCAAGCGCGGACTTGAGCATATCGCTCTGCTCCTCGTCCACAACGCCCTCTTCCTCAACCGTATCGATGATGTCAAAAAGCTCATCCTCGGTAATGGAGGGCTCTTCCTCGGCTTTGAAAAACTTGGCAACGAATTTGTTCAAAAGCGAAAAAACAGCCACAATAGGTGTAAAAAGCTTCATCAGCAAGCGCAAGGGAGCAGCGAACAGCAAACCAATGCTTTCGCTTCTGTCACCTGCAAGACTCTTGGGAATCATCTCACCGAACGTAAATACAACTACCGTGACGTATACTGTACATATAATGTTGATTGTATCCTCGTCCAGGCCCGAAGGGGATAATAATTGCGTGGCAACGACGGTAGCCACCGAGGCTGCCGCAATGTTTACGATATTATTACCGACAAGGATGGTAGTCAGCGCACGCTCGAAGTGATTTGTGATATACAAAGCGCGTTTCGCTCTGCGGTCACCTTCGTCCGCCTGACTTTTGATTCTGATTTTGTTAAGTGTCGTAAAAGCACTTTCCGTAGCCGAAAAGTATCCACTGCAGGATACAAGGGCAACAAATACGATTAAAAGCAAAAATAATCGTATACTGTCCGCGTCCATGATTGTGTTCCCATCTCCTTTTTAAAAATATTACTGATTATTATATATGATATGCGTCGATTTGTCAATAGATTTTTGAAAATACCGGGCAAAATCCAAAAGGTTCTGCTGAAAATCGCCAATATTTGTGAAATTTTCGAAAATACGCAAAAATTATTTGCATTTGTCCTACATGTGTGATATAATAGATTGATTATGAATGCGGAAAGGAGGCATGGCATGCAGGATACAATACAATACCAATATTTGGGCCGTATCAATAGCCCTGAGCAGCTCAAGGCGCTGGATCATGAGGCATTGCTGTGCCTGAACCGAGAGATCAGGGATTTTCTGATCAAGCGCGTCAATCAGAACGGCGGACACCTTGCGTCCAACCTTGGTGTGGTCGAGCTGAGCGTTGCGCTGCACCGCGTGTTTGATTCTCCCAAGGATCATATCATCTGGGACGTTAGCCACCAATGCTACGTGCATAAGATGCTGACCGGACGCTTTGACCGATTTGATACGCTCAGACAGGGCGGCGGTCTTTCCGGCTTTACCAAGAGAAGCGAAAGCGCGCACGATCCGTTCGGAGCGGGGCATAGCTCTACTTCGATCTCGGCAGCCCTCGGCTTTGCCATGACCGATAAGCTTTCCGGCTCGGATGCTTATTCCGTGGCCGTCATCGGTGACGGGGCGTTTACGGGCGGTATGGTACACGAGGCACTGAACAACGTGGATAAAAATTTGCGCCTTGTCATCGTGCTCAATGAAAATGAAATGTCGATCGCCAAAAACACAGGGCGCTTTGCCAACACTTTGGCGCATATCCGTCGCGGCAAGGCTTACTTCAGTGCCAAAAAGGTGACCAGAAATGTGCTCAAGAGCATTCCCTTGGTTGGCAAGCACCTGTTCCGCATCGTTAAGCGCATCAAAATGGGCTTTAAAAACGCCTTGTACGGTAGTAACTACTTTGAAGACCTGGGCTTGACGTACCTCGGCCCTGTGGACGGCAACAACATGGAGGCCATTGAAACCTTGCTGCGTGAGGCAAAAAAGCTGGATGAGAGCGTGATCATTCACGTCAAGACCAAAAAGGGACTTGGCTATCAGCCTGCCGAGCAATCGCCCACCGCATATCATGGTGTTTCACCCAATAAGAACAGCTTCGAGAAGCCGAGCTTTTCCGAGATCACGGGACAGGTGCTAACCGAGCTTGCGAGCGAGAATGACCGCATCTGTGCCATCACCGCTGCTATGGGAGACGGTACGGGACTTGAAACATTCCATCAAAGCTATCCCGAGCGGTATTTTGACGTGGGTATTGCGGAGGAGCATGCCGTGACCTTTGGCGCGGCTATGGCGGCAAACGGCTATGTTCCGGTGTTTGCCGTGTATTCTACTTTCTTGCAAAGAGCCTACGACCAGATCATACATGACGCTGCGCTGCAAAATCTGCCATTTGTGTTGTGCATTGACCGCGCAGGTATCAGTGCAGCCGATGGTGCGACGCATCATGGTATTTTTGATGTTGCGTTTCTCTCACACATTCCGGGTGTTAAAATATATACACCCGTAACCGCGGATGGACTTGCGTTGTCCATCAAGACCGCAGTGGGCGAAAATTGCCCCGTGGCTATCCGATATCCCAACGGCAGAGAACAAGACAACGTGCTTTTGTGCTTTTATCCCGATGGCGCTTACACTGATATCGACGTGCGCGCGTGGAATACCGAGGGCGCACAGTGCGTGATCGTGACGCACGGCAAGATCGTGCGCGAGGCCATCAAAGCGGCAGAGGACCTGTCAGAGCAAGGGATCCGCGCAGGAATCCTGCTTTGCGAGTACATCAAGCCCTATGACAAGCTTGCGTCGCGCGTAGCCGATCTGATTGGTAACCCCGACACACCCATTGTGTTCTTGGAGGAAGAGATCCGTGCAGGCGGCTTTGGCATGATGCTGTCCGATGCCATGGCGAGATCGGGTAAGCTGCCGCGCCACACCATCATGGCTATCGACGACAATTTCGTGGTGCAGACCAAGTACGAAACGGTCTATACCACGGCAGGATTGGATGCAAACAGTATTGAAAGGACTGTTAATTCGCTGATCGGTTGATCTTTGGGGAAAGGAGTAAGGCATGAAAAAAACGCTATGTTGTCCTGATTATCTGTATATGGATAGTACTGGCCTTATTTCTTGGGCTGTTTTGCATGCTGTTACTTGGGGAGCTTGGAATCATCAAGCCATCTACCCCCTTGAAGAATATTGATTTTCCGTGGGGCGGTTGTTCGATTTCGCCCCCCGAAAAGGCTGATGAAACTGAAACAAAAGATGAAAATACAGTCGATGTTGTAGTGCTGACGCCCGAGCAAAGTCAGGCACTTTACGAAAAGTATTTTGATCTTGAGATCAAGCACCGTCCATCTGAAGCAGATATGAATCTTGTCAGGAAAGGTATGACAGTCCCCGAGATTGTTGAAATACTGGGAAAGCCGCATGAAATCACAGCCCCCGGTAATTTTGGATTTTCCTTGAAGTGGCACACCGATAACGGCAAAATTTATTACATATACTTTGATGCCTCAGTATATGGCCCAACTCTGAATCTGGAAAGATGTATGACAGAGGGCATTGCCTCAAGTATACCCCTGAGCGATATCTGAAAATCTATAACATCAAAAATAAAAAAATAAAGGACGCAACCGCGGTTGCGTCCTTTTGCTTTGCTGATTACTCAACGTCAATGATTGACTCGTTCCACATCTCGGGTGCCTTGTAGCCCATGAGGTTGACCATGGTTGCCGCTACGTTGGAAAGACCGAACGTGCCGTTATCTGCCTTTACGCTGTAGGAGTTCTTTGCGTCAGTGTTGTCGTAGATAATGCAGGGAACGGGGTTGAGCGTGTGGCTGGTCTTGGCCTTGAAGTTGCCGTTCTTGTCAGCCTTGGGCTGCTTGGTCTTCTTGTCCATTTCGTACATCTCGTCCGCGTTGCCGTGGTCAGCCGTGATCAGTGCCACGCCGCCAAGCTCGTCGACTACCTTGAGAATGCGCGCCAGCTGCAGATCAAGTGCCTCCATGGAGCAACGGGTTGCAGCCAGAGAGCCGGTGTGACCGACCATATCACCGTTGGGGAAGTTGACGCGATAGTAGGTGTACTTGCCCTCGCGCAGAGCCTTGATCAGCTCGTCGGTGATCTCGGCGCACTTCATCCAGGGACGCTGCTCAAAGGGAACGACGTCGGAGGGGATCTCCACGTAGGTTTCAAGCTCCTCGGAGAACTTACCCGACTTATTGCCGTTCCAGAAATAGGTCACGTGGCCGTACTTCTGCGTCTCGGAGATCGCATACTGTGCAACACCGGTGTTAGCGAGATATTGGCCCATGGTGTTGGAGATCTCGGGGGGATTTACCAGGTACTTGGAGGGGATGTGAAGGTCACCGTCATACTCCAGCATGCCTGCGTACACTACCTTGGGGTAACGAACGCGGTCGAACTTGTCGAACTGTCCTTCGGGCGTGTCAAAGGTCTTGGAGATCTCAATGGCACGGTCACCGCGGAAGTTGTAGAAGATCACGCTGTCGCCGTCCTCAATGGTGCCGACGGGCTTGCCGTCTGCAGCGATGACGAAGGGATCGATATCCTGGTCGATCTTGCCGGTTTCCGCACGCAGCGTGTTATAAGCCTCGATTGCAGACGCAAACTGTCTGCCGTCGCCCAGCACGTGGGTGTGCCAGCCCTTTTCCACCATGCTCCAGTT
>JAZQYT010000214.1:0-10032 GCA_045633665.1 Eubacteriales bacterium | reverse complement strand
CCGTTCATGGTGGTGGACAGCAGCGCGGAGAGGCACACCAGCTGCACGTCGTTATTTCTGACCGTGTCCACAACGACCTGCGCGTCTACGTCCACACCAAGGTCAATGCATGCAATGCCCTGACCCTCGATCATCATCTTGACCAGGTTTTTGCCAATGTCGTGCATGTCGCCCTTGACCGTGCAGATGACTGCCGTGCCAAGCGGCTCGACTCCTGCTCCCGAAAGGGCGGGCTTGAGGATCTTCAGGCCTGCATTCATGGCGCGTGCCGCAACCAGCACCTCGGGGACGAACACCTCATTGTTGCGGAACTTGTCACCAATGACGTTCATGCCGCTGACAAGTCCCTCGTTGAGAATGGTCTCGGGGGCGATGTTCTCCTCCAGTGCCTGTGTGACCAGGGCGGACACGTCCTTTGCCTTGCCGCGCTGCAGCTTTTCGGAAATTTCAAGTAAAAGAGCTGTACTCATGGTAGGTACCTCCATATATCAAATAAAATTCATCAGGCTTCGGGATCCTTGGGCTTTCTGAACACGATCACGAATGCGATCAGTACCATGACGGCCAGGATGCCAAGCGGCAAGCCAAGCTCGGAAAGAATGCTTTCCTGGGCCTGTTCGGTCTCGGCCTCGGTGGTTGCCGCGGTGGTTGCTTTGGGGGCGGCGGTGGTAGCAGCGGTGGTTTCCTCCGGTTTTTTGGTGGAAAGCAGGAATTCCGCCTGCGCGATCCATTGACCGGTGGTAAAATCTCTGCCGCGGATCAGAACGGCATCCTCGTATACCGTCACGTAATAGCCTTGGCTGCCTGCGATCTCATAGCCCGTGCCGTTTCGGTCGTTCCAAAGGGACGCAACGGATGCCGTGTTGAAGGCTCTGGCACCGTTTTTGAATATGTGTACTGTACGATTTGCCTCCATCGACCAATGCGTGTGGCCGTTGAAGAGGAGGACATTGTCATGCTTTTCAATGACGGCCTGTACCTGCAGAAAATTATATACGTTGCCGTATCCCTGCAAGGCGGTACTACCCGAAACCGTTTCGGGCAGCGGTTCGTGCATAAACACAAAAGCAGGCTTTTCGGGAGAGATCTGCGAGAGTACGGAATCCAGCCATTTCAGCTGCGTATCCGAATATACGGCATTGCCGTTCTCGTAGGAGTCCGCTCCAATAAAGATCATGTTCATGCCGCCTAAGAAGAAGGTGTAGTAGGGGGTGTAGAGTGTGGATTGCATCGGGGTTTTGACGTGGCTCAGGAACTTTTGCAGATTTGCGCTGCGCGACGCGGCATCGTATGCATAAGAGCCGGGTGTCAGGTATTCCGCGTCACCAATGCCGCGATAGATGGGCGCAGCACCGGAAACCGATGCGTAAAGCTGATCGAAAAGTGCGTAGTTTGCATCAGATGCAGCGTCTACCGCATCCCCTGCCACAATAATGCCGGATGCTTTGGGGGCGGTCGCCTTGACGTCCTGCAGCATGGCAATGAAGTTTTTCTCGGCAATCTTGTCGCGGCCGATATGCAGATCGGATACTATCACAAATTCTGCCAGCTTTTTACCGGTTGCGGGCAGCGTAAACTTGGGCAGATCAAGCTTATAAGGGACAAGACATTCACCGTACTGCTCACTGCTTGTGTAGATCAAAAGGGTTTTGGCCTGCGCGGGGACGGTAAAGCCGTCACTTACCACGACTAATATCGAGGGGGACGTGATCGTATCGGTGTAAAGAGCAGTATAGCCGGGGAGTTTGTTGCCCTGGGCATCCCCCCAGTAAATGGCGTAGGACGTGGCGTTGCTCTGCGCGGGCATGGTGATGGAAAACGTTCCTCCGCCAAATCCCTGAGAGGGATTGATGGGCATGTAGCTGGCGCTCTGCGGTCTTGTGGTCTGTCCCGTGCTTTCGGCTGTCGTCTGCTCGGACGCTGTCGTCTGCTCGGATGCGAGTGCGCCAAGGGAAGGGATGCAGCCAAGCAGCAGGCAGACGCACAAAAGGATGGTCAAACATTTTTTCATAAAGGTTCTCCTTGATCAGTATCTTTGCCAGTGATAAACGCCCTTCTCGTCCTTTTTGTCAATATCTCTGAAAACGTAATAAATGGGCTTGGGGGTATCCGGCACGCTGCTTTCGGGCCTGCGGCGCCAAAGGCCGAGGTTGAGGCCAAATTCGCCCATGTTATCCTGATGGGCGTGCAAAATAAAGCTATCTATCTCGGGGATCTCCATACATTTACGGTAGGCTTTGCCGTAAGCCATGGCCTGCAGCACCTCACTGGTGGCGGTATTGTGCGAGTTAAAGCCCTGCTCGGAGAGAATGATGCGGCGTCGCTGTCCCTCGAACAGGCAGTCCTCTTTATACAAAAATTGCGCCAGCACCTCCAAATTCTTGAAGGTGATGCGGTAGGTGTTTTCATCGTCGGTAGCGGTTGCATCGTTCCAGAAATCGGGGAAATTCAGATTTTCGGGATAAGGATGGTGCGCTACGTTCCAACCAATCTCTCCCTCGGTCTTACCAAGGCGTACAAGCTCCTCCAGCACGTACTTCGAGCCGTAGAAGCGGTTGGAGTTGGCGCTGAAGTTAGCCCCCGTCCAGAAGTGGTCAAGCGAGATGTAGGTGCGCGCCCCCGACCAGATGGCGGTGGAAACCTGCCAGCAAAGGCGCAGGGAGGCGGTGTAGTCGTAAACGTATTGCTCCATGGTCTTCTCACCCATGTTGCACCATTCAAAGCCCGAGTTGACCTCGTTGCCCACAATGTGTCCCACGGCTCTGCCGTAGGGTGCGCCCTCCATGGTGTAGCGGTCTGTCAAAAATGCGATCCAAGCCATATAGTAGCGCACGGCACGCTCGTTATGCAGATTGAAGGCCGAAATGCGGCCACCTTCGCAAAAGTCGGGGTGCTTGATGATCTCCCACAAATCGTCGGGCGTCTGTACCCAGCCCCAGGTGTGGGCGTTGAGCAGAATGTAGGTAATGATCACGCCCGCCTGCGTCAGCTCACGCACGCGTGTGTCGTTTTGCTCTACGACAGATTTGCGGAAGTAGAATTCCTCACCGTCAAAGGTGTAGGGGATGGTGTCGCCTTCAACCGGCTCGCACCACAAAAAGGAACCGAGATTGACGTTGAGCGCCGCATGCTTGACACCGAGATTGATGGCGTCGTGTACCATGGTGACCTGCAGGCCCTTTTTGTTCTCGGTCACGGGGTAGGGCATTTGTCTTTGTGAAGCGCCCATGCTTTGCACGTAGTGTGCTCCGTCGCAAGCCTTGTCCTGTGCGTTGACAACGTAATATAAAAATCTGCCGTCACAGCCACCCTGCATCAAGGGGAGCGTAAAGCTGCCGTTTTCTGCAACGGCGCTTGCCTGTGCCACGGGCCGATCCGTGCAAAAGACGCTGCAGTAAGAGAGGATCTCGACCGCCCCGTCTGCGTCGGTATCAAAACGGATCAAATCATTTTCGGTTACGATGCGCAAAATTTTCATATGCAGCCTCCCGTATTCTATAGTATCATTTTTATTATAACAAATAACTTCACGAAAGGCAATAGGCACGGGTTAATTTACAATTTTTTGTGAACATTTTTTTAAAGACCGCACAAGTACGAAAAAGTATGATACAATGAAATCGGAAAAACGTAGGAAGGCGGAAATCATCGTATGAAAAAATGCTTATCACTATTGCTTATATTCGTTTTATTACTGGGTGTGCTGACAGCGTGCGGAAACGGACCGGACGCAGGTGAGCAAAGCACGCAGACTGACACGCAAGCACCGGGGACGCAAGAGGTGCCAAGTGAGCAGGAGTCTGCGCAAGTGCCTGCGCAGCCGATCAATTTGACCGATCCCGTATTCTCGGTCGAGGGCGGCTTATATAAAGCGTCGCAGGAGCTGACGCTCTCAGCCCCCGCGGGGACGGATTATACCGTGCGCTATACCACCGACGGCAGCCTGCCTACCAAAAAGTCCAAGGCGTTTGAGGAAAGCATCAGTGTGCCGGGCAAGGATGCTACGGTCATCCGCGCGGCTTGCTTTGATGCACAGGGCAAGATCGTGGGCAAGGTCGTGACGCACACGTATATTGCATATGCCGAGTCGGCATCGGCACTTTACACCGTGTCGCTGACGCTGGAGCCGGATGATTTTGATACACTGTGCGGGCGCTATAGCGAAAAGATCGAAATGCCCACGCATATCGAGATCATTACGCCCGCGGGTGAGCGCGTGATCTCGCAGGACGGCGGCATGCGCATTTTTGGCGGCTCTTCGCGTGCGCTTTCGCAAAAGTCGTTCAAGATCATCGCCCGCAAAACGGGATATTACGAAACCGATATTTACGAGGGCAAGGGTACCTTCCGCTATGCATTCTTTGAGGATAGAGTCGTGCGCTCGGGCGAGGACGCAGGCGAGGTGCTGGACAGATATGACAGTCTGATTCTGCGCAACGGCGGCAACGATTCGCTCTTGCACAATTCCTGCGATCCGCTGCATGCGTCTTTGCTGCGTGACAATGCGGTCAACAATTTTGCCGCACACGTTACCGAAAAGCTGGACTATGCATGCTCCGCGTTCGCCGTGGTATACGTCAACGGAGAATACTACGGCATTCTGGACATGAAGGAGAATATGAACGAGGACTACGTCAAGCGCGTGTACGGTGTGCTTGATGACGACGTAGTTGTGGTCAAGAGCGAGCTGGATACCTCGCGCGGCGGCCGTTTTGACGGGGACTGGTTCTATTACGACAGCGAAATTGCCGCAGAGCGGAAGGCATGGGAAAAGATCTGTGCGGACGTGGCCAAGGCTTACAAAAAGGGCAACGATGCGTATTTTGACACGCTGAAAACGCTTGTGGATATGGATAGTCTTGCCGAGTATTTCGCGCTCAATCTGTATACCTCCAACCACGACTGGCCGCACAATAACGTCAAGCTGTGGAGATATACGGGCGCGCCCGTCGAGGGGATCGAGATCACGGACGGCAAGTGGAGATTTATGACGCGTGACTGTGATCTGGGACTTGGCAGATATCATTCCGCCCACGTTTGCCCCGAGCTGGACACCGTAGCAGAGGTGGACAGCTTCTACCGCACCCTTGGCAATTTCGTGGACTATCACGATCTGTATTCGTATCACGGCGAGCAGCAGCTGTATCCCGATTCGCTGGGACTGCAGTGCATGCTGGCGTATTGCCTGCAAAATGATGGCTTCCGCGCGGATTTTGAAGAGATCTGCCGCCGCATGGCGTCCGAGGAGTCCATGGCAATTTTGCTTGACGAGCTGAGCGTGAGCGCGAACGCCATCAAGCCCGAAATGGAGCGGCACATCAGCCGCTGGGGACACAATATCGGCAATGGCTATAACCTCAAAGCATGGCAGAAGGAGTATTCCGCTATCAAAAAGTACGTAAATAACCGTCCCGCGTTCTTTATTGAGCAGCTGGAACGAGCACTGGAAAGGACAGGGGGCTGACTTGTCGGAGGCTTTATGAACACTTATCATTATATCTGCACGCCCGAACTGATGCAGATGCTCAAACACTTTTATCTGATCTCCGGGCTGCGCGTTGGTATCTATGATGCGGAACTGAATTGTATAACCGATTATCCTGCCCACCCCGATGCATATGAGGATCTGCATTTTTGCGATAAAATACGCTATCATAATGATGCATACACAGAACGATGTTTTGCGTGCGACAGACAGGCCTTTGCACATATCTGCAAGACCAAAAGAACGTATATTTACACTTGCTATGAGGGATTTACCGAGGCGCTGATTCCAATATTATACGAAGACAGCGTTGCATATGTGCTGATGGTCGGTCGTGTTCGTAATGCAGCTATCACAGATGCCACGTTTGAAAGAATCGTTACTAACTACGTGCCAACGGAGCAATTGGAGCAGGAGCGTGACGTGCTGCGAGAGGCTTTTGCCGAGATCCCTCGCATTGATCCGCATTTGTTTGAAAGTTACGTGTATTTCTTGGAGCTGTGTGCACAAAGTATTTATGAGCATCGGTATGTACGCATGGTGGAAAAGAGCATTGTTGAAAATTTCAAGGATTACGTGCACGAAAACCTATTCAATATGATTTCGATATGGGATGCCGCATCTACGCTGAACATTAGTGCTTCGCATCTTTCTCGTCTTCTTACCAGAGATCTGGGTATGTCCTTTACCGAGTACGTAACCGAGCAAAAAATTGAGAAAGCGAAAGAATTATTGTTGACCGAGGATTCTTCTGTCAGCGAAATTGCATATTTGCTGCAATTTCAGGATCCTAATTATTTCATGCGTGTGTTCAAAAAGAAAACCGGCTTAACTTGTACTGCATTTCGAAAATCGGGATTGAAAAAATGATAGAATAATCCAGTTTCATGGTGCTTTTCTGCATTGAAAAGAGAGTATATTTGCGCTAAAATAATTTCGGGGGAATTATTTCCCCGAAATTATTGTTTTTAAGGAGTTTTGACGATGAAAAAACTTGCAATACTTGTTTGCATGGCGATGCTCGCCTCGCTGATGGCACTGTGTGTGAGTGCCGCGGACGTCAACCCGACTTCAACGGCTTCCTACGCAACCACGCCTCCTGTCATTGACGGCGAGATAGACGGCATCTGGAGCACCACCGCCAAGCAGATAATCGAAAGTGACGCGGACGGTGTGGAATTTACCTACGCGTACTCGCAGATCCTGTGGGATGAGAGCGGATTTTACTTTTTGGCGTACGTGGAGGATTCCACGCTGACGGATGATGACGTAAACGCAGTCAATTCCGTATCCTTCTGGGTATCAGAAGCGCATACCCGCGCAGACAGCTACTATACCGACCCCGGTGACTGGGCATATACCGTGTCCTCGGACTCGCACGAGGTGTTTTTCCAGGATAAGGAGCAAGCACAGCAAAACAGAGATTATGAAATCGGTATCTTTGCACAGGGCTACATCATAGAGTTCTATATGCCGTATCTTGGCAATACTGCACCCGCGCAGGGTAACTATATCGGCTATAACGTGACTGTAAATGATGACACGAATAACGATGGCGAGCGCGACGGCTACAGCTTTTGGGGCAGAAGTGATGCAAGCGCAGAATATTGGGCAAAGACGTTGGCACTTTGCACGGTAACGCTGGTGGGGCCCAACGGCGAAGGTGCGGTTGATTCTGAAAATCAGCCTCCGCAGTTTGAAGGGCTGGATGCAAAGAAGTGGAGCTTTGATGCAACGCTTGCACAAATGAACGTGCTCACGCCCAATACCATGGTTGCCGAGGAGCTTTTCAGCGATGCGTGGGAGGGTGCTAAGCTGCATATTACCGACGCCCACGATCCCTCCGTGGAGATCAACGTTGCTTCTTACATGTACATGGGCGGCTTGGGTAAATTAAACGCCTCTGACGCCAACGTGATCACCTTCAAGTGCAAGACCGAGGATGAGTTCATCGATTTCCAGCTGTATTACCGCACCAGTTCTATGGACTGGTACAGTGAGGACAATTCCATGTTTGCCGGCGACGTCTGGACCGATGACCAAGGATATACGTACGTGATGTTCGATTTGACCGATATGTGGGAGGGCCAGGTTTATAACCTGCGTTTGGATCCATTGTCGGAAAGTGAGGGCACTATTCTTTACGTGTATGAAATGGTGATACTGGATACCGTGGAAGAGGCGTACGCTTACGGCAATAAGCCGGAGAAAACGACCGAGGAGACCACCGCTGCTGTGGATGAAACCACGGCGGAAGAGACCACCGACGTGCCCACGACCGAGCAGGAGACCGAGCCCGCAAAGTCCGAGGGCTGCAAGTCCGTGGCTGCCGCTTATGCCGTTGTTGCTGCAATGCTGCTGTGCGGCATTGTTTTGGCCAAGAAAAAAGACTGACAGAATCAAAATTCACAGCCAAGAGAATGCGAATTTGGCGGCTAAATGAATTTAGCCGCCACGTTTTTTCGTGGGGGCTTTTCAAATGCGAGAGATTTGTTGTCCGTTTTGGTGAAGGAACGTCTTGTAATTCGTGAACGACTGTGATATAATGAAAAAAACGACCGAGAAAGGACTCTGAAAATGACTTACGCACAGTATTTAGACAAGGTATACGGCTGTTTCTTAGGCAAAACGGTGGCGGGCACGATGGGCGCGCCCTACGAGGGCATCAAGATGCCGCTGGAATTGCAGTTCAAGCCCGAAATGATCAATACCATGTTGCCCAATGATGACCTTGATTTGCAGGTTTTGTGGCTGGACGTGGTCAAGAAATACGGAGAGGATTTTTCCTCGTATGATCTGCAGAAGTGCTTTTGCGAGAACTGCGATTATTCCCCCGGGGAGTACGCGATCATGCGCAAAAACTATCAAAAGGGCATTTATCCGCCCGAAAGCGGACGCTTTTGTAACGACTTTTATATAGAGGGCATGGGCTGCCCCATCCGAAGTGAAATCTGGGCGTGCCTGTATCCCGCGCAACCGGGAAGGGCAGCTGACGTGTCCACCATGGACGGTTGCCTGGATCACAAGGGCGAGAGCGTATATGCAGAAAAATTCTTCGCAGCCCTTGAATCCGCCGCGTTTGTCGAGAGCGATCTTGAAAGGCTGATCGAAATCGCGCTTGCTGAAATTCCCGCCAAGTGTAAGATCCGCACGCTGATCACGGACACGCTTGCGTGGTGTGCGCAGTACGACGACGTGAAAACGGTATTGAAGTATATTTTGCACAAGTACGGCCACCCCGACTGCACCAATCTGTTCCAGAATATCGGCATCACACTGACCGCGTTGCTCAAGGGAAATTTGGATTTGATCAAGACCTCCATGGACGCGCTCAACTGCGGCTTTGATACCGACTGCACCTGCGCAACGGCAGGCGCGGTGATCGGTGTGATCCGCGGTGCGAAATCGCTGATCGAGGAGTATGATCTGGGCGACGTCAAGTTCGTGCTTGGCGTGCGCTCGCCCGACCATACCGACAGCGTGTACGATCTGTCAGTCGAGATCGCACAGCTGGGTGTATATTTCGCGCCTTACCTGTTCGAGGATGCACCAAAGCAGGAATTTGTGTTTGAAAAACACGATCCGCTGGTCTTTGACGTGTTCTATCCCGAAGGCCCCTCGATTTCGTTCGGACAAAGCAAAACGGTGACGTTGTCAATCCTCAACACCACCGAAAAAGAGATCAGCACTGCGCTTTGCGTCACCGGTTTCGGCGCGATGACCTGTCACGGCATCGGCCTTTCGGAAGGACAGCGCATTGAGTTGCCGCTGCAGTTCAGCGTGCCTGCCGACGCGCGCGAGCTTTATGAGCGTAATCTGATTACGGTTGGCTACACGTTGGATGATAAGGAGTACGGCTACACCTTTGGTCTTTCGGGTGCTGCTTTATGGAAGGTGACAGGGCCTATCTGGAAGACTGATCCCGAATGCACCACCGAGGCACTTGAAAAAGTCCCCAACTACTGGCATCTGTTCGCAGGCGTACAGCATGACGGCGACAGCACCGATATCGTGCGCCGTTTCCACCTCAATTTCGCGCCCGATACCGATACCGCGTATTTGACCGAGGAGGAATTGTTCGCAGCTCCCTGCGAGCAGGGCAAATACGTTGAGGACGTCTTTGTGCAAGCCGAGGACTCCTTTACCATGAACGATCTGTTTGGGTTCAAGGGGCCTTGCACGGCATATCTGTCGCGCGTGCTGCTTTGTCCCGAGGATATGGAGGTGTGCGTGCAGGTTGGCCACAGCGCACCGTTTGCGCTTTGGATCAATGGGGAATTGATTGCCGAGCGCAAATGCTGCGATACCTGGACGGCCGAAAACGTGCACGTGCAGGGCGTTAAGTTAAAGAAAGGCGAGAACCGCATCGTCCTGCGCCTGACGCGCGTCAATGCCGACGCGAAATATAACCTGATCTTTTCCGAAGGTCCTACGTGTGCTACGCACTACGTTTGCATGGGCTCGGTAAACCCGGAGAAATTCTGATCAATCATATATGTAGGGGAGGATATCATCCTCCCGCCAGTATCGAAGACCGGTATCGACAT
>JAZQYT010000213.1:0-3833 GCA_045633665.1 Eubacteriales bacterium | reverse complement strand
CGCTTGGCCTCCGACTTATGTGTCGGTATTCTCTGGACATAAAAATTCTTCCTATGGTAGATATATATATTCTACCATAGGATGGTGTTTTTTTCAATTGTCCGTTTTTAACGGACTTGTGCACGTCCCTGTGGGTTTCTGCTATATGCAAATGTTTTATCTCTGAATTCTGCCCGAGCCGTCGCCGCCCGCAAGCTTTTCCACCTCGGCAACCGTGACCATGTTGTAGTCACCGCCGATTGTATGCTTGAGCGCGGATGCAGCAACTGCAAATTCAACAGCCGCCTGGGTGTCCTTGCCGTTCAGCACTGCATAGATTAAGCCGCCGCCAAACGAGTCACCGCCGCCAACGCGGTCAATAATAGTCAGCTCGTACTTCTTGGAGAAGCAATAAGCGTCTTCAGCCACGTTGTAAAGCATTGCGCTCCAGCCGTTTGCGCTTGCGCTGTGGCTCTCGCGCAGCGTAATGGCAACCATCTCAAAGCCAAACTTATCAGCCAGCTGCTTTGCAACAGACTTGTAGCCATCGTGGTTGAGCGTGCCACCGTAAATGTCGGTCGCTTCAGCCTCAATACCGAATACGTCCTTTGCATCCTCCTCGTTGGAAATGCAAACGTCCACGTACTCGCAAAGCTTGGTCATGGTCTCGCGTGCCTGCGCTCTCGTCCACAGCTTGCCGCGGTAGTTGAGGTCACAGGAGATCTTAATGCCCTTGGCTTTTGCTGCCTTGCAGGCCTCCAGACAAATGTCTGCTACGTTCTGACCGAGCGCGGGAGTAATGCCGGTAAAGTGGAACCAATCGGCACCGTCAAAGATCTTATCCCAATCAAAATCCTCAGCAGAGGCCTTTGCAATTGCGGAGTTTGCGCGGTCATAAATGCAAACGGATCCGCGCTGGGAAGCGCCCTTTTCGTTGAAGTAAATGCCTACGCGGTCACCGCCACGCACGATCATAGAGGTATCAACGCCATATCTGCGCAGGGAATTGACGGCTGCCTGGCCGATGGCGTGTGCAGGGAGCTTGGTTACAAAGGCAGCATCCATGCCGTAGTTTGCAAGCGAAACGGCCACGTTTGCTTCACCACCGCCAAAGGTGAATTCCACCTGGCTTGCCTGTACGAATCTTTCATAATTGTTGGGCTGAAGTCTGAGCATCAGCTCGCCAAACGTAATAATTTTTGCCATATCTGCCTCCTATTTAGTCAAACGCAGCTGCGCGGGCTTCTTTGCACAGCGCGGTGATCTTATCCCAATTTCCTGCCGCAATATCAGCGCGCGGGCAGATCCAGGAACCGCCTACAGCATGAATAAAGGGAGCGTCGATGTATTCGCGCACGTTTGCGGTGTTGATGCCGCCCGTGGGCAAAAACTTGATGCCGACAAAGGGGGCGGAGAGGTTCTTCATTGCGTTCAGACCGCCGTAAATATTTGCGGGGAAGAACTTGATGACCTTGAGTCCCATGTTGACAGCAGCCGTGATCTCGGTGGGAGTGACGCAGCCGGGGGTTGTTGCGATACCGTTTTCGATGCAGTAGGAAACAACGTCCTTGTCAAATCCGGGAGAAACGATGAATTTCGCGCCCATTTCGCAAGCCAGCTTGCACTGTTCAAGGTTGAGTACGGTGCCTGCGCCTACCAGCATATCGGGGCAAGACTCGGAAACAGCCTTGATCGCATCGGGAGCGGCAGCGGTACGGAAGGTGATCTCCATGACATCCACGCCGCCTGCAAGCAAAGCCTTTGCGCAGGGAACAGCGTCCTCTACCTTATCAATGACAACCACGGGAACGATGCCCACGCGGGAAAATCTTTCAAGTACAGTCATATCGCAGCCTCCTTATACACCGGAATATGCAGCAAAGCCGCAGTCGATGGGAAGTACGACACCGGTAATGGCGGATGCGCTTCTGTCGTCACACAGGAAGAGCGTAGCACCCAACAGCTCCTCTGCATTGACGTATCTGTGGCAGGGAGTGCCGTTCAGGATCTTTGCACTTCTTGCGGTGGGCGTGCCGTCCTCGTTGAAGAGCAGAGAATAGTTCTGTGCGGAAACCAGGAAACCGGGAGCGATGGCGTTGCAGCGGATGCCCGTGCCTGCAAAGTGCGTTGCCAGCCACTGTGTAAAGTTGGAGATGCCTGCCTTAGCAGCAGAGTATGCGGGGATCTTGGTCAGAGGGGTGTATGCATTCATGGAAGAGATGTTGAGAATGCAGCCACCATCCTCCAGCATATCCTTGGCAAAGACTTGCGTAGGCAGCAGCGTGCCCTGGAAGTTGAGCTTGAATACGAAGTCTACACCACCAGCATCCAGATCAAAGAAGGACTTGCCCTCGGGAGTTGCTTCGTGGTGATATTCGTTTGTCGTGGTTGCGCGGGGATTGTTGCCGCCTGCACCGTTTACGAGAATGTCGCACTTGCCAAGATCTGCCAGTACCTGTGTGTGAACTGCTTCAAGCGCTTCGGTGTCCAGCACGTTTGCCTTGTAGCCCTTGCAGATAAAGCCCTCTGCGTTCAGCTCGTCAGCCAGCTTCTGTACAGCCTCTTCGTTGAGGTCAAGTGCTGCAACCTTTGCACCGCACTGTGCGAATGCGCGTGCCATAGTACCGCAGATGAGGCCGCCCGCGCCGGTCACGACAACGACCTTGCCGGTATAATCAATGTGTAAAGGTAAGTTAATCATTTATTTTTCCTCCAATTTATCAAGCATATCCCAAACGCCGAGCATGTACATAATGCCAAGCGCTCTGTCGTAAAGTCCGTATCCGGGTCTGACCGTGCCGGGGCCTTCTCCCCACAGGTGTCTGCCGTGGTCAGGTCTGATGTAGCCTTGGTAGCCGCCGTCGTGGTAAGCCTTCAAAATATCAAGAATGCCGGTATCACCGTCGCAATCACGGTGGCTTGCTTCGGAGAAGTCACCGTTTTCGAAGTGCTTGACGTTACGGATGTGCGCAAATGCGATTCTGTCGCAGTGCTTGCGCACGATGTCGGCCACGTTAGTGTTAGGGTTGGCATTCAGGCTGCCCGAGCAAAGCGTCAGACAGTTGCAGGGATGGTCGACCATCGAAAGGAAGCGGTCGATCGAGGGCTCGTCCACAAGAAGTCTGGGCAGACCGAAAATGTCCCAGGGCGGATCGTCCATATGAATCGCCATCTTGATGCCGGTCTCCTCGCACACGGGCATGAGTGCTTCAAGGAAATATTTGAGGTTGGCCCACAGCTTTTCGTGATCAACGCCTGCATAAGCCTTGAACAGCTGGTCAAGCTTAGCCATGCGCTCCGGCTCCCAGCCGGGGAAGGACATGTTGTATTTTTCGGTGAAGTCCAGAATGTATTTAGCCATAGCATTGTAATCGTCCTGGATCATGTTCTTTTCATAGAACAAAGCAGTCGAGCCGTCGCCTACGGGGTGGAACAGATTGGATCTGGTCCAGTCAAAGATAGGCATGAAGTTGTAGCAGATGACCTTGACACCAAAGGGCGCAAGATTGCGAATGGTCTGCTTGTAGTTTTCGATGTAGCCGTCCCTTGTGGGAAGACCGATCTTGATGTCGTCATGCACGTTGACAGATTCAACGACGTCCATGTTGAATCCATACTCGTCAAGCTGTGCCTTTACCTTGGCGATCTCCTCGGGCTGCCAGATCTCACCTGGCATTTTGTCATGCAAAGCCCAAACGATGCCGCTGACACCGGGAATTTGTTTGATATCGGCAAGGCTGATCTTGTCATTGCCTTCACCGTACCAGCGAAACGTCATTTGCATAGCGTAACTCTCCTTTTAAAGTTCAAAATAGCGGGCTGCGTTGTTGTAGCAAATATCCTGAACGAGTGCG
>JAZQYT010000212.1:0-3629 GCA_045633665.1 Eubacteriales bacterium | reverse complement strand
TCGAATGCGGGTGCGGACGCCCGATGGCCGCCCGCTCCTACCTTGACTAACCAAACAGCCGGGGCAGGTGCCGCGGCTGTTAAAAATCATTCGGTTTTGGGTTCGGCTTCGGGTTTGATTTCCTTTTCGGGAAATAATCTTTCCACGTCCTCGGGCTTGACGCGCAAAAGCGAGACCACCATGAAAACGGCAACCGCTACGCCAAGCACAGCGGTAATGATCACGGTCACGGTATCCCAGCGCACGCCGCCGCCAAGATACAGGATGGTGCCGCCAAGGTCATAGACAAAGTGCAACAGCACGCAATACCAGATATTGGCGGTTTTGAGCAGCACGATGGCACACATGCCGCCAATCAGGAAGGAATACCCCACCTGCAAAAGCGTTGCCCCGGGGCTTGCCCCGATGGCCAGATTGACCAGATGCACAAGGCCGAACACCGCGCTGCTGACGGCAGTCGTCCAAAAGATCTGCTTTGTACTGCTTCGTCTGCCGTCCAATATCATGAGATAGAACAATCCGCGGAATGCGAATTCCTCAAACATGCCAATGGCAAGGCAATATGCCGCCACGATCAGCACGCCGCCGATCGGATCGGTGACATAGGCGTTGCCCGTGGCAAGGCCGATCAAGGGAAAATTATTGATCGCCACCGCCAACGAGGGCAAAAGGAACAAAAGTGACTTCCCTATAGGCTTTTGCAAGGGATTGAGCACGCGATAGCCCATATACAGCGTCATGCACACGAACACAACGGCACCCAAGCCGTCCATGACCAGCGTATCCAGGATGGGGGCGCGGTACAGATCATTTGAGATCAGCGATCTCATCAGCGCGCTGTCCGCCACCGTTTTTGCAAAAAACAACTTATATACACCGACCAAGGCCACGCAGACGATCAGAACGGTCATGCAGACCTTACGGCCAAGCAAAGGCTTCTTCATCTCACTCCTCCGTGGGCTGCGCGGCATCCTGCTCTGCAGCCTTGACGCGTGCTGTATATTTTCTGACGTACTTTTCCACGAAAATGACGCCTACGCCCACCGCGATCAGCAAAAGCGCAGTCTGTTGCGAGGGAGAAAGGAACGGGATAATGCCCTCTCCTCGCGCGTCTGCACGCAGATACTCGGCAAAAAATCGCCAAACGCCGTAAGAGATTGTGTAGATCGAAAGGTTATAGTGCTTGTCCTTGATCACGCGCCACAGCATGACGGCTGCCAGCGCAAACAGGAAGATCGCCTCGAAAAGCTGCACGGGAACTGCATAGAATTCCTTGACCGTTCCGTCGGTATACAGCTGCAGGAATTTGATGGTATACCACTGCTTTTGCTCGCAGACCGCGCCGTGGCAGCAGCCTGCCATCAGGCAGCCGATCCTGCCAAGGCCGTGCGCAAGCGGAATGACCGCGCCCGCGATATTGGCTATGGGGAAAAATTGATGGATGTTCTCTTTCTTTTTGAAGAGCAGTGCGCCAATGCCAAAGTAAATTGCAATAAAGATGAGCACACCGCCCACAAGACCGCCGTAAAAGGTCGCGCCAGATCCCCAAAAGCTCCAGAAATCGGCCTCCTTCTCGGTACCGAGAGCATCCTTCCAGTTATAAAAGGTCTGCACCAGGGCCGCGGCATAATATCCGCAGCCGATGGCAGCAATTCCGGTCAGAAGTGCAAAATTTTGAATTTTGGCTTTGAATTTTTGTCTGTCCGCAAACACGCGGTACAAAACAAGGCAAGTCAGGATACCCAACATCAGGCAGATATCGTACAGTCCCAAGCGGAACTGCTCGCCAAGATCAATGATAATATACGGATACATAGATACCTCCGTGGATTAATCGGCCTTGCCGTTCATGCGAAGCTCGTCAAGATCCTGCTTGGTCACCAGCACGCGTCTGGGCTTGTTGCCGTCCTGTGCTGAGATAAAGCCCAGCTCCTCCATGCGGTCAAGCAGTCCTGCCGCTCTGCCGTAGCCGACCTTGAGGTAACGCTGCAGCATGGAGGTGGAAGCCTTGCCCTCGGTCACGACAACCTCAACAGCCTCCCACAGCTTTTCATCCTCACCGTCGACGCCGCCAAGGTCGCCCCCGTCAGAGCCGCCGCCCTTCTTGGAGTTGCCGCACTTGGCAGCCTCCTCCTCGATCTGACGGGTGAAGTTATCGTTATACTTCGCAGAGCCGTTCTGTGTCTTGACAAAGTTGACCACGCGCTCGACCTCACCGTCCGCAACAAATGCGCCCTGTACACGCTGCGGCTTTGCAGAGCCTACGGGAGCATACAGCATGTCACCGCGGCCGATCAGCTTTTCCGCACCGCCCACGTCGATGATGGTACGCGAGTCGACCTGCGAGGACACGGTAAACGCGATACGGGAAGGAATGTTTGCCTTGATCAAGCCCGTCACAACGTCAACGGACGGACGCTGCGTACCGATGATGATGTGAATACCTGCAGCTCTTGCCTTTTGTGCAAGACGGCAGATGCAGGTTTCCACGTCGTCGGGTGCGGTCATCATCAAGTCAGCCAGCTCGTCGATGATAATGACGATCCTGGGCAGATATTCCTTTTCGGGATCGTCCTTGGTGATCTCGTTATAGCCCGTGATGTTACGCACACCGACCTCCTCGATCAAGGAGAAGCGGCGCTCCATTTCGGCAACTGCGCTGGCAAGAGCGCCTGCGGCCTTTTTGGGATCGCTGACGATGGGACAGTACAGGTGCGGAATGTCACGGTACATGGTAAACTCTACCTTCTTGGGGTCGACCATGATCAGCTTGACCTCGTCCGGTCTTGCCTTATAAAGCAGTGACATGACAAGGCAGTTGATGCATACCGACTTACCCATACCGGTTGCACCCGCAACCAAAAGGTGAGGCATTTTTTCAATATCGAATACAACGGGCTTGCCCGAAACATCCGCACCAAGGCAGACGGCAACCTTACTCTTGTGGTTAACGAATTCGGGGCTTTCCAAAAGGTTACGCAAATATACTGTTGCAGGCTTGTCGTTGGGCACCTCAATGCCGACCGCTGCCTTACCGGGAATGGGCGCTTCGATACGCACGCCCGACTTTGCGAGTCCCAGCGCGATATCGTCTACAAGGTTGGCAATGGCACGCACGCGCACGCCTGCCTCGGGCTTGATCTCATAGCGCGTAACGGTAGGGCCTGTGGAGCAGGTGACCTCCTTGACGCGGATGTGGAAATCCTCCAAGGTCTGGCGCAGCACCTCGGTATTGGCTGCCACCTCTTCTTCGCTGGTGTGATAAGAAGCGTTTCCTGCCGCCAGCATATCGGTGGTGGGGAATACGTAAACGTCCTCTGCTTCGGCCGTCGGGGCATCCTCTGCGCCCTCGTCGTCGGTCAGCAGCTCGTCAAGCATTGCATCGGCATCGTCCTCGGGTTCGGGCTCGGCCTTCTTTGCCTTACGGGAGCGGGTACGGGTCATGAGCGGCTCCGTGCCGTCGTCCAGATCGACCTCAAATTCCTCCATGGGTGCGTCGCGGTCGATGGCGATCTCCTCTTCCTCGGGCTGAGGCTCGGGGATCTGCTCCACAAGCTCCTCGGATACCGCTTGATCGGGCTGCTCAGCCCCTGCTCTCTTTGCAGCAGGCTGCATGGGGGGCTCGTCCT